>NZ_JBGOFY010000049.1:0-1194 GCF_041520885.1 Xanthomonas sp. NCPPB 2922 | reverse complement strand
ACCAGGAATGGTGCCGAAGGCCAGGCCGTTGTCGCTCAGCCCGCCGGTGTAATCGATCAGGCGATACACACCATTACCGAAGCCACCGATGTCGGTGATGTTGAGCGTGCCGTCCAGGGTGAGGTCGCCGTTGACCGCGAGCACGCGTGTATCGCTGGGCACTCCAAGCAATGCGTCGAGGCTGGCGCCAGATGCCAGCGTCAATGAACCGGTGGAGAGTGTGGAACCACTGGTCACCCCCAGGCGGCCGCCATCGGCGACGCCGACCGCGCCAACCACATTGCCACTGCCGGTAAGCGTCGCACCCGTCGCGACGGTAAGACCACCGGCGCTACCAAACGTGCCATCCACATCCAGCGTGCCGCCGCTGATCTGCGTCGTTCCGCCAAGTGCGCTGGTACCGGTGAGCTGCAGCGTGCCGGTGCCTACTTTCTGCAGGTTGCCGGCGTCGTTCAACGTACCGCCAAAGCTGCCGCTGGCGTCATTGGCACCCAACTGCAAGGTGTTGCCGCCGGTAATGGCGACAGTACCGGCCCCGGTCAAGGTGGCCAGCGCGGCATTGCCGCCCAGCGACAAACTGGCCCCTGCGGCGACATCGGCAGTGCTCGTCGTGCCTAACGCGCCGGCGGCTGTCGTGGCGAGCACACCGGCCTGCACCGCCAGTGGCCCGCTGAAGCTGTTGGCGCCGGACAAGGTCAGCGTTCCGGTGCCGCTCTTGGTCAGCCCGCCTGCTCCGCTGATCGCGCCGCTAAGCGACAGATCGGCCGCGTTGGCGACGGCTAGATTGGCGTTGAGCGTGACCGCGTTGCCCAGTGCCACCGACACGGCATTGCTCAAGGTGGAGGTGCCGATCACGTCCAGGCTGCCGCCACCCAGTGCCGTGTTGTTGCCCACCGCCAAGGTGCCGGCGTTCAATACGGTGCCGCCCGCGTACGTGTTGGCGCCGTCGAGCGTCAGCGTGGTCGTGCCGTTCTTGATCAGGCTGCCGGCGCCGGTGATAGCACCGCTTGACGCTAGATCATTGCTACCGCCCACTGTCAGCGCGCCGGTGAGGTCCACCGCATTGGCGATGGCAAGCGCCTGATCGGTATCCAGCGTGGTGCCGCCAGCAGCAGTGAGCGTGCCGGTGCCCAGTGCCTGGGCATCGCCCAGCACCAGGGTGCCGCCACCCAGCGCGGTGCCGCCGGTATAGGC
>NZ_JBGOFY010000048.1:0-1620 GCF_041520885.1 Xanthomonas sp. NCPPB 2922 | reverse complement strand
GGGTGTCGGCAGCTACGCTTGCACAGTCCCGAACTGGACAGTAGTAAAAGTTACATAGGTATTGCGTTCTGTGCGCCCGGCCGCTTTGCGCTGCGGAGCGCATCGCAGAGATGTGCCTGTCCCGTTGCGCGTAAGGCTCCCGCGCGACTGTATCCGCGCAACCTCTTGTCGCGTTCAGCAGGTTTAGTGGGCGCGCCGACGTGCGCGTCGTGCGGAAGACAATCACAGTGAATGACGCGGCCCCGCGGGTTCAAATATTCAAATGTGTGACGTCTCGCTTCTACCCGAGTGCATGAAGCTGCGCCAGGTAAACGGCAGATACAAAAAAGCCGGCCAGACAGGCCGGCCGGCTCTTTCGTGCATCGTGAACTCAGCAACCGCCGATGGCGACCTTTTGCTGCTCTTCGTGCGCCTGTTGCTGTTGCGACTGCCCAGCCAGAAGCTGCGCGCTGGTCTGCTCCAATGACGGGGCAGGCTGGTTTAGATCCACCGCCGCACGGAACCCCGGCGTGGTGCCCATCACGAACGCCTTGCCGTCCTGCACCGTCACGTTCTGCAGTTTATCCGCGCTGTCGATGCCATTGTGCTTGGCCTGCAAAGTGACGTTGGCAGCAGTCTCATTAGAGATCATGCTCGGCAGCTTGCTGCGGATTGCGTTGTGCAACGCATGGTCCGGATGCGAGGCATCGTTGAGCGACGTCCCCTTGGGCGCAGCAACTTGCGTCTCGCCCGCCTGCGACTGGGTCTGTGCCGGTTGTGCGGACAGCGCGGCCTGCGTATTGCGGCCCACCACCCCATCGGGCTGCAGCCCATGCTGCTTCTGAAACGCGATCACCGCCTCCCGTGTGTTGTCCCCAAAACGACCATCTTCCGCAAGCCGGTTGCCCTGCGCATCGCGAACGCCGAGACGGTTGAGGTCCTGCTGCAACTTGCCGACATCGCCGCTCTGCTCGCCATGACGCAGCGTGCCATTGCCAGCCGGTGCCGATGGCTGCGATTGACGGGCGCCCGACTCGTGCTGGTGACCTTGATTCCAGAATGTCTCTGGACTGGTCAACTTGCCGTTGGCATCGCGCAGTTGGTAATGCACATGCTGCGCGTACTGGCTGTTACCGTTCGGGCCGCGCCCGCCCATCGTGCCGATGGCATCGCCCGCGGACAGTGTCTGGCCTTCTTTCACCTTGAGTGCGTCCAGGTGCAGGATCTCGTGCGAGTTACCCTGTGCATCGCGAATCTTGACAGTGCCGTAGTTGCCGCCCGCGAACGTCACCGTTCCGGAGACCGGCGAATGTACCGTCGTGTGCTGCAGGTTGCGGCCTTGCTGACCACCTACATAGTTGAAATCCGTACCACCGTGCGGCCCGTGGCTACCGCGGTGCTCACCATAATGGCCGGTAATGTGCGGGTCGGCGCTGCCTTGACCGGGCAGCATGCGTTCCATCGTTTGCTGGAAATTGCTGCGAGTGGCATGGCTAGGTTCGGCCGTCTGCGTCACTGGCGTCGGCTGGCCCACTGTATTGCCCTGCGTTTGTGCAAGACGCTGCTCGACAAACTGGGTGTAGTTGTCCAGATGAGGCGCAATCTCGCGCCGTGACAGAGCCAAGCCACCATAATCCTTGC
>NZ_JBGOFY010000047.1:0-1641 GCF_041520885.1 Xanthomonas sp. NCPPB 2922 | reverse complement strand
GGTGGAAACCACGCCCACAGCATCGGAACTGATGCCACCGGTAATCACACCCACAACATTGGCATGAACGGCTCAGGCAACCACACCCACGGGATCGGCATCGCCGAGGGCGGCAATCACGTGCACGTGGTGGATCACCGTGGCGCTGGCGCCCACAACCATGCCATCACCGTCAACGCTGCCGGCGGCGCAGACAACTTGCCTGCTGGCCTGCGCATGACCTACTGCATCGCCTACTGAGGATTGACCATGACCAACCCGCTGCCACGCACCAGCACTGCATCTGCTTACGACGCCACCACCGGTGAATACACCGGGCCGGTGACCGTCTATCTCTCCGAGTTGGAGGGACGCTACCCGCTGCCTCCCAACACGGTTGCCACCGCACCGGCGCCGCCTGCAGGGCTGTATCAGCGGCACCGCCTGTCGCCAACGTCTGCGAGCTGGGAGCTGGTGCCGGACTATCGCGGCGTGATGCTCTACAGCACCGACACCGCCGCACCAGTCGCCAACACGCTTGCCTTGGGCGATGCACTGCCGCAGGGTTACACCACCTCGCAGCCAATCGCGTTCCTCCCCAGCGACTACCGCCGCAACGTGTGGGACGAGGCACGTGCAAGCTGGCGTGCAGATCCGGACTACAGCGCCGCGCTGGTGTGGGAGAAAGCCACCGGCGCGATCGCACCGCGCCTGGCCGCCGGCGTCGCGTTGCCGGGACAGCTGACCACCGTGGCCGCACCGGTTTCGATCGACGGCACAGTGGTGTGGGACGAAGCGACGCAGGCATGGTTCGTACAACCTAGGCCGTCTGAAGAAGCGGCTGTGTAGCCCAGCGCTTTACGTACCAATTGCAGTGCGCAACACCGTGCAGCCACTGACCATGGCTGCATGGGCAACGCATCCTCCGCACTGAGTAACGCCATTCGCCTCGGCACCGTCGCCGAGGTGAATCTAGCCGCCGCGCGATGCCGCGTGCAGGTCGGCGAGATGCTGACCGACTATCTGCCTTGGGTGGTCACACTGGCCGGCACCACCATCATCTGGTCGGCGCCGGCAATCGGCGAGCAAGTCGTGGTGCTGTCGCCGGCCGGCGACCTGGCCGATGGCCTGGTGCTACGCGGCTTGTACTCCGACCAATTCGCAGCGCCTGCCGCATCCGACACGCTACACGTGCTGCGCTTTACCGATGGCGCGCAGATCCACTACGACACCGAGGCGCACGCGCTGCAGGCGACATTGCCCAGCGGCGGCACCGCGACCATTACCGCCGATGGCGGCATCACGCTCAACGGCCCGCTGACGGTCAACGGCGAAACGATGCTCAATGGTGATGCCACCATCACCGGTACCGCGACGGCAACCACCGACGTGCTCGGCGGCGGGATCAGCCCCAAGCACCACAAGACCACCGGCGTGACCGCCGGTCGCGCGCTCAGCGGCGGCCCGGAGCAATAGGCCAATGTACTCAAGATTAACCTTAGAACCTGTTCACGATCTTTCCTGATCAGTGCAGACTATGCGGATGCGCCAAAAGACCTATCCGAGTGACATGAGCCGGGAGCAGTTCGAACACGTGCTGCCGATCCTGGAACAAGCGCGTAAGCGCACCAAGCCACGCCGTGTGGATGTGTATGAGGTGTT
>NZ_JBGOFY010000046.1:0-2811 GCF_041520885.1 Xanthomonas sp. NCPPB 2922 | reverse complement strand
GGGCAGTGGCTGCATGCGCATCATCCCCATCGCCAAGCCGCTCTTAGAGGCCGGATTCCTGGAGTTCGTGGAAGACATGAAAGAAACGGGCCATCCTCGGCTGTTCCCGCTGCTTTCTGCTGGCGTGAACCGCACCACCGGGGAAACCAATGCGCGCTACAGCCAGCAGTTTGTGGTGGATTTTGGGCGCTACCTGAAGAGCCTGGGCTTTCCCAAGGGCGTGGGATTTCACGCCTTCCGCCACACGCTGGCCACCGAGCTCGATGTCAACGATGTTCCGGAGAAGGAGATTGCCTTGGTGACCGGCCACAGCACCGACCCACGGGACCGGGTCCAGGTGCTGCGCAGGCACTACCTCCACAAGAAGCCGCAGGTGACGCGCAGCAAGCAGCTTGCCGCTTTAGAGCTGTATCAGCCCAACGTGGAGCTGCCGCGCTACCAGCGGGGGCAGTTCGTTTCATGCTTGGCTGATCCGCGCAAGTTTTATCCTTAAGGCAGACTCGCGCATGCCATGAAAGTCATACACTGAGAACTCCGGAGGAGACAACGCAAATTGACGGCCCTCCAGCGATTTAACCGCGCACACGCGGAGTCTTGACAGGATTCTCTTTCGCACTAAAAAGGGCTCAATCCTTACGGGCCATATATCGTGAACCAAGCTAGAGCCAAAAAACGCCTAAACAGATACGGCATATTGCTGTCTCGTCAAGATGCTCGGGAGTCTGATCGTTGGCTGACAAGGCCAGCCAACGACGTTGAAGACTGGCGCTGCTTTCCATCGATTCGAGCAGCGATTGAATACTGGGATGAACGGGCACGCTGGGTTGCCTATGATACCGCCCTTGCTAAAGTCCTTGTAGAACATGCCATGACCTTGGATCTTGAAGATAGAGCCGCCTTTGATCAATGGATTGACGTATCAGCAGGCTCAATGCCCGAAGTGATGACAAACTTATGCACGCAAGTATCGTTTCCTAGCAACTGGAAGGAAGTAATCCAGGGCTGGGTTGCAAGGGAAGGCTCTATCGCGAGAGTTGATATTTCCCAAGTATTGAAGCATGCTCGCTCGGAGCAAAAAGCCCCCTCCTTACCAAGCGAAAGAGAGGCCAAGAATGACCATAGAATGGCCGAGCGACGAGATTATATCGAGAGTAGAACAACTCGTTGAGGCCTGCATTGGAGCGATTGATCAGCCCATCAGGCCTACACCGCTTGCCGGTGCGTTGCAGATTGCAACGTTCAAAACTCTAAGAGCCCATTTAATAGGCCACAAAAAGAGGAGGATCTAACCTCCATGCTCCTCGGAGCTTTTATCGGCTCAACCGACTGGGTTCTAGATTGTCTTGATTCAGGATCACCACCTGGGTTCGCTTGGGGTCAGTATAGTAAGCATGGCTCTAGCAAGAAGAGCGAGGGAAGCACCGGTGCCGACTTTGCCTTGATCATCCGATTTTCAGATGATATTGCACGGGCTAGCGTGTTTCAAGCCAAGCGCAGCGATAGCAACAATATCGTTAATGTCCATCGGATCGCCCCCTTCCGCGCGGCAAAGCGCCCAAATGACATTATAAAGCTACCTGAGCCCCAGATTCTTCGCCTGCTCAGCTATGGGCTAGAGGTTGCCCAGTCAAAAAATGAAAGTGATCTTGATTGGCTCCATTACTGTGCCTATGGACAATCCTCTTTCTTCTGCGCCCCTCTGAACCAAGCAGCAGGCATCATAAGCAACTATAGGAATATCAAGACTGAGGCAGATAAAGAACTCGAAAAGCTCCATTATGACAAAATCAAGTCCAGCTCTCTTTCAGGCATCCTAAAAGAAAGGGCGAGAATTATTTACAAAGACTGCGCAGGCTCAAGCATGACGAGAAACGGAGCTACACGAGAGCTCATTCACTTGCTATCAGTTGGCGCGTCGACATTTCCGGAAGATAGCGCACTAGGCTGGCTCAAGCTCGACAGCGCCTCAGCTATTGACGGCTTCATAAAGACCTTCGCTAGTGAAGTCAATATTGTAGAGCTCCGCGGAACCATGCACCCCAAGCCTTCTGCCGATGCCACAATCATCAATCACCTCAATAACGCGGCAAAGAACTACGTTACGGCATCGCCGACTAGTGGTGCCAAAGGGAAACCTGCCCCCACGGGGCCTAGATTTCAAGGTTAGTCGAGCCCAAGTCTGTTGTGCCTCTAAGCTCATACCTATGCGCAGCGCTCCGCATAGGTGACAGGACCGTATAGCACCTTGCCAGAGACACTTGTCACTGTCGTTTGAACAGACCTTCAGCATCACGCCAGCTATCGCTCTCGTCGCAGAAACGAAGGTGCCAACTCCTACCAACATAGATGAAAATGCAGTGCACTCCGTGAATACACTTGCCGCAGACGCCAAACAGGGGCGATTAACGGCTGAACTTCCGGAGCCAAGACAGAGCCTTTGCCCGGTCCTCGACTGACATTTTCCCCAGTGCCAGAATCGCTTCAGCCGTTTGATCGTCTTCAGCCACCAAGTAGGCCATCGGCACCCCTAGCGTGTCGGCCAGCTTCCCCAGCCCATCCAAGTCAATGCCACTGGTCTCGTTCTCGTAGCGATTAACCCGGCTGCTGGCCAACTTCTTATCAAGCCCCATCAGCACCCCCAAAGCCCGCTGGCTTGGGATGCCTTGCAGTTCCCGAGCCTGTTTCAGGCGGGCAGCAAAGAGAGCTCGGGGGGAAGCCTTCGGCACGTGAACGAATGTTGAAAAGTTGGCCGGACAGCATGACTTGCTCCTCCACTGCATGGCAGACTCTTCATGAAATGTAGCACCCTCC
>NZ_JBGOFY010000045.1:0-4284 GCF_041520885.1 Xanthomonas sp. NCPPB 2922 | reverse complement strand
AATCTCCTCGGGGTAGGGAATTGGACTCCAAACTGAGGTGCTACTCAAAATTGGGGGGACGTCGCACCCACGGTGCCGCCCTTACCAAGCGGACATTGCTGAGCAGAGGCCAGCTGTCGGACACATTTCAGCAAATTCGGTCAAGCCGGCTTCACTTAGCCGGTAACCGAAATCTCAACGATGGCGTCAGCAAGCGCCTGCACATGCTCAAGCGGAGTAAATACCTGTGGAGTCACCCGGATACAGGCTCCGCTAGCAAGATCGTTTCGAACCACTGTAAAGATGCGGAATTCTGTCTCAAGGCGAGTCTGGAGTGCACTCACTTGCACCTTCGACGTCTGTCCGCGCAGGCGGAATGCCCCCATTCCCGATGCGTTTTTAGGTCCGGTCGCGCCTAATACCTCAACCGCCGACGACCCTTCAAGGCTGGCGACCCATGCTTCGCGGAGGTAGTTCAGCCGCGCTTGTTTATTTGCGCCGCCAATAGCGCGGTGAAAAGCGAGAGCATCAGGCACAGTAAGAAATGAAGCGAAGTCAGATGTTGCCAAGTGCACGCGATTGGCCACATCCGTATCACTGCTGTCCTCTCCTGGAAATGGCCTCACAGGCACCAGTGTTCCGTGCCGCATGTAAAGGGCCCCGACACCTACCGGCGAGCCGATCCACTTGTGGAGATTGAAGACAGCCCAGTCAACGTTCAAGTCGTCAAGGGTGAAGTCGAGCAATCCCCAGGATTGTGCGCAATCGCAAATGACGTGGATGCCGCGGCGCTTGGCAATAGCCGCGATCTCTCGCACTGGCAGCACTAGACCGTGTTGATTGCTGACATGAGTAAGCAACATCAGCTTGAGATCCGGAAGCGCATCAAAGGCTTCTCGATAGATCCTTATGTAATCCTCATCGGTTCCCGCAGCCGGGAGACTCAGCATCGTTCCCCTTACCTGCCGCGACTCTGCGAGCCAGGACATCATGCGCTTGAACTCGGGGTAGTCGGCATCTGCCCACAGGATCGCGTTACCGGAACTCAATTCGTCATACTGGGTGATCAGATTGACGAACGACTCAGTCGCGTTGCGGGTGAGCATCAGCTCCTCGACGCTGACACCGAGAGCATCGGCAACTGCCGCCCGCGCTTTCAGAAAATCGCGATCGTACTCACGGTGTGCATACCACGACAGTTCGCGATTGACTCTGTGCGTGTGGCGAGCCAACGCCTGCTCTACTGGGATGGACATCTGTCCCCAATAGCCGTGCTCGAGGTTGATGATTTCCTCTTGGATTGAATAGAGTCTACCTACCGCGCGCCAGTGGGCTTCGTCGCGTGCAAGCTCATGAGGGCGTTTGTTGGAGACAGGAATGTCTAGTTCATTGCTCACAGCAGTCGACTCAGGAATCAGGGGCGCGGCAGCCAGCGAAGCGGACATCTTCAAAAATCCTCTGCGATTGCCCATTCAAGTCGTCCTCTGTCAGGTGTGGAGCTTCAAGCATCGTCGTCGTGTGCTTAAAACGTAAGACCGGCGCGCATAAATAACGCACGACCCGTAAAGCCGAACGGCGATGTGGCGTTATACGGATGTGTGCCTGCGTTGTCCGAGCCATTGGTCCCCACTGCAACACTGGCCGCAGTGGACGCGATATTCTCGTCCGGATACACATCAAGCAGGTTCTGCGCCCCGATGCTCACACGCAGGGCCGGCGTCACCTGTGCTGAGAGTTCCAGATCGGTGATGATCTTTGGCGAAAAGGTCTGGATGATGTCGTAGGTGGTGGCCGAGGCTGGCACCAAGCGCGTGTCGTAGCCCGGCGTGAGCACTGCAACCTGCGCTGCGTTCTTGCCAGTCAGGGCCACGCTGGAGACTTGGCCATAGCGGGTGTTTGTCAGGTTTGCCGAGAAGCGGCCATGCGTATAGTTCAGGTTGAGCATCAGCTTGTCGCGAGGCTGACTGTCTGAGTACCGCAGCTGCTGGGTCAGGTCGAACAGCGGCGTGGTGATGCCCAGCGCAGCAATTGGTGCAGGCGTGCCGGCAATCCGATCAAAATCAGTGGTGTTGTAATTGCCAGCAAAGGTGCCGGTCAGTGCTCCGCCAAGTTCAAATTGTCGCCGATAATTGATGACCAGATCCATGCCACGCGTGACGGTGTCCACAGCGTTGGTCAAAAACGAAATCGCCGCGAATCCCGACTGTCCATTGGCCGCAAGGTAGTTGGTCAGGCGCGGGTCCTGGAACGTCGAGGAAATCGCTATGCGGTCGCGGACCTTGATCTGATAAGCATCAAGTGAGGCTGACCAGTTGCCTTCCTGAAATACCGTGCCAAGCGAAATGTTGTTCGACGTTTCAGGCTTGAGATCGGTCGCCCCGGCCAGCTGCGCCGCCTCGGTTCCCACTGCGGCAACACGCACGATCGCCTGCGCCCCATTGAGAATCAACGTATTGGACGCGTTGTAACCAGACTGCGCCAGCGCTGGAGCACGGAAGCCAGTGTTGTACGAGCCCCGTAGCGCCCATTGTTCGCTCAGCTGAAAACGACTCGCGATTTTGACGTTCGTCGTATTGCCGAAATCGGAGTAGCGCTCATGGCGGGCGGCAGCGCTCAGCAGCAGGCGGTCGCTAGGCGATTGCTCGACTTCCACGTAGATCGCCTGACTGTTCCGGTCCAGCAGCGCGTTGTCGTCCGGGCCATTGCTTGGGCCCGGCTGTGAGCCGGGAATCGCAGGCCTTCCCGCGTTGGGCCCGTCCAGGATGGGCACGCCCCCGTTAATGTAGCCAGCCTCGGCGCCGGACAACAGCCGGTACTGCTCGTAGCGATGCTCTGCGCCTAATGCCAAGCGCAGTGGGCTGAAGCTGCCCAGGGCGAGCTCTCGATTCAGATCGAGATTGGTTGTCCATTGATCAAAGTCGGCGCCGCTGCGATAGAAACGTGTTGGCGAACCGGCGCCGAGCGAGACATTGACGCTATTGGCGTAAAACAGGTCCTGCGTATTGCGCCCGTAGACCGTGGATAGGTCCCAACCGAATCCTGCAAGCGCATGGCCTCGCAGACCCAGCGCAACCGATGTGTTGTCGATGCGTGTATCCAGCATCGGGCTGTAGCCATCCGGATAGATGGCACGCACCGTCTCGTCCTGACCCGCACGCCGGAAGAAGTAAGTGATATCCCCATCCAGGCGGCTGTGGCCGCCGAAGGAGTAGAACTCCACCGCATCAGACAGGGGCGTCACTAAGTTGTAGAACAGCTGCCGATTGGTGCTTGGCTGGGTGCCCTGGAAGAACACGTCCCGGTCAAAACCGGCTTCGAGGGGATCAAGCCTGCCATTGGGCGCGGTCAGCCCTGTCCCGGAGCCATAGTTGCCGGAGGGCATCACCGGCGCACCAGCAGCGTTGGCGCCGAAATACTGTTGCCGAGTGTCGGGACGCGCCCGGTTGCTGGCTGCGATGTCTTGCACGGCCGCAGTGAGCCGCACGACGCCTTCCCTGCCGATGGGGAATCCCGTCGCTGCGGCCACCTCATGCGTTTGACCGTCGCCCTTGCTGGTAGCAAGGTAAGTGGCGTGCGCCACGGTCTCCAGCGAGCGGTCCAAGGTGAGGTTGATGACGCCGGAGATTGCATCGGACCCATATTGCGCCGCTGCGCCATCGCGCAGGACTTCCACGCGCGATAAGGCCAGGGACGGGATGGCGTTGAAGTCGATCGAAATATCGCCGCGTCCAACACCATTGCTTGAGTTGAGATCTGCCGACGTGTGGCGACGCTTGCCATTGATCAGCACCAGCACCTCACCCGGCCCCAGGCCCCGTAAAGACGGCGGCATGAGGTAGTCGCCGGCACCCGATGCAATCGGGCGCGGGATGTTGAAGCTGGGCACTTCGACCTTGAGCATCTGCAGCAGATCGACGCGCCCGTTGCGCTCCATCTCCTCTCTGGTAATCAGGTCCACTGGCGTTGGCGACTGCAGCATCGAGCGACCGCCGAAGCGGCTACCCACCGTAATGACCTCGAATTCCTTGTCTACCAGCGTAGACGAGTTCGCTTCCCGATCTTCAGCGAAGGCTGGCAGTGCCACTGCAAGACTCGTTGACAGCATTCCCGTCACCGCAAGAGTTCGACTACGCACATGCACACTCCCCATCAAGAATTATTGTTACATAATAACAATTCGTTTCAGTATTTCGAGTGGCGATCGGAAATAGTCGGCGAGAGCAAACGTGCGCTCCTCATATTGGGGACGGATCAACCGCCTCTCCCGGCGCTGCTGCTGAGGGAAATACCTAAAGTCCAGCTCGC
>NZ_JBGOFY010000044.1:2500-5548 GCF_041520885.1 Xanthomonas sp. NCPPB 2922 | reverse complement strand
TCAAATTGCAGGCAAAAAGAAACCCTCAGTCCTGTTGGACTGAGGGTTTCGGGTAAAGCCCCTGGCGATGACCTACTCTCGCATGGCTTGAGCCACACTACCATCGGCGCAGCTGCGTTTCACTTCCGAGTTCGGGATGGGATCGGGTGGTTCCACAGCGCTAATTTCACCAGGGAGACGGTTGGAGCGTCGCCATCCAAGAAACGGATTAAGGCGCCCAGTCTCGCATAGTTAACTTGTGACGTAGCTTGCGTTTGCGGATCTACCAACGTTCGTTGGGACCAAGGCAACTTGAGGTTATATGGTCAAGCCGCACGGATCATTAGTATCAGTTAGCTCAATACATTGCTGTACTTACACACCTGACCTATCAACCACATAGTCTATATGGTTCCTTTAGGGGGCTTGTGCCCCGGGAAGTCTCATCTTGAGGCGCGCTTCCCGCTTAGATGCTTTCAGCGGTTATCGCTTCCGAACATAGCTACCCGGCAATGCCACTGGCGTGACAACCGGAACACCAGAGGTTCGTCCACTCCGGTCCTCTCGTACTAGGAGCAGCCCCTCTCAAACTTCCAACGCCCATGGCAGATAGGGACCGAACTGTCTCACGACGTTCTGAACCCAGCTCGCGTACCACTTTAAATGGCGAACAGCCATACCCTTGGGACCGACTACAGCCCCAGGATGTGATGAGCCGACATCGAGGTGCCAAACACCGCCGTCGATATGAACTCTTGGGCGGTATCAGCCTGTTATCCCCGGAGTACCTTTTATCCGTTGAGCGATGGCCCTTCCATACAGAACCACCGGATCACTAAGACCTACTTTCGTACCTGCTTGATCCGTCGATCTTGCAGTCAAGCACGCTTATGCCTTTGCACACAGTGCGCGATGTCCGACCGCGCTGAGCGTACCTTCGTGCTCCTCCGTTACTCTTTAGGAGGAGACCGCCCCAGTCAAACTACCCACCATACACGGTCCCTGATCCGGATAACGGATCTAGGTTAGAACGTCAAGCACGACAGGGTGGTATTTCAAGGTTGGCTCCACTGCAGCTAGCGCCACAGTTTCATAGCCTCCCACCTATCCTACACAGACGAACTCAACGTTCAGTGTAAAGCTATAGTAAAGGTTCACGGGGTCTTTCCGTCTTGCCACGGGAACGCTGCATCTTCACAGCGATTTCAATTTCACTGAGTCTCGGGTGGAGACAGCGCCGCTGTCGTTACGCCATTCGTGCAGGTCGGAACTTACCCGACAAGGAATTTCGCTACCTTAGGACCGTTATAGTTACGGCCGCCGTTTACTGGGGCTTCGATCAAGAGCTTCGCCTTGCGGCTGACCCCATCAATTAACCTTCCAGCACCGGGCAGGCGTCACACCCTATACGTCCACTTTCGTGTTTGCAGAGTGCTGTGTTTTTGATAAACAGTCGCAGCGGCCTGGTTTCTGCGACCCTCTTCAGCTATAGCTCGCATGAGCCACCAAAAAGGGTGCACCTTCTCCCGAAGTTACGGTGCCATGTTGCCTAGTTCCTTCACCCGAGTTCTCTCAAGCGCCTGAGAATTCTCATCCTACCCACCTGTGTCGGTTTACGGTACGGTCTTCGTGAGCTGAAGCTTAGGAGCTTTTCCTGGAAGCGTGGTATCAGTGACTTCGCCATAAAGGCTCGTCTCGGTGCTCGGTCTTAAAGGATCCCGGATTTGCCAAAGATCCAAACCTACCGCCTTTCCCCGGGACAACCAACGCCCGGTACACCTAACCTTCTCCGTCCCTCCATCGCACTCACGCGAGGTGCAGGAATATTAACCTGCTTCCCATCGACTACGGCTTTCGCCCTCGCCTTAGGGACCGACTAACCCTGCGTCGATTAACGTTGCGCAAGGAAACCTTGGGCTTTCGGCGTGCGGGCTTTTCACCCGCATTATCGTTACTCATGTCAGCATTCGCACTTCCGATACCTCCAGCAGACTTCTCAATCCACCTTCGCAGGCTTACGGAACGCTCCTCTACCGCGCATAAAACCGAAGTTTTACGCACCCCAAGCTTCGGTTCACTGCTTAGCCCCGTTAAATCTTCCGCGCAGACCGACTCGACCAGTGAGCTATTACGCTTTCTTTAAAGGGTGGCTGCTTCTAAGCCAACCTCCTGGCTGTCTATGCCTTTCCACATCGTTTTCCACTTAGCAGTGAATTTGGGACCTTAGCTGTGGGTCTGGGTTGTTTCCCTTTTCACGACGGACGTTAGCACCCGCCGTGTGTCTCCCGGATAGTACGTACTGGTATTCGGAGTTTGCAATGGTTTGGTAAGTCGCGATGACCCCCTAGCCATAACAGTGCTCTACCCCCAGTAGTATTCGTCCGAGGCGCTACCTAAATAGCTTTCGAGGAGAACCAGCTATCTCCGGGTTCGATTAGCTTTTCACTCCTAATCACAGCTCATCCCCGTCTTTTGCAACAGACGTGGGTTCGGGCCTCCAGTACCTGTTACGGCACCTTCACCCTGGCCATGACTAGATCACCCGGTTTCGGGTCTACTGCCCGCGACTATGCGCCCTTATCAGACTCGGTTTCCCTTCGCCTCCCCTATACGGTTAAGCTTGCCACGAACAGTAAGTCGCTGACCCATTATACAAAAGGTACGCAGTCACTCTTGCGAGCTCCTACTGCTTGTACGCACACGGTTTCAGGATCTATTTCACTCCCCTCTCCGGGGTTCTTTTCGCCTTTCCCTCACGGTACTGGTTCACTATCGGTCGGTCAGGAGTATTTAGCCTTGGAGGATGGTCCCCCCATATTCAGACAGGGTTTCACGTGCCCCGCCCTACTCGTCTTCACTGGAGTGGCCCTTTTAAATACAGGGCTATCACCTTCTGTGGCCAATCTTTCCAGATTGTTTTTCTAAAGCCATTCCAGCTTAAGGGCTGTTCCCCGTTCGCTCGTCACTACTCAGGGAATCTCGGTTGATTTCTTTTCCTCCGGTTACTTAGATATTTCAGTTCACCGGGTTCGCTTCAAGCAGCTATGAATTCACTGCAAGATACTGCCG
>NZ_JBGOFY010000043.1:0-6225 GCF_041520885.1 Xanthomonas sp. NCPPB 2922 | reverse complement strand
GGTGTGCAACACCTGCCGCCGCCTCATCGGGCCAACCCCGCTGGATCGACGCGGCCACCGCGCCGCTTCGAGCACGGGAGGTTCGGCATGGTGACCAGGCAAACAACACTCTGCGGTAAGGGACGCGACACGGCGTAGCCAGACGAACGATGGAATCAAGTGTTATACAGTAACAATAATTGCGCAAATGCAAGCCCGCCATGGCCCGCCAACGCCCTCACGTTCACTTTTACCGAAGAGCACCACGATGTCGCCCGTCTGACCTGCCCCCACCGGCCATACCAGTGATTACTGATAAAGCCCGGGGTTGAAGGGTACTGCGTTGTTGCCGGTTTGTGCTCGGTGGTTGGAGGCAAACTGCGCTGGCGGGATGCGACCACAGCTGCTGTGCGGACGTACCTCGTTGAAGTCACGCCGCCAATCGGCGATGACCTCGCGAGCCTGGATCAGCGACGTGAACCAGTGTTCGTTGAGACATTCGTCGCGGAACTTGCCGTTGAAGCTCTCGATGTAGCCGTTCTGCATGGGTTTGCCGGGTTCGATCAGGATGTGTTCGATGCCACGCTGCTGTGCCCAAGCGATGAAGGCGCGGCTGGTGAACTCCGGGCCGTTGTCCGTGCGCACCGCGCGGGGATAGCCGCGGAAGCAGGCGATCTGCTCCAGCACACGCACCACGTAAGCCCCGCTGATGCCATGGTCCACCGCGATGTCCACGCATTCATGGGTGAAGTCGTCGGCGACGGTCAGGCATTTGATGCGGCGGCCACTGGCCAACTGATCAAAGACGAAGTCCATGCTGATTACCTCGTTGGGATGCCGCGCTGGCCGTAACGGCTGCCGCTGTGCCGCCGGGAACTTGGCCTTCTTGCGCCGGCGCACGCTCAGCTTCGCCTCGCGGTACAGACGGTAGATCTTCTTATGGTTCACCTGCGGAAACTCCGGGCGCAGCAGGTCGTGCAGGCGGCGATAGCCGAAGCGGCGACGCGCCTGCGCCAGTTCCACCAGTCTGGCCGACAGGGTTTGCGTCGCCGGCGTGGGTGTCGGCGCGTGGCGGAAAGCATCGCGGGAGATCCCCGCAAGGCGACAAGCCCGACGCTCGCTGATCGACGTCAGCTCGCACATGCGCCGGATTGCCTCGCGCTTGCGTTGCGGGGCTAGCGTTTTACCCCGAACCCGACCTTCAGCGCCTCGATGTCCAGGTGCGCCTCGGCCAGCAACCGCTTCAGGCGGTTGTTCTCCTGCTCCAGCTCCTTCAGGCGCTTCGCGTCTTCGGCCTCCATGCCGCCGTACTTGGCCCGCCACTGGTAGAAGCTGGCCGGGCTGAAACCGTGCTGGCGGCACAGCTCAGCCACCGCCATCCCGGCATCCGCCTGCTTGATGAATCCGATGATCTGCTCGGTGGTGAAACGACTCTTCTTCATGTCCGTCCTCGTGGTTGACGGACTTTACAGCTTCACGTGGTACGGCTCAGCGGGGGCAGGTCAGTTTGAACGTGCCGGTGGCGAACTCGAGCCGAGCCGCTAAATAGCGCGCTCCAGCACTGCACATCACGCCTGACCGGATAGGTCCAGGTAACGGCGGACGCGGTTGACTGTTCCTCGCTGTTCGGCGGACGGTATGCCGCAGCGATTTTCTGCGACAAACAATCAACAAAATCTGCCATTCAACACGTAACGTATAAGCGCCTGAATCGCAGGCGGTGTTGCCCCATGCAGGGGGAAGGCAAAATCATGAAGAACGCAAAAACCTGGCCTGTGGCTTTCTGTTTAATCGTCGGACTCTTCGCATCGAGCGCGGCAATGGCTCAATGCTGCCCCTCTAGCGGTGGTATCGGTGCGCATGCAATGACAGGACTTGGCGATAGCAACCCCAAAGCCGCCAACCTGGCCATTGACCCCTCGCTCGCCATATATGAACTGCATCGCGACGGAGTCACCTACTTGCAAATCAACGATGTCACCGGCGTGGTCCGCGCGGTAGTTGCGAGAGTGGACAACGCCCTCTGGACGTTGCCAATGGGCAAGGATGTAGAGCGCGTCGTGTTGCCTTCAGCAAACAAGATTTCTGCAAGCACGCGCTCAAATGACCCGACAACACTTAATGTAACCCAACGCGATCAAGCGCGACTCGTCTATCAAACAAGGAACTTCAAGGTACTAACCCGGCGTGAAGCAGCTGGGGACCAGTGGATAGTCTCCCCCTGACCTCCACGGAATCAGGCTCAGCAACAAGGAATGTCACAACCAACGCATGGCGGCGGCGAAGCATGCCGCCATGCGCCTTCAATCGTGCATCCAGTTCGGCTTCAACATCTTCTGAGTAGCGTCCAGCCGGCTCAGCTGACGAAGAATCCGCAATAACACGCACCGCAACACCCCTAGCCCCTTTGCCTGTCCACGCACGCGCCTGAATGAAATGCCTGCTTGATGACGGCAAGATCTCGACACAGTTAAGCACACTGCGATACGCGCTCAGCTGTAGCTCCAACGACAGATTCTTGCAATCTCCGCGAAACACGTGTTGAAACCGAGACTGACAGAAACGCTCAAGTGCTGGCGAACGCAACGCTTGATAGAGCCCATGCGTCTCGATTTCCAAAGGATAAAGTGCGGCCACATATTGCTGCAATAACTGCGACTCAAGCACACCAACCCGTGTCATCTCCATTGCAACCGCGTGCTGCCCTTTCGCCCTCAAATCAGCCACGACATCTTTGCGCATCCTGTTGATCTGCACATTGATATCAGAATATTCAAGTACGCGGTTGCGCAACAGACGTTCTGCACTGGAATAGCTCGCGCGAGCGAATAGAAAGGTGTCATCCTTTGCCCGATTCGAAACATTATTGCGAGCAGACTCACGCAGGCGAGCGTTAAAAATAAAGAGAGCGGTCGTCATGACTCCATAGAGCAATTGAATATTAAAAACATGTTGATCGAAGAAGCCCGCCTGATAGACCCTGGGAAGAGAGAACTCAAGCCCAAAGCTAGCAAGTAGCGACCCCAATGCGATACCTTTCCATCCGTGCCTGAAGGTCATGACGATCATTGGCACAAGCATCGCGATCATCAAAATGTTTCGAATCGATGGGTTACTCCAGACGCCTAGGCTGAAGAACAGTCCCAGAATGAAAACAACCGCAACAGCAAGATCTCTTGGCAGACTGGAATGCACTGGCCCGTCATTCCAACTGGTCCACAACATCGTGGGAAGCAGCAAAATCAGTATTCCAAGATAGCTACCCGAACAGTAGAGCAGCAGCAGATCAATCACAGGATAAATCGGTGGACCACCAAGCGTTTCATTTAACAACATACTGCAGACTGCATTCCAAAGCCCTAGCGCAAGTGCGGCAGGAATAAGCCAGTGCTGCTTCTTGACGATATTAGGGACATGGTAACGAAGCAGGAAAACACCGCTGGCAATCAAGGGCACATGCAAGAACGGACTCAGGTAAGCCCATAGCGGATTGAACCCCTGCAGCTCGCCCAGCGGAATACGCAAGACCAACATGGCCGCAGCATCTCCTGCTAACAGGAACGGCCATTCGCGATACGGTCGAAACAGCAAGGTGACGACCCGCAAGCCAACTGGCAAATACCACTGGTCAATGGAGAAGCGCCAGAGGATCAGAGACACCAAGCAGTAGCACACGCTGATCAGCATGCCTCTGACAAGCTCTTTAGCTACCGCCATACCACCACTCCTTGGTTCCACGATGCGCCCTAGTCTGGGGGGAAACTACCTATTGGAGTATAGCGGTGGCGCACAATTTGCAAAAAGAGCCTGCGCGCTTGCAGGCGGTTATCGCAGTTGAAGACGTGCATTGCACTTTGCTGGTGCGTTGGGCCACGCGGGAATTAGGCCGCCTGATACAGTGATCCCGGCGAGATCATCAACGCAGAAGGCCGCGCATTGCGCGGCCTTCTGCGTTTCTCATGCTGATATCAGCACAACGCCGTGATCAGCCCTCCATCTGCTCCAGCTCCTTGCCCTTCGTCTCGTAGACGTACTTGAGCACGAAGAACACCGAGATGAAGGCGGCAACGGTGTAGATGCCGTAGGCGCCGGCAAGACCGATGCTGCCGAGCAGGATCGGGAAGCTGACGGTGATGGCGAAGTTGGAGGTCCACTGCGCGGCGCCGGCAATGGCCAGGCCCGAACCGCGGATCTGGTTGGGAAACATCTCGCCCAGCATCACCCACATCACCGGGCCCCACGAGGCATTGAAGAACACCACGTAGACGTTGGCGGCAACCAGCGCGAGCATGCCCATGGCATCGGACATGGCGAGCTTGCCGTTGGGATCCAGCGAGGCGGTGGCGAAGGCGTAGGTCACCAGGGCCAGCGATACCGCCATGCCGGCCGAGCCGATCCACAGCAGCGGCTTGCGGCCGATCTTGTCGACCAGCATCACCGTGACCAGGCAGGCACCGATACTGAGGCCGCCGGAGAGCACGTTGATCAGCAAGGCGTCCTGTTCGGAGAAGCCCACCGCCTGCCACAACACCGCGCCGTAATAGAACACCACGTTGATGCCGACCAGCTGCTGGAACACTGCCAGGCCGACGCCGATCCACACGATCGGGCGGATCTTGCCGGTGGTCTTGCTGATCAGGTCGGAGAACTTGGGCTTGTGCTGGTCGGCCGACATCGAGGCGGAGATTTCGCCCAGTTTGGTCTGCGCGGCCGCGTTACCGTACAGCCGCTTGAGCACCACCAGCGCCTGCTCGCGACGGCCCTTGACCACCAGGTAGCGCGGGCTTTCGGGGATGACCAGCAACAGCAGCAGGAACAGCAGCGACGGGATGGCCTGCATCCAGAACATCCAGCGCCAGGCGGCCTGCCCTGCCCACAACGGCTCGGTGGACGCACCGGCGGCATTGGCCAGCAGGTAGTTGCTCAAGAACGCGCAGAACAGCCCGCTGATGATGGCGATCTGCTGCATGGTGGCGAGCCGGCCGCGATAGCGCGCGGAGGCGACCTCGGCGATGTAGGCCGGCGAGATGACGCTGGCTGCGCCGACGGCAAAGCCGCCCATGACGCGCGCGAAGATGAAGAAGCCGGAGCTGTGCGAGGCACCGGCACCAATGGCCGAGAGCAGGAACAGCGCCGCAGAAATGATCAGGACCGCGCGGCGGCCCCAGCGGTCGGCCAGACGGCCGGCAAAGAAGGCGCCGATAGCGCACCCCAGCAGCATCGAGGCGACTTCGAAGCCGGTCTCGGCGGCACTGGACTGGAAGGTCTGCTTGAGCCCGTCGACGGTGCCATTGATCACGCCACTGTCGAAGCCGAACAGAAAGCCGCCGATCGTGGCCACGCAGCTGATCAGGATGATGAAACGGGTGTTCTCGCCGGCATCGGGGGCGCCGTCAATGGAGACACTGGACATGGGTTCACCTGGAAACATGCAAGGGAGCGGTCACGGGGGTGACCGCCATCGGCCGGCGACGCAGTGCGCCGCCGGCCACGGGACATCAACGCGTCAGATACTGATTGATCAGGTTCTCGTAGGCTTCCTGGCGGCCGCTGACTTGCGTCGGCTCGCCCTTGCCGGCGGCGTACTTGGCCAGATCCGCCAGCGTGCTGGTGCCGCTGGCAAAGTCTGCGCCCGCGCCGCTGTCGAAGCTGGCGTAACGCTGCGCGCGCCAGGTTTCCAGCGGTGAGGAGGTCAACAGCGCGTCGGCCACTTCCAGCCCGCGTGCGAACGCGTCCATGCCCCCGATGTGGGCCAGGAACAGGTCCTGCGGGTCGGACGATTCACGCCGCACCTTGGCATCGAAGTTCAGCCCGCCCGGTGCCAGCCCGCCCTGCCGCAGCACTACCAGCATCGCGCCGACGGTGTCGTACAGGTCGGTCGGGAACTGGTCGGTGTCCCAGCCGTTTTGCGGATTGCCGCGGTTGGCATCGATGCTGCCTAGCAGGCCGGCATCGCTGGCCACCTGCAGGTCGTGCTCGAAGCTGTGGCCGGACAGCGTGGCGTGGTTGGCTTCGATATTGAGCTTGAAATCCTGGTCCAGGCCGTGCTGACGCAGGAAGCCGATCACCGTGGCGCTGTCGAAATCGTACTGGTGCTTCATCGGCTCCATGGGCTTGGGCTCGATCAGGAAGTTGCCGGTGAAGCCAATCGCACGGCCGTAGTCGCGCGCCAGGGTGAGGAAGCGCGCCATGTTGTCCTGCTCGCGCTTCATCTGCGTGTTGTGCAGGCAGGCATAGCCTTCGCGG
>NZ_JBGOFY010000042.1:0-6803 GCF_041520885.1 Xanthomonas sp. NCPPB 2922 | reverse complement strand
ACAAGACAGCGCAAGGACGGAGTAAACTCCCTCCTCGGCGCCGGCACTACTTCGTCCGGGCGTCGCGCGGAGTGAGCGACCATGGGTCCCACGCCCGGAAATGCAAACAGTGTGCCCGAGCCCCGCTCAAAGCATCAACGCTCGTCGCGCTCGTTGCCGATACCAGGGCTCGCATTCTTGAAGGATCATCTGAATGTCATCTACGTCCTTGGTGGATTCCACCACGCGCCAAATTCTTCGTTTCTCACCGGTTCTCTGCCAGAAACTTGCCTTTGAAGCTTCGGGCTCAAGAACAAAAAATATTTTTCGCGGCCGATCAGAACCACGAATCCCATCAAACGATTCAGCGCAGCACAACAGAAGATACGGAATATACAATTTATCGAAAGCTTGGAGAGACCAAGCATCCAGCTCCCTTGCCTTATCTAAGAGTGGCAAAAACTCCGTCCACTTTAGCTCAGGACATATTTCTTTTGCGCGATAATAGATGCTTTCAAGGTTGTCTAGCGCATACTGGCGCACACTCGCCGCTTCAGCAGCAGTTCCTCGAGGGATACCCTGAAGATACCTAAACGCGGCTCCACTGGTTGGGGTAGTAGGGCAACCTGAGCCTTGTGGATGAGAAAAATAGGTTCCAACTGTCTTCGATAGCTGGGCATCCACTCGAAGATTGCAATTACATATCGGGCAACTTGGCGTTTGACCGTGATGCTTGACCAGCCATTCCTTGATCGGGATCAGCCTCTTGGCTGGGTCAGACTTCAACACCGCTTTTTTCACCGGCATTTTTTCCTAGGCTACCGCTTTACAGTCTAGTAGTGAAAGTCGAGCCTGCGCAACCGCTTTAACGATCGTCAATATGGCGCGGGATCAGAAACCGGAGCGACCAAGTGATCAAGCTCTCTGTATCGAAGAAATTTGGCTCACCTGGTCCAAGAGAATGATTTGGAGAGAAAAGCAACCAGCAGTCCTCCCGACCAACGCGATCATCTGGCTCAACCCGATAGCCAAGAGAGGTCAACTTTGAGATGCAATCTTGAATTGACATCCCATACTTCTATCCGTTAAGCGCTTTTTGTCAAGCCGCGGGGTTAACTATATCTATTGGCTAACAGTTCTGGAACTCATCTAAGGTCCCTCTCGGAGGCCCAGCGCTGGTAGAGAGTGGTGATGTGCGACTCCCAGGCCAGTGGTCGAACAACCAAGGGTGGGCTCCATGCTGCTCGCGTGCCATTGGCATCTGCTGCACTCGCCCTGTCGCCGCCTGCCCGAACCACGCCGCTTGCAATCCGCTGCCAGCTGCCAGCTGCCAGCGCCAGCGCCAGCGCCAGCAGCCTTGAGCGTCGACCCACGAAAAGCACTCATGCTCAACGCATTTCGGGCTCAGTAGCTGAGGCATGTATATCAACGAAATGCCGCCTAGCTGTGGGACACTCGAGGCATCTTCGGACTGGCACCGAGCCATGGGAAATGAACGACTGAAAGCGGCCCTGGACCCGTGGATGCGCGTGGAAACGTGGCATACCTTTCACCCGCTTGACGAGCAGCGCTTTCATCTAGCACTGGCTGCCGCCTTCGAGGTGGTTGGCCTGCCCGCTGAAGCCTTGGAGTTTGAGACCGCGATGCTGGCGCTCGCGCGCAAGCACCACGGTGAAGTGATGCTCCATCACATTGACGCGATCGAGGCCTATGCGCAGCTCGCCGAGAACATCAGCTTCTATCTTCACAACACAAGAGCATGACTGCCGCCATGAAGCGTTTCCGCCACTTGCGCAGCCTGGTGCTTGCAATGCTTTTGGTCGTCTCACTTGTCGGGTGCGCAGCGACTGGCCCCGTCACTAGCCTGCCCATCGAAGGCCCCGTGCGTCTGGGCGAGATTGCGGCGGTCGACGGGCCCAAGGTGCGCCCCGATCACGTCATTGAGGACAGCCGTTGCCCGGCCGACGTTCAATGCGTCGTGGCAGGCCGGTTGATCGTCAGGACGACCGTGATGGGCGGCGGCTGGTCTAAGCAGGTCGATCTAACGCTGGGTATCCCGGTGTCTGTCGCCGATGGTATGTTGACGCTGGTGGACGCCACACCAGTGCTCATCAGCGGGCACACCGCCATGTCATCGACCGCACGTTTCAGCTTCAAGTTTCAGGGCGGCCGCTAGCCAACGTGATCTGCTCTAAATTGATTGGGTGTGCGTCTTTCCGAACAATGGTTAGCTATCGACTTTCGCTGGATGACTCTGCCGGAAGTAACGCTTCTCTGAGCACGATAGCAAGTCAGCTAACTCACGCATCAGCTCTGCTTCCTACGCCCCAACCAAGCACATCATTGCAAATGACGCCACAGCCGTCGGCACAGCAAGCCGGGGCTCTAACGGATGCGCCATTCTTTTAACAGCGCACGTGCCCGCAGCCCGATGAAGCTGTTCGCGTTGGCCTGCGCCTGTTCGGACTCCCGCTTGGCTTCTGCTTCCCCGATGACACCCTCCTGCGCTTCGTCGAAGTGAGCCATGGCCCAAGTGGTGGCGGCTTCTTGCGCAGCCTTTCCCTCCACATCGTGCATGGAAATGTAGGCCCGCAGCGGCGGCCACATCTGCGGACGTCCCGTGAGTTCGTTCATGCTATGGAGCAGCCTGTTCCTCGACAGACCTAGATCAGGATTTCGTATCGCCTCCTGCAGCATGCTCAGTGCCGCCTCCCGGTTTCGCGTGTGCATGAGCTTGTGCTTCAGCATTTCCGAAAAAGCGGTTTTAACATCACCCCGCACGGGCGGCCCGCCACCGCCTACCTGGGTCATGCCATCCATGTTCAGGGTCTTGACGGTGTGCTCGCTCAAAAACTCGCCGAAGCTGCTTCGGAATTCGGGAGACGTGATGGCCTCGGCCACCACTTGGTCCAGCAGGCGCATGTCGGCCGGCGTGATGGACCTGTGGAAGATCATGGCGTTTTGTGCCAGACCCTGCATCCACTTATCAAAACGCTCTCCCAGGTCGGCATCGATGCCCCTCAACACACGCGTGAACTCGGGCCCGCGGTTCCACGATGCCCCGGCCTGCTCTACCGCAGGCATCGCCGGTGGTCGCGTTCTGCCAGCGAGCGGCTGCGCCGCGTGCTGCACCGGCTGCGGGTTGCGGATTTGGGCCAATTGGCGGCGCAAATGATCCGGCACCTTGATTTCGCAGTTGGCGGGAAGCCGCGCAAGGGATGGCTGAAGGGTTTGCAGACCCGTGCCGCGCAGGTCCAGGAGTTGCAGCTGGGAAAGTTCCCCCACGCTGTCGGGCAGATGCCGGAGTGCGGAGCAGTCTTTCAGCGACAGTTTCGTCAGGTTGCTCATTTGACCGATGTCCTCGGGCAATTGCGCCAGCCGGCCGTTGGAGGACAGGTTGAGTTCTTCCAACCGGTGCAGCCGGGTGAAGCTCCCTGGCAGTTGCTCCAGCTTGGAGTTCGATACCACTTCCAGTGAAGTGAGCCCCTGCATGTTGCCGATGTTTTCAGGCAACTCCCGGAAATGCGACGAGTGAGATACGCTCAATTGGGTCAACTGGCTCAATTGGATGATGCTGGCCGGCAAGCGCTCATAGCGTCCGCCACCCAGCGTGAGGCTGCGCAGGCTTTGCATACGCCCTAAGTCGCTCGGCAACTCCTCCAACGGTATCGCCGTCAACTGAAGGGTCTCCAGGTTGGACAAGCTCGTCAAGGACGTTGGCAGCCTTTTTAGACCTGGGGTGGCGGCAACCTGCAGGTGGCGAAGCTGGCGGAGCTGCCCCAGGCTGTCTGGCAGCGACTGAAGCCCCGTGTTGATCAGCAACAGTTCCTGCAGCGCTTCAAGTCGGCCGATCGCATCCGGTAGCGTCGTAGCAGGAAGGCCGTAGTTGAGTGCGAGCCTGGTGCTTTGGCGGGCGGCTGCACGGCGGATTGCGTCTGCCACGCCTTGCAGAACCTCCCGCGACATATCCCTCTCGCCGTTGTGCAGGTTGTAGCCGCTAGGGACCCGCTCTGCCATCGGCAGGCTGCGTGCGAGCCAATCTTCGATGTCGTGCTCTATGCTGCGCGGTGATGCAGAAGACGCGCCAGCTAGCGAAACTGGTTGCATCGACGAACGCAGAGGTGACCGTAGAAAACGCCCTGGACTTCTGGGCGGCAAGGCGTCGGTCGCCGACGTGTTTTCGCGACGTCGCGGCCGCGCACGCAGAGGGCTGAGTAAGCCATCCACCGCGCCGGACGGTTCGCGTGGCGTCGTGTCTTCGGCAGGCCTGCGCTCGGTGGTGTCAGTTCGCGGACGAGAGCGAAGTAAGCGGTTCACATTGAACATAGAGATCTACCTGACGGATTCAGCGGGACTGCATAGGCCCCTCGAACGCCAGGCTACTTTCCTGTGATGCCCATCGCTGCGCGGAAGCGAAGAGGTTGCGTCCCCATGCGAAATCAGGCGCCTGTCTGCAAACGCCCCGGTCCTGCACACTCATGCACCCTGAGCGCCCAATTAGAAAATATCCGCCCTAATCGGCCTTTAGAGTAATAAGAGGTCGACCTGAGAACGAGCTTGCCCAGGCATAATGCGCAAACTGAGCAAAAGGAGTTGTGCGTGCCGATCTACATGGTGAGTTTCGAGTGCAAGAGTAGCGACAAGGACTACACAGGGTTCTTCTTAAAGATCAAGGAAATTGGTCATCCTTGGTCCAACGATGTCGGTTCGACTTGGCTCATCGGCCATCTGGGAAACGCCAGCACCATACGCGATGCATTGAGGCGACACCTTGATAAGGAAGATCGCCTTCTGGTGGCCAAGCTGGCAAAGAAGGACGCCGCGTGGTCCGGCTTTTCAACGATGAGTTCCGAGTGGCTGATGCGACACCTGAGCTAGACAGCAACCTCGGCGATTCGAACCGGGCTAGGAAAATACCTACAGTCCAGTCCACCTTTCGCCGACAGTGTCTCAAGCCCTTTCCCTCCATGATGACGTCTTGCCAAGGGCTGGCCCTGGCAGTCGTTTGTCTGACGATGGTGTCAGGCAACCAGAGGTGCATAGCACCCTCGAGGAGGATCACTGTTGGGCGTTACCGCAACTCGGCACGTGGGCGATTACCTGCTCACAGCCCATATCACTCCGGCTGACGGGAAGTTCCTTCCAGAGCTCCTAATTTCCAGGCCCGGCGGCATCACGCTTCACCGCTACCCAGTCCCCATTGTTGCCTTCCCTGATCGAAGCGCTGCGTATGACTACGCCAAGCACTGGATGGCTGCGTGCTATGTGTCGAGCACAGGCTCAGTAAGCGCGGCCTAACAACCGCCTGACCTCAGCCCTCGCCGTCCGCCTCTGTTAGCCCATGCCAAGACAAGATTTCCTCGGCCCGGCGGCCGACGAACTGCACGTCCTCGCTCGTCATCGCTTTGCTCTGGATGGCAGCGGCCATGCTGGAAAAAGCTCGCCAGAAATGGCGGCGGTCAGGACTCGACGCGCGCAACGCTGGCACCGCTGCGTCTAGTTGATTGAGGTGGATGCGCAACTCGGCTCGGTCCATGGGCTCAAGTATCGGCAGCCCGGTCGCACCGCTTGAGACGCATCGTCGCCAGGGCAGCACGGAGTCAGTTTCTTTCAGGTGCCGGCACGACGCTGCTCAAGCGTCCCGCGGGGTGAGCGACCATTGGGTCCCACATCCGGCAAGCTCACATTGAACCTCCGACGTTTACCGCGCCATAGGTCTCGCGCCCGATGGAAGTTCCGAACCAGGCTCATTACTCTCCGTATAATAAATTAAACCTAACAATTAATAGCCTAACATTTAACTTATATTCACTTTAAAGCAGCGCTACTTAAGCTATTTAGTTAGCTTGTTTACTGCAAACAGTACACAAATGACTGCGATAAATCGACTCAACCTTCCTTGAAACCCTTGGTTTATAAGGCGTTTCGCCAGATAACGAATTAGAAAACCCGGGAAGCACCTCAGAGGGGACACCCCAACACCTAAGGACTGTGCCGACACCGCAGATTTTTGTATCGCCCCCGTTGACGAATTTTCGTCATGTCATATCCCTACTTCCATCTTTCGATGGAAGTGACCCATGACCGCTCTACCGTCCGCAGCACTCAACGACTACATCGCCTCGCCCTTCGGCCTCTTGCATTTGGAAGGCATCCACATCGGCCGGTTCCGCATCGACCGCGCCATCATCCGAGGTCGGGAAGCCGCCATCAACCTGCAAGAATGCATCCTCGCCGCGCTCGACGAAACCGGACGAAAGAGCGGCCTGAAGAACAGCACGCGCTACCCCGCGCAGTTGCCCATGGGCACGCCGTCGCGCCCACTGGCCAGAGAAGTCGACGATCATTTGGAAGACATGCGTCGCCGCCAGCTCGACCCGAAAACTGTGCAGTCCACCGAGCGCACGTTGAAGCTGCTCCTGTTGACCTGCGGCAATATCTCCGCGGCCCGTGTGGACTACCACCACATCCAAGCGCTCTGGACGCTGCTGCGCTGGGCTCCGAGGAACTTGGTGTCGGATCCGCTGCTGAAGGACCTCTCCTTTGACGAGGCAATCGCCCTGGGGAAAGAGCAAGACGTGCCGCCGCTGGCCCCGGCCACCGAAGAGCGCCACAGGCGCTTCTTGGTCGCCTTCTTCAATCACCTGGTGAACGGGCAAGCCATCGACTTGTCACCGATGAAGGCGTTTCGGAAGCCCAAAGAAGATCACACCATCAACCCCGACAAGGCGATCCGCTTGTTCGAGGACGCAGACCTGCAAGCCATTTTTGATCCCGCGACATTCATCCCCTGGGCGAAGAAACCACAGTATTGGTGGGCACCA
>NZ_JBGOFY010000041.1:0-7729 GCF_041520885.1 Xanthomonas sp. NCPPB 2922 | reverse complement strand
CCGTGGCCAGCAGATGCAGACCCTGCAGAAGGTCAAGAAGGAAGTGACCTCGCGCTTCGGCGACAGCGTGACCGTGCAGACCTACTCCGGCGAATCGCGCCAGGGCGTGGACGAACTACGCGCCATCGTCGGTGGCTGGCTCGGGCTAGAAGAAAAGTCTTTTTTTGAGACTACTCCCTGTGACTAGAAACTTCTGCACGGGCATGCCGTTTGTCTAATTTCACTTCCAGCCATTTTTGGAAGTCAGGTGGTTTCTCGACGCAAGCATGTCGATGGAACATAACAGGCATCAAATTTCCGCACGTATTCAAATTTGTGAAATAGTGCTCTAACCGAGCTCTTGCGCAAACTGCGGTTCTTGGTTGGATGAGGACTTCCCCCACACGCAGAAGTTTTCATGACCACCCATCCCCAACAACTCGAAATTGCCGGCCAACTACTCGCCGGGCTGATGAGCCAAACGCTCTCTGACGAGCCGCTGGTGCGCCAACGGAACGTTTGCAATGCCTGGGCGTCTGCCGGCGAACTGATCGTCTACAGCCAGAAAAAGCCGCCAGGCGGAGGCACTGCCGCCCAATCCTTGGAGCGGGCCGAAAGCCCAAAGACTCTCAGCTGGACCCAGTGCGCAACAAGAAGCGCCCAACGCTTCACTGAGCCGGCCAAGAGCCCGCAAACATTGAGCCCCGCATCGCGGGGCTTTTTGGTCTCAGTGGAAGCGCGGCGGTTTGGGAACGTAGGCGCAAGCAGGGGGAGCGGAGATGGGAGGGCTTGGACGGGGCTGGTCGGGTTCAACCGCCATGTCGAGCTGGAGGGGGTAGCGCTGAAGCACGTCCCGGCTCCAGGCCTCCAGGTGCGCCGCGCTGGCCGACGCCTCTTTCTCGCAGAGGGCTTGTTCCTCCGCGGTCACCCGAGCCCTTGCATCGGCCAGCTCTGCGGCTCGGGCTTCGAGGGTGCTCAACCGACGCCCGCGCCGCTGCTTCCAGTCCCCCTGCGTCCATGACGTCCCAGGCTCGGGATTGTTCGCCAAAAAGTCGTGCCACGCGTTCTCGGCCATGTGGTGCAGCTTCTCCGCTCGGCGCACCGCCAATAGCCGCCGGGCGAACTTCATGGTGGCTGCCTTGAAGCGCCGCAGCCGACGGAGCAACTCGTTGAGGTCCGGGCGCAGCCGGGCCTCCTCGGCGAAGGCAGTCACGCGCTCCCTCATCCACTGCAACAGGTTTAGCGTCGCCTGGAGCGTCTGAGCCACCCGGGGATCCGCTTGAACAGCCACTCCCCATTCGTTGCTGGCCTCCTCCGCGAGCTCTGCGAGAGGGCGAAGTTCGCGAGTTACCTTGACATCCTCGGCTTCCAGCAACCCCAGTCCACAGGCAATGGGGGCCATGCTGCTGGACATCTCGATGAGCCCCGCCCCGCGCCCCAGCGGCAGAGAGATAGTGCCGGGAAGGCGATGAGTCTTGTGCTCGGCCTGGGCCTGGCTGTGACCGTCAGGCACGGGCATGGCGCGCCCTTCTTGCTCGAACACAGCGATGAGTTTTCGGAAGGTCTCTTCGTTGGTTTCTTCGATTCGACGGTTTGCGTCAGAACGCTCCGACGGCTGGCCGCGCCGGGCCAGGGCGGTGCCGTTCTTGCCGACGTGCTTCGTGGGCTCCCGGGACAGCACGGCAGCCGAGGCCAGGTTGCCACGCGCCAGAGCGTCGTCCGCCTGGGCGGCCAGGCTGCGGTGGTCCACCCGAATCTCCAGTGCCGCCTTCTCAAGGTGGGCGTTGATGGTAGAGGCGATGAGTTCGCGCACCCACTGCACTTCAACACGTCCCGAAGGCCCGCCGTCGAGCTCCCGGGTTTTGTCGGTGAGGCCGTCCGGCCCGATGCGACGGGTCGTCGCCAGGACATGGACGTGCCAGTTCAGCCCATCCTTGGACCCAGGGCTGTGGATACTGGCCTGGGCCGCAAAGCCGTAGCGCCCGACGAGCCCACGGGTGACTTCCACGGCCAGCTCGGACCGCTGGAGGTCATCGAGTTCGTGCGGCAACGCGAACTCGAACTCGCGCGCGACCGTCGAATCTTTGCGACGCTCAGCCGCCTCTGCCGCCGACCAGAGCTCAGCGGGGACCAGGGCCCAATCGGGCGCGTCCTCGGGAGCAATGCAGTGCGTTTCGACCACGCCGTCCCGGCGGCGGTAGTCGTGGCGCAGGCCGGTGAGCGCGTCCTCCAGCAGCAGCCCAGCGCGATAGGCTGCCGCAGCGATGGACGAATGTCCTTTGGCGCGACTAAATGTCTTGACGTTGGCGTGGTAGATGGCCATGAGGCGGCGACTCCGGAGCAGTGGGGTTGCTTGGTTTATGCCTCGGCTTTGGATTTTCGCAAGCGCCCCCGGCGCTTGGGGTTCAAGGGGCGAAGACCCTTGCGCACGTGTCACGCAGTGACACCTAGGTGCGCTCTTGCTTGTTTTTGAAAGCTCTTGTTTTTCAGACCTTTCGGGTCACACGGCGGACGAAATTCGAGACCATCTCAATGCTTGACGCTAGCCGTTTTCCTGCTTGACTCGTTTCCAAGCGACAGGAGAAACGCGTGACCGCAACGAATCACTACCGAGACCAAATTCAGCGGGCCACCGAGCGCTTGGCCCAGCTACAAGCGTAAGAGCTTTTAGCAAACCAGCGCCGCGAAGCGAAGGCCCAGGAAACGGCGAAGCGCGAAGAAATAAAAAGACGGCAGCGCGTGGCGGACCTCGTGGTTTCCACTGGTGCGCACCTGCTGGACGACGCAGAACTGGAAACGTTGCTTAGCAGCCACATGAGAAATCGTGCTGGCTCTTTTCACTAGAGCCCTCGTCATCACGGCGAGCACTTTTCAGGGACCGCCCCTAGTCATCGTCGGCCCTTGTTCCTGCTGCGCCGTCTGTTGCTGGGTCTGCTCCAGTGCCTGCTGACGCACTTGGTCCTGCTTGATGACCTCAGCCTGCTGGAGGTTCTGCTGGGCCGGCTCCTGCGAGGCTTCGCGCCCATCCACGTGGGCATGGAACTGCGGCGCTTTGTCTAACCCGTGTGGGGCATAGATCGCAACGACGTTCTGAGCGCCATCGTTCCCCAAGCCTCCCGTGACCCTGTCCACCCGCTTGAGCAACGGGTCGTCCACCTGCTGCTTGTAAAGCGCAGCTGAGACATTCCTGGTCTCTTCTTCGTTCCAGTTTCCCGTGCCGCGCACCCAGGAATGGATCTGCTGGTAGGTCGAGTGGTCCGGGTGGGCGGGATTGTCGGCCAGCACCTGCGAAGGTGACCGAAGCGAGGGGGGCTCAATGTCCGGGCGATGCTGCGCTGGGCCTAGTTGGCGCACCTCCACTTCCCGCTGCTGACCGTGGGAGGTATCGACAAATCCGAACGCCTTGCCCTGTCCGCCCAAGCTCAGCCCGGCTCCCTCCAGCTTGGCCGTATCGGTGCCTAACTCTGCGAGGTCGTAACCGAGGCGCGGCAAGGCCTGGGTCGTGGATCCCGCACGCTCTCTCAACAACGCAGCCCCCGCGCTCACAGGGTAGGCCGCATAGTAGCCGGGGTAGTTAGACGTGCCCTGGCGCCCCATGCTGCTGTCGCTTCGGTCGAAGTGACAAACGGCAACAGCTTCCACAGCCGAGCTGGAAATGCTGTTCCCTGTGCGTTGAAATCCACGCTCGTCCAAGTGGATGCCCGGCTCAAGCTTTCCGTCTTTCACGCAAGCGGTTGTCGGCTCGACGCGACGCAGAAATTCGGCTTGGTTGAACTGCCCCGTGGTCGTCGCCACTCGGCTGGCCACGGCATTCATACTCACCAACTCGGCCAAGGCTTCGTTTTGCCGAGCGGATGCAATGAATTCCTTGGACAGCCCCGTGGCATCAACGACTGATTCGCCGTATTGGATACCCTCTTTGAGCGCGGCATCGAGCTTGAACACAAAAGTGTTCAGAGAAACTTGCGCCGACGGCGCCATCAGCGCATGCCCGGTCTCATGCCCCACCGTTCCCGCCAACATGTCCAAGCGGTCGGAACGAATGGACGGCTCGAAAATCGAGGTGTTGATGCTGACGGTGCCAGTCTTGTCATCGTAGTGCCCGCCCTCGTTCGGCTGATTGGACACTTCCAGCCGGCGCAAGGTGCCTAGGTCGATGGCTTGCGTCATCACCGAAGTCAAATAAGGCGATGTATCGATGGCCTCTCGAAGGTCACGCACTGCGCCTTTGGGGAGGCCCGGCTGCTGCTCCAGGTTCTGGAGCAACCGTTCAATGTCGCGCTGATCAGCCATCACGCGGCTCCATTTCGAGCCTCACCCGCGAAACGCAACGTGGGTCGTCGTGCTTGTCCGTGCTGACGACTACATACAAGCCAAGCCCGTCTGCGAGCGCTCGCTCAAAGTAGACCGTCGGCTTGAAGCCCACCGCGTTCTTGGTCACGCCGAACCCTCCTGCGACCAATGGGTCATGCAGCGATTTGAACGACAGGTCACAAGCCTCGGAAGGCCTCACTGTGAGCTCAATGGTGTGGCCGGGGTGACGCGCGTAAGGCTTCCACACAGCGAACTCATAGTGCCCCGCACCCAGTGTGCCCTGGAGCCCTGTTCGCCGCCCTTGACTGTCTGGCGTCACCTCAAGCCCTGACACTTGCGCAACATGCATCGGGGTCATGTCTGCTCTGGTTTCGAAAGATTTGGCCATTCGAACGATGGCCTCGACCAATGCACCTGACGTTAATGCTGGGCCTTGCGGCAGTGGTGGGTAATCGCCCGACCCCACAGCATTGGGAGCGGCTCGCCGACTGGCCTCGTCTGCGGCCCTGTCCGCACTAGCAGCGGCTTTGTCTTGCTCGGAGCGCACGTCTGCGGCGCTGGGGGGATGTCCTTCCATCGTTTTCTCCTGAGAGGCGTGGTCACTCGCCGGTCCTTGAGCACAGGCCAGCGTTCCTAACGAAAGGGTAAGCACCACAATGCTGCGAATCAGTAAGCGCAAGCTGAGCCTCCGTGAGTGCTCGATGTCCTTCGTTGCCACCAGAGTCTAACCGTTAGGTGTAGCGTGCGTCCCAGGATGGAATCACGCTGTCAAATCACTGGCATCATCAGCACCGTCTACGACTGCGAAGTCACTTGCCAGCCATCCGTAAGCATCGCTAAGCGCATCGGCGATGTCTGCTTCGCTCTCGCATTCGACCGTGGCTTCCACTGGCAACGCGGGACGCTTGCCGTCGGTCTCCCACACAATCCCGCGCACGTGAAACGCCTTCATTTCCTGCTCCTTGGAAGTGCATCTGCCTTGGCAGTCTAGCGTCGGCAGGCTGCGCAGGTGAAGGGGGTGGGCTATGCCCACCCCCTTGCGGTCAGGCTGGTGTGCTGCCGCCCACCGATGACCAGGTGGTCGAGGACGCGGATGTCGAGAAGCGACAGCGCCTGCTTCAGGCGTTCGGTGACCTTGCGGTCTGCTTCGCTCGGCTCCGGGTTCCCGCTCGGGTGGTTGTGGAAGAGGATGACGGCGACGGCGTTGAGCTCCAGGGCGCGCTTGGCGACGACTCGGCTGTGGACTTCGCAGGCATCGGTGGTGCCGGTGAAGAGGTGCTCGGTGGCCAGGATGTGATGCTTGGTGTCGAGGAAGACGACGCCGAAAATTTCGTGCGGCAGGTGAGCGCAGCGGGCAACCAGGTAGTCGCCGGCTTGGTCCGGGCTGTGGATGCGGCCTTGGCGTTGAAGGCGTTGCTCCAGGATGGTGGCTGCTGCGAGCAAGATGCCCTCATCGTCCATCTGAAGTTGATACTGGACTGCTCGGTCTTGGGTGCGCTTCATCGGTTTGTCTCCACCAGCGCGTTGTGCGCCTCGTGGGAACCGACAGGCGAAGCGTCCGGCCCTACCGCACCCGAGAGCGAGCACCGCGCAAGCGGCGCACAGCGAAGGGCCGCAACAAAGTGTCAGCGACGAGTAGGAGGCTCGCCCTTGCGGGTAGGGACAGCGGAGCCAAGATTCCCTTCAAGAGGCCCAGCGTTGGTGGAGACAGCACCATGCAAATGCCAACAAGGCAACAAGGCTTGCGGGCCAAACGGCATTTGGATGGGCGGGGTCGATTGATGGCAGCAGGCGATTGCCTAACCGCGCCCTGCCAGGGATGGGGGCATTAGCAGACATGCGCTTGCCTGCGTCATGTCTGCCTGCAAGTGCACTGCTATCCGCAGGATTGGGCCATAACAGCCCCAATGGACTCACACGTTCTAGTCCGTGCTTTCGAGCCCGTGCCAGGACAAGATTTCGTCAGCTCGACGGCCGACGAACTGCACGTCCTCACCAGTCGTAGCCTCTTGCTCGATAGCAGCAGCCATGTTGGCAAAGGCTTGCCAGAAGTGGCGGCGATCAGGACTGGAAGCCCGCAGGGCGGGCAGGGCGGGCACCGCGGCATCCAGACGCTCAAGGTGACTGCGAAGCTCGGCTCTGTCCATGGGCTTGAGTATCAGCAGCCTTGTCGCATTGCTTGAGACGCATCCACCAAGGCAGCGCGGAATCAGTTCCGGGTGCCGGCACGACGCTGCTCAAGCGTCCGCAGGGTGAGCGACCATCAGGTCCCACGTCCGGCAAGGTCAGACTGCACTCCTGGCATTCGACGCACCATCGGTGTCGCGCCCTATCGGAAGTCAGAAAGTTCCGATCCAGGCATATCATTGCTTTGAATATAAATTCAGACTAACAATAATAGGCTAACATTTAACTTAAATTCATTTTTAAAATCGACCACTAAGCTCATTTAGTTAGCTTATTTACTGCAAACAGTACAGAATTGACTGCGATAAATCGACACAAATTCCCTCGCAACCCTTGTTTCATAAGGGTTTCCGCCAGGTAACGAATTAGCGAATCTGGAGGGCACCCCAGAGGGGATACCCTGACGCCTAAGGACTGCGCCGACACCGCAGATTTTTGTATCGCCCCCGTTGACGAATTTTCGTCCTGTCATATCCCTACTTCCATGTCTAGATGGAAGTGACCCATGACCAGCAACCCCTCCGCGGCACTCAACGACTACATCGCTTCGCCGTTCGGCCTCCTGCATTTGGAAGGCATCCACATTGGCCGCTACCGTATTGACCTCGCTATTGTCCGAGGCCGAGAAGCCGCCATCAACCTGCAGGAATGCATCCTCGCTGCGCTCGACGAAACCGGACGAAAAAGCGGCCTGAGGAACAGCACACGCTATCCTGCGCAGCTGCCCATGGGCACGCCGGCGCGCCCTCTGGCCAAGGAGATCGAGGATCATCTGGCGGACATGCGTCGCCGGCAACTAGAGCCCAAAACCATCCAGTCCACCGAGCGCACGTTGAAGCTGCTGCTTCTCACCTGCGGCAACATCTCCGCGGCTCGAGTCGACTACTACCACATCCAAGCGCTCTGGACGCTGCTGCGCTGGGCCCCGAGGAACCTGGTGTCGGATCCAATGCTGAAGGACCTCTCCTTCGACGAAGCGATCGCGCTGGGGAAAGAGCAAGACGTGCCGCCGCTGTCACCTGCCACGGAAGAGCGTCACCGCCGGTTCCTGGTCGCCTTCTTTAACCACTTGGTCAACGGGCAAGCCATCGACTTGTCACCGATGAAGGCGTTTCGGAAGCCCAAGGAAGATCACACCATCAACCCCGACAAGGCGATCCGCTTGTTCGAGGACGCAGACCTGCAAGCCATTTTTGCCCCCGCAACATTCATCCCCTGGGCCAAGAAACCGCAGTATTGGTGGGCACCG
>NZ_JBGOFY010000040.1:0-8747 GCF_041520885.1 Xanthomonas sp. NCPPB 2922 | reverse complement strand
ATCACTCCTCAACATCAGGCGGGTAGTGTCGCGTATCTGTGGTGCGTTGTTCAGAGGTTCCTTAGGCGTCCACTGCATTAGAACGATCTAATCGCATCCGCGCAGAGGGGAGAGAAGAGCAGGGAAACCGGACGCCGCAATGGTGCCGGATATTTTTGCATGACTTCGCGCGGTGTTCTTGTCCGGTCGTTGGATCGATACAAAGCCGCGGAGGCCGATCAATCTTTGGGAGAGCACGATCGAAATGAACTGCATGCCATTCGCACGCAACCACAGCACGCTGTACGCCGGTATCGCCATTGCCTTGTTCGCGAGCGCCGTCTCTACCGCCGCCGCCCAGCAGGCCGACGGCACGCCGGCGCCCACGGGCCAGGCCGAGGTGCAGGCCACGGACCTGGACGCGGTGACGGTGACCGGCTACCGCTATGCGATCGAAAAAAGCCTGGAGCAGAAGCGCAACGCCAACGCCGTGGTCGATGTGATCACCGCCGAGGACGTGGGCAAGTTTCCCGACAAGAACGTGGCCGATGCACTGCAGCGCGTACCCGGCGTGGTCATCAGCCGCGACGGCGGCGAGGGCAAGAACGTCAGTGTGCGTGGCCTGTCCTCGGAGCTGGTGCTGACCGAATTGAACGGCAACTACATCGCCACCGCCGAGTCCAACGGCGACCCGACGCGCTCGTTCAACTACACGCTGCTGCCGTCGAACCTGCTGGGCAGCGCGGAGTTGTACAAGACCCCGGAAGCACGCATCGACGAAGGCGGCATTGGCGGCACGGTGATCCTGCAGACGCGGCGCCCGCTGGAACTGGAAACCAATTCCGGCTTCGTCTCCGCCGAGGGCACCTGGTCGGATACCAGCAAGAAGACCGACGGCCAGTTCTCCGGTTCGTACTCTTGGCACGACCAGGACAACCGCTTCGGTGTCTTCGTTGGCTACACGCAGCAGAAGCGCACCGCACGCACGCTCAATGCCAGTACCGAGAGCTGGCAGTGGTACGGCCGCGACGAAGGTGGCCCGGCGGTCGACGTGAACGGAAATCCGTCGGACTTCAACGCCAACTGGTGGGGCGGTACCGGTTTCTGGAACCAGGACGGCAATTACTCCACCGGTTTCATGATGCCGACGGCGGTCAGCCTGGACGCCAAACGCGAGGAGCGCGAGCGCAAGGGCGGGCAACTGACTTTGCAGTTCAAGCCCACCGACGACCTGACGCTGACCGCGAACTACTTCCGCTTCGACCTGTCGCAGGACTCGCAGACCAATACCATCAAGATTCCCGAGTGGAACATTGCCCGCTATAACGGCGACGGCAACTGGCGCGGCGGCCGCCTGCTTGACGGGCTGCAGTTCGATCCCAGCGGCACGATTGTCACTGGCGCCGCCTACAGTCTGCGTCCGGGCAAGACCTACTATTGCAGCGAGGCCCAGGCTGCCGCGGCCGGCCTGCCGCCGGGCGGCTGGGGCTCGGATGACTGCACCGTGCCGACGCCACAGATCACCGGCAGCTACAACATCGAGAAATCGCAGTCGCAGACGGTGGACCTGGGCGGCGAATGGCGTGGCGAGCAGGTAGATGTGGCGTTCAAGGCCGGCCGCACCTGGGCCAAGGGCGGGCCGGAGCTGCAGTTCTCCCTGCCGATCAAGCCGCGCCTGCAGAACGCCGACGGCAGCTGGACCAACGCCAACTTTGCCAGCGCCTGGGACCTGACCGGCACGCCGAGCATGACGTTCTCGCCGGAGCTGATGCAGAACCTGCGCGACGGCATCCTGCAGGTCGACCTGGGCTCGACCGGCTCGTCCTGGACCCGCAACACCAACCAGCAGCAGTACGCGCAGATCGATACCACCTGGCATTTCGACGGCGAGGTCATCGACTCGCTGCAGTTCGGCATCAAACGGCGCGACGGCGGCATCCACCGCAGTACCGGCAACAACTACTGGGTGTGCCCGGGTACCGACCCGGGCGACTACGACAACCGCTACTGGAACGGGCGCTGCAATGCCATCGCCACACAGTTCTCGCCGGGCCTGCTGTTCGCGCAGGACAACCTGGCCGGTGGCGTCAACGCCAGCGCGTTCCCGGCGATCAACTTCCCGGGCTACATCGGCTACTTGAACCAGACCTACGGCGCGATGCAGACCCGCAGCGAAGACAACTTCGTCTACAACGTCGACGAGGAGATCTATTCCAGCTACCTGCAACTCAACTTCCACACCGAGCGGCTGCGTGGCAACGTCGGCGTGCGGGTGGCGCGCACCGGCCAGCGTGCCGATTCCACCGACAAGGTGACCGCCTACAACGACTACTTCTTCGATGGCGCCGACGGCAATCCGCTGGCCTGCCAGCAGGGCGCCGCCATGCCCAGCGGCGCGCCGGCCGACACCTATTGCGGGACCGAAGGCTACTGGCGTTTGTCCGACAGCGTGCAACGCACCGAGTCGTTCGTGATCAGCGGGCTGGACCGCAACTACACCGACGTGCTGCCGAGTTTCAACCTGGCTTACGACCTGACCGAGAACCTGCTGCTGCGCGCGGCAGCCGCCAAGGTGATTGCACGCCCAAGCTACAACGACATCGCCGCGCCTGGCAGCCTGGAGTTTTACAGTCCCGAGTACGTGGCCGACCGGCGCCTGACCGGCGGTGCCAGCGAGCAGGGCTGGTACGGCTCGGGCAGCAACAAGAACCTGGAGCCGTACAAGGCCAACCAGTTCGACCTGGGGCTGGAATGGTATTTCCACCCGGGTTCGGTGGCGGGTGTGGGGCTGTTCCGCAAGAACGTAGAGAACTTTGCGGTCGACGTGATCAGCGACGTCAACATGATGGTCGACGGGCAACCGGTCACCGTGCAGAACTACAGCACCCAGGCCGGCGGCCAGGATGCGGTGTCGCAGGGTGTGGAGCTGTACGCGCAGCACACGCTGCCGTCCGGCCTTGGTGTGCAGTTCAACTACACCTACAACGATGCCAGCAAGGCGGCGGTGCGGCTGGAAGACGGCACCGAGGCCGGCGAGACCGCCATGCCGGGCAGCGCCAGGAACCAGACCAACCTCACCGTGTTCTACGAGACCGACAGCCTGCTGCTGCGCGCCTCGTACAACCGTCGCGGTGAGCTGGTGCAAGGCCTGGTCAACGGGCTGAACGTCTTTGAAGAGCCGTATTACCAGATCGATGTCAACGCGGCCTACAACATCACCCCGGCGCTCAGCCTCACCGCCTCGGTGCTGAACCTGACCAAGCAGGAGTCCCGCTCGCACCTGGGCGACGACACCCGCGCCCGCTTCTATACCGGCGGATACGCAGGCCGGCTGGCGTACCTGGGGATGACCTACAAGTTCTAGATCCCAGCGTGTCGCGCTCATGCCTGCCGCGTGGCGGTATGGGCGCGATGGTTTGGCGACGGCCGGGTTGCAGTGGAAGTGAACCTGGAACCGTTATTTCCTCTGCTCTACAAAAGCTGACCAATAGGTCGGCTTTTGTTGAGCTGCAACGATCCTGCAACTGCGCATAGGGAATCACCTGATCCCGCTAGTCTTCAGACCGTGGATCATCCCGAGCTCGACAAATGAAGATCCGTGAAAGTCGCTCCCTATGAGATCAGGGCATGCTTGAATACGGAAAGTTGACACAAAGGACATAGGCTCGTGAGGAAGTTCCTTCAGGTAGGGCTCTTTGCATCGGCACTTGCACCGGCACTCATTGTGCTTGCCTGCAAAAATTTTTATCAGGTTGGACCAACGCTGGAGGCATTTTGTTGGTTTATTGCCGGCACTGTTGCTTGCATGCTCCCGTTGTTAATAATTGCCGCGGCATCAAAGAAATGCGAAGTGATGCCGGCCTCTGTTAAAAAAGTTGAGCAACTCGATTGGCCACTCGTTGTGGCAATTGGCACATATTTCGTGCCGCTATTGCGTGTTGATTTTTCGGCGTTGGCAGTGGTGTTGCTGCTTGCAGTTATAGTTCTCTCTGCTGTCGATGCAATTCCCTTCCATCCAGTTTTGAGAGCATTTAAATATCGCCTGTATAAGGCTGAGGTGGGCGGAAATGTCTACGTTGTTTTGATTTCGCGTCGTAATATTCGTGATGCAAGTAGTGTGAAAAATATTCGTGAGTTGACCCCGGGCTTTATCATGGAGGATGTATGATTCTATTTGCGTATACAAAAGAACCTGCAGCGCGTATTGTGCGGTTTGAACTTGATGCCCAGGTGCAAATTGACCTGGCTGTCTATCTGCAGGGGCAAATCAATAATTTCAATGCCGGGTGTGAAGAAATTGCATTTGATGGAAATTATAAGCCCGACAGTGACGAGTGTTTATATATTCCTGAGTTCGATGATATAGACTCCTTAGCGGAGGCCGTCGCGGACCCGAGACGGTTTCCCTCAGTGTCTGAGGATGAAGGTTTACTAGAGTCTATTAAGGCTCTCTTTTTCGGGGTGGAAGAAAACGGTGAGTGGGTGGTTTACCTTCAAGCATTTGACCGCCGACGTCTCATTACTACCCGAGGATTCTCAATATTTCATTCTGAGAATGTGTATAAAAAACTTGATGGGACCGGTATTACTATTGATAACCGTGTGGTAGCCAAGTTGGCGGGTAAGCGTTTAAGCTTTCGCAGTTTTTTCTATGCACGGCAGATCTTTGATTTGTCATCGTACTATCAGGACGCGACTGACACGGATATCGCCGAGTTCGCCCAGTTGGATAAGGTCAGTGTGAGAAACGTTGATCAGCTAAAGCAAATTAGCGACACTTGGGTAAGGCGGCGGCTTTGGCTAGTGCAACAAAGCAAAATCTTAGAAACAGTCGATATTTCTGATCTAATTGCCGCTGCGGCGCAATTCAATTTGACTGTCAATCGCACCGTAGATGCTAATGGAAAAGAACTAATTGTGATTCCGGAAGATAAGAGGGAGCTTAAAAATCTTCTGCGCTTCCTTGATGATGACTACTACACCTCGCCCGTTTCAAAAAATAATTATCGAACAAACTCAAAAGTCCGCCTCTAGATCGGTGCTCCTGAGCTCTTGGAATAAGGGCTCAGGAGCAATACATTCTGCTCAGCGACGTTCCTCGTGTCACCAATTAGCATTATGTGCCGTTAAAGCTACTCTTCAGGAGTGTTCGGTGATGGCGGGCTTAATCCAGCAATCCAAGCAGACTGTGCCTCCTCGCGTTCCTTCCGCCTCTTTAGCAGTGAAACATATCGCTCTTCTAGGAACTCTTCGGGCTTCCACTGCCGATCGGTTACCTCCGGTAGCTTGGTCTCGGCACGGAGCTGTTCCGAGAGCGCAGCAACCGCAACCCCGAGACCGGCATACTTCTCCTGGCGCAGAGATATCCACCCATCGTACGGAGGGCCTTCCTGATCGGCCTCGAAAGATAGGAAGGACTCGATCTCAGTAAGCTGGATCGGAATCCGATGGATGGCATACATGGTGTTCGGCGAGATCGAGCGCCATTCAACCTTGAGCTGATCAAGCTCCAGCACCGGCTCTTTATTTTGTGCGGAGTAGTACTCCTCGCCGTTTTCCATTCTTCCGGCGGGATGGCCGTGAGCAGTTCCGTCGTCACCGGCAACCGCGGCGCACTGCGAAATAAATCGATCCAGTTGCGTCAGAACAAGCACTCCCAGGTGCCCAGCGGCTTCCTCCTTTTCGCGCTGCCTCTTCCTCCAGTCGAGGAATGTCGCAGACAGTAATGCGAGTACAGCGCCAAGAATGAGATTGAGTAGCTGAGTCATACTGCTTCTTCCGTAGCACTATTGATGTGGCCAAGCTTAAGGTAGTTAAAGCGTGATGGGGTCAGGTGCACTTATCAGGCGAGGGCACTCGCCTTGCGTAGCCCGTATGGAACTGCGCCAACGGCGCACACAGCCGCGCGAGACCCGCCAGCGTGTATTGACACGCCAGACCGTGTACTTGCAATCTAGTCCCAAGGAGCGTCGAAACTCCTCACGTAGCGGTACCCACCTCCGTCAAACCGGTGGGTTTTTTGTGCCTGCATCCTGCAGGTACAAGCCGACGCAATGCCTGCGTCGGGAGGGCGGCTAATACAACACCCGCAAGGGGAATATGCCCGCCGGCTACGTGCGGTTTCGAACCTCCCGACATCCCGTCGCCGTTGGCGGCGGTTCTTGGGTTGTTCCAGGAGGGCGTTGCCATGTCTACCGCACTATCCATACCGGCATCTGTGCCGGTTGATCTGTTGCCAGCTTCCGCTCACCGCTTGCGGTGGGATATGGGCGATGTGCTGCGCAGGCTCGACGCAAGCACAGCTATTGAGCAGGCGAGAGACCATACCGCGCATCCGCTGAGTCACCAGCTCGGTGTGTTGCCGCACACTTCGCGCCGCCTGTCGGCACGCAGGGCTGTGCCATTGCAGCAGTACGCTGCTGCAACCATCACCCGCTATCACCCGGAGGCGCCATGACACGCCGCCGCCCACCCACGGCATCTGCCGGCGCACGGCCCACCCGCACGCGTGCGCGCGCCACGCCGCCCAAGCGGGTGCAGTGGGTCGTTGTGGAACCCGACCGCACCAAGCTGCCACCGATGCTGCCGCCCGACCCGGACGCCTCCCCGCAAGGCCCCGGCACGCTACGCGCACCCCGCCGCGCCCGCCGCCCGCGCCAATGCACCGTCAGCTACACCCATTAACCCGGCGCCCACGACCACGCCAGCGACCAGCACGTGCCCCACGTTCGCCTCAGCGGCCTATGGCTGGAACAACTGGGCTTTGCCATCGGCACCAAGCTTCGCATCACCGCGAGCGCGGGGCAGTTGTTGATGGAGGTGTTACCGCCGGTGGAGACGCCGGCCAGGGCGCGCAGCGTGCGGCGATAATGCTGCGGCTGCCAGAACCCTTGCGATTGACCTCGGTGCCGGATGCCACTAGCGTCGCAGCCACACCAGCGCACAACGGACGCTTCATGATCGCGCGCCCCCTCTACGCCTTGCTCGCCACCCTCGCTCTGGGCGCATGCGCCCACACGTCGGCCACCCCAGCCGCGGCAACCGTCACGGAGACATCTGCCATGCGTTCCTCATCCGAATCCGCAGTCACTCCCGCTGGCAGTGAACCCAGTGGGCCGATACGAACGGCAGAGGATGCGCTCACCCGCATGCTTGCATTGATTCAAGCTATTGATGGACTGGACGATCTGACACCTGACTACCTGCAGTCCAAAATGGGGGTTCCGGTGACGCGTGCGGCAGCTGATCCCAAGCGTTATGGCGCCAGTGCTCCGCTTACCAGTGAGTGGGGTTACAGCTTTGGCATGGACCAGACGCCTACTGCGGGGCGTTGGTTCGAGTTCACTTTTATTCCAGCGCAAGCGGGTGCTTCCCCGTCCATGACGGAGATCTGCGGGATCGATTTCGATACGTTTACCAAGAAGCTGGAAAACATCGGGTTTGTACGTCAACGCAACATGGTGGAAGACGGGCGATGGATGAGTGACTTCTTCAGCCGGCCAGGCATGCGCGTGGAGGTGTTTCCACGAGGTGAGGCTGATGCACCGCAGGAGCGGGTGGAGCACCACTGTGTTGAATGGATCTACATTCGTTAATCCAAGGAACGGTCATGCCTTTGAGTCCACAGGCGCAAGCCATTGTTGATGACTTCGGCCGCCAGCCAGGTTTCACCCCGGAACATGTCACCAATTTGCAGGGTGTGCTTGCGGCATCGCCCGTTTTGCTTGACCAATTCAATGATGCGGTTGCCAAGCAGCGCGTACTCAGTCTAAAGCCGCTGACTGATCCGAATGCAGGCGGAACGTTCACGCCAGGTGAGCATTCCATTCGGCTACCGCTGTCCAGGCTTTCCAATGGGCCTGGCGGAAAGTTGCTTGATTCCGGTGACATGACGTTTGTGCTGGGGCATGAACTACAGCACGCCATGTACAGCCCAACTGCAGCTGCTTCCCGTAAGGCGTTCGAAACCGCGGCGGTGCAGATAGCCAAGACCACGCACGATTATTCGGACGCAGCGGAGAAGGTTTTATCAAGCAACCGTGTAGATGAAGCAAGCGCGGAAATTGCAGGCTGGAATGCAACCGTCAGCAGGGTAAAGCAAGCGAAGCCGGATGCCTCCCTGGAAGATATCTTTCGGGAAGCACCCGGCCGTATGCACGACTTCATTGATCGAACCGGCGGAATGCCGCAATTCAATTACGCGCTCAAGTCCAACCTTACCTTGAACGCAGATATGACGATGCCCGTCACTCCTGCCAACGTTGAGGCGATGGGTGCAAACTTCTTCGACAAGGACGCCAAGAGCACTCGCATCGGCCATACGGGTCAGTCCGACTACGCCAATCACTACGGCCCGTGGGTAGTTGGAACAGCTGCCATCTACGAGCGCCACTACAACAAGCAGAAGCCCGGAGAGCCAGAACAGCCGATGATTCTGGATATGCGACGTCTGGGATTGAAAGAAGAAATACTCGAGCGCAATGGTATTGACCTGGGCAGCAATACGCGCCCGATGCCTTACCTGGATAGCAGCACCCAGCCACCGACGCCGGGCCTGTTTCAGCACAGCAAGAACACTCATCTGCATGTCTCGCCGATCTCTGCACAAGAGCTTGAGCAGGAGCTCCGTGCGCGTGAATCCCCATCGCAAGGGACGTCACTTCACCTTCTTCCGTCAGATCCAGGCCATGCGGATCACGCGCTATACCAGCAGATCAGAGGCGGGGTGCAAAAGCTCGATAGCGCACATGGCAGAGAGTGGGATGCAT
>NZ_JBGOFY010000004.1:0-307081 GCF_041520885.1 Xanthomonas sp. NCPPB 2922 | reverse complement strand
ATATTCTTTCGCGCCGATGAAAACGGTGTTGCTCATGGGGTGAGAGGTCCTTGGTACTGGGGGAGTGATGAATCAGCCGGCGTAGAGCGGGCTGACGACGTGCAGGTGCTTGAGGAAGTTCTGGTAGTGCTGCTGGTAGGCGGCCACGCGTTGCGGATCCGGGCGCGCCGACAATGCGTCGTCGATCTGCAGGTGCTCCAGCACCACCTCCGACAACGCAGCCTGGCCGCCATCGTCGCGGTCGCATGCCCACACCGCCTGCAGCGCGGCACCAAACGCCGCGCCTTCGGGCTGGGTCGGCACCATCACCTGCAGGTTGAACACGTCGGCCACCATCTGCCGCCACTGCGCGCTCTTGCTGCCGCCGCCGGTGAGCAGGATGGTATCGAACTGCAGACCGGCCGCGACAAAGGCATCGAAGCCATTGCGCAGGCTGTAGGTGGCCCCTTCCATCGCCGCGCGATAGAAATGCGCCGGTGTGGTGTTGTGCAGATCCATGCCGAACAGGCAGCCACGGGCATCCGGCAGATTGGGTGTGCGCTCGCCATTGAAGAACGGCAACAGCACCAGCCCGTCGGCACCGGGCGTGGTGTCGGCGATCATGGCCTCGGTCTGCGCACGGGTGATGGAGAACATGCGCATCACCGCTTCGGTGGCCACGGTGCAGTTCATGGTGCAGATCAGCGGCAACCAGCCACCGCTGGACGAGCAAAACGCGGCCCAGCGTGCGTCGTCGTCCACCACCGGATGATCGGCGTAGGCGAACAAGGTGCCGGAGGTGCCCAGGCTCATGGTCAGGCGGCCGGGCACCACATTGCCGGTGCCGATCGCCGCCATCATGTTGTCGCCACCACCGGTGGTGACGCGCACGCCGGCCGGCAAGGCAAGCGCCTCAGCCGCCGCATCGGACAGGGCGAACACCGCGCCAGTCTCCACCAGCGGCGGCAAGGCATCGCGCAGGTCGCGTTGCGCATCCATCGCGCCAAGCATGCGCTCGGACCACTGGCGGGTGCGCACATCCAGCCAACCGGTCCCGGAGGCATCGCCCACTTCGGTGAAGCGCTCGCCGGTGAGCCAGAAGTTCACGTAGTCGTGCGGCAACATCACCGTGGTCATCGCCGCATACGCCTCGGGGCGATGCTTGCGCGTCCACGGCAATTTGGATGCCGTGTAGCCGGCCATGATCGGGTTGCCGGCGGTGGCCACGCTGCCTGCCGCGCCGCCCACCGCATCCATGATCTCGTCGCATTCCAGCGCGGTGCTGGTGTCGCACCACAGCTTTACTGGCGCGGTGACGCTGCCATCGGCGGCCACCGGCACGAAGCCATGCTGCTGCCCCGACACCGAGATGCCGCGCACGCGCGCACGCAGCTCGGCATCGAGCTGCGCGAAGCAATGCACGATGCCGTCGATCCACCACTGCGCCTGCTGCTCGCGGGTGCCATCGTCGCGGCTGATCAATTCCATCGGCGCGCCGATGGTGGCGACCACAGCGCGCTCCTGCGGATCGTAGGCCACCAGCTTGACGCTCTGTGTGCCGACATCCAGTCCTACGTACACGCTCATTGCTTCACCAATCGGTTGTTGTTGAGGCCCACCTGCTGGGTGCGCCCGGCGCCCAGTTGCAGGTCCAGGGTCTGCCCTGCATAGGACAGTTGATAGCGCCCGCCGCGATCGCTGTGCACACGGGCCTGCTGCAAGCGACCTGCATCCCATTCCAGATCCACGCTGGCGCCGCCGCGCACACGCAGGCCGCGCACGCTGCCGCGCGGCCAGGCCTTGGGCAAGGCCGGCAGCAGGAACACACTGCCACCCCAGCTTTGCAGCAGCATCTCGGTAATGCCGGCGGTGCCGCCGAAGTTGCCATCGATCTGGAACGGCGGATGTGCGTCGAACAGGTTTGGATAGGTGCGCTCGGGCGAGAGCAGCAGTTGCAGGATGCGGTACGCATGCTCGCCGTCGGCCAGCCGCGCCCACAGGTTCAGGCGCCAGCCGATGCCCCAGCCGGTGGCGTTATCGCCGCGGATCTCCAGCGAACGCCGCGCGGCAGCCGCCAACTCGGGCGTGTCGCGCAGGTTGATCTGGCTGGAGGGATGCAAGGCATACAGATGCGAGACGTGGCGGTGATGGATCTCCGGCGCCTGCATGTCCCAGTCCTGCTGCCACTCCTGCAACTGCCCCGCCTTGCCGATGCGGTTGGGCGGCAATTGCTCGCGCAGCGTGGCCAGCTGCTGTGCCAGCGCGGCATCGACGTCAAGCAACTTGCTCATCGCGATGCACTGCGCGAACAGGTCACGCAACAGCTGCGCATCCATGGTCGGGCCGGCGCAGACCGCCGCCCCGAACGGATGCTGGTTTTCCGGCGACATCGATGGATTGGTCACCATCGCGCCGGTGCCGGGGTCGCGCACCAGGGTGGCGACGAAGAACTCTGCCGCCCCCTTGAACAACGGATAGATCTTGGCCAGATACGCACGGTCGCGGCCATAGTCCCAGCGGTCCCACAACTGCTGCAGCAACCACACCCCGCCCATCGGCCACAGGCTCCACTGCGCACCGTCGATCGGCCCGGCCTGGCGCCAGAGATCGGTGTTGTTGTGGACCACCCAGCCGGGCGCGTCGTACATCGCACGGGCGGTGTGTGCACCTGTGCGGGCGAGATCGAACAGCATGGCTTCCAGCGGTTCCACGCACTCGTGCAGTGCGTTGGCTTCGCTGGGCCAGTAGTTCATCTCGGTGTTGATGTTGATGGTGTACTTGCTCTCCCACGGCGGCTGCATCAGGTCATTCCAGATGCCCTGCAGGTTGGCCGGTTGAGTGCCGGGCCGCGAACTGCAGATCAGCAGATAGCGGCCGTACTGGTGATACAGCGCTGCCAGTGCCGGGTCGTCGCCCTCGGCAAAGCGCTGCACGCGCTCGTCGGTGGGAAGCCTGGCCGCTTCGCTGCTGCCCAGGTCGATCGCCACGCGCCGGAACAGGCGTTGATGATCGGCCAAATGCGCGCGCAACAACGCGGCGTAGCTGAGCTTGCCGGCTTTTTGCAGGCTTGCCGCGGTGAGCGCGAGCGGGTCACCTTCCACCGCATCGAAACGTTGGTAGCTGGTAGCCGCAGTCAGCAGCAACACCACTTCATCGGCACCCTGGATACGCAGACGGTCGCGCACCGCGGTGACGCTGCCCCCCTTGACCTGGGGCAGCACGCGCAATGCAAAGCGCAGCTTGCCGTCGATGCCGGCGAAGCTGCCATTGCGGCCACTGAACAGCAGGCTGCCCTGCTCCACCGTGACCTCGCCGCTCTGCGGGCTGTCGATGCCCACCCGCAACGAAATACCACCCGGCCGATCGCAGGACAGACGCACCACGATGCACTGCGACTGCGCCGACACGAACACCTCGCGCCGGTGCACCGCGCCGCCGGAGCGGAACGTGGTGGTGGCCACTGCGGTATCCAGATCGAGCTGACGACGGTACTCACTGATGCCGTCGGCACGATCGAAATCCAGCAACAGATCGCCCAACGGCTGGTACGGCATCTGCTTGAGCGGGCGCGACAACAGCTTGGCATCGGCCAGCTGCTCGGCCTCCGCATAGCGGCCGGCAAAGATCAGCGCGCGAACCTGCGGCAACGCCGCCAGCGCCTGCGGATTGGTGGCGTCGTACGGGCCACCGGCATACAGCGTGTCTTCGTTGAGTTGCAGACGCTCGTGGGCGATGCCGCCCCACACCATCGCGCCCAGCCGGCCGTTGCCGACCGGCAAGGCCTGCACCCATTCATTGGCAGGCTCGCGATACCACAGGTGCAAGGCATCGTCCGGGGCGACCGCAGGCAATGGCGCGATGCCGGCTGCCTGCGAGAACGCCGGAGCGGCACCCAGGACCGCGACTGCGGCCCCGGTTGCCTTGCAGAGTTCTCTGCGTGTCAGCACGGTGACCACCGTGCGGCTTCACCGGAACTGCGCGCGTGTGCCTTGCGGCGCTCCGGCATCTGCACACTCATCGTGGAAAGACAGCCTGCAATCATCGACGACGCGCTTTGCCGGACGCAATCTTGCGCTGCAACACGCTGACCGGCTTGCCGTCGTACTGGATGCTGGTGTCCACCTTGGGCTCCAGCGCACCGGCGTCCTCACGCGGGCCGTCGACAAAACGCACATTGATGGTGCGCTTGGCCTGCATGCCGGTCCAGCTGCCTTCGCGCTGGCCGATGCGCAGCTCGCCCTTGGCCTGGTCCCAGCTCAGCGGAATGCGGCTGAACTCGCCCTTCTCGTAGCCATAGCCCTTGCCGTCGTCCTCATACAACGAGAACTGGCCATTGGCACCGGTGTAGACCACCACGGTGAGCGGCGCATCCGGCTTCTGGTCCACGTACTCCTGCACCGGGCCGGTGGGCACGATGGAGCCGGCACGCACGAACAGCGGCATGCGTTCGATCGGCGCGGCGGCTTCGATGGTCTGGCCACCCTCGTAGCGCTTACCAGTGGCGAAATCCAGCCAGCTGCTGCCGGCCGGCAGATACACCTGCCGCGAGGTCGCGCCGAAGCGGGTCACCGGTGCGACCAGGAATGCCGGGCCGAACAGGTACTGGTCGTTGATGTCGCGTGCCTTCGCGTCATCCGGGAAGTCCATCATCATGCCGCGCATGATCACGCCATCACGCTGGTAGGTATCGCCGGCCAGGCTGTAGATGTACGGCAGCAGGGCGTAACGCAGGCGGTTGTAGTAGGCCATGCTCTCGTAGAACGGCGTGCCTTCCGGGGCGATGTTCCAGATCTCGCGGTACGGGAACTGGCCATGCGAGCGGAAGATCGGCACGAACGCACCGAACTGGAACCAGCGCGTGTTGAGCTCGCGCCATTCCGGCAGATGCGCCGGGTCCTGGTTTTCGTAACGCTTCTCCACCGCAAAACCGCCGATGTCGAAGGTCCAGTTCGGCAGGCCCGACAGCGCCATGTTCACGCCTGCGGAAATCTGGTCGTGCATGTCGTCCCAACGCGAGACGATGTCGCCGCTCCATACCGCCACTGCATTGCGTTGCGTGCCGGCATAGCCCTTGCGCGAGAGGATGAACACGCGCTTGTCGTCGGCGGCGCGGTCACCCACGTACACGCCGTGCGTGTGCGGCAACGGATACGAATTGAAGAACTCGGTTGAAGGGCCCAACGCGGTCGGCGTGGTGCGTGCCTTGCGCTCACCGATGTCCAGGTTGGAATGCACGTCCGGCTCGTCGGCATCCATCCACCACGCATCGAAGCCCTTGCTGTTGAGCTTTTCGTTGATCTGGCGCCAGTAGATGGCCTGGGCCTTTTCGGAGTACGGGTCGTAGAACGAGTTCTTGTAGCCCTTGCCGATCCAGTCCAGCTCGCCGACTTCGACGTTGCGCTTGAACATGAAACCCGCCGCGTCCAGTTCCTTGTAGTTGGCGGTGGTGGGATAGAACTTGGGCCAGATCGAAATCATGATCTGCGCGTGCATGTCGTGCACGGCCTTGACCATGCCGTCCGGGTTCGGGAAATGCTGCGGATCGAAATCATGCGAGCCCCAGGCGTTTTCCGGCCAGTACGACCAGTCGAGCACGATGTTGTCCAGCGACAGCTTGCGCTTGCGGTATTCGGCCACCGCGCCCACCAGTTCGTCCTGGCTCTTGTAGCGCTCGCGGCTCTGCCAGAAGCCATACGCCCACTTCGGCAGCATCACCGACTTGCCAGTGAGTTCGCGGTAACCGGCCACGGCCTGGTCGTAGGAGTCGGCCGAGACGAAGTAGTAGTCGATCATCTGCCCGGCCTCGGACCACAGCGAGAGATCCTTCGCTTCGGTGGCCGGCAGCGGGTCGCGGTGCAGCAGCGCGATGTAGCTGGGGTCGATCAAATCCCATTCGATCTTGACGGTGTGGCGCGTGCCGGGCTCCAGATCCAGCTTGAACTCGTGATTCCACGGGTTCCAGTTCTGGCGCCAGCGATCGATCACCAGCTTGCCGTCCACGTACAGCTTGGCGTACTCGCTCGAGTACAGCGAGAAGGTGTGTTCGCCACCGGTGAGCGCTTCGATCTCGCCCTCCCAGGTGACCTGCATGCGGCTGTCCTTGTCCTTGGTGATCGCCTTCTTCGGGAACTTGGTCAGGTCGCTGAGGTACTGGTAATTCACTTCGCTCTCGCGGCGTTCCAGCACCTGCTTGCCGTTGATGGCGTAGCGCGCGGTCAGTGCACCGGACTTGCCCTTGGCGTCGTACAACTTGAGCGACTTGGGCAGCGGCTGCAGGCCGCGCGGATCGCCCAGGCGGGTGATCGAGTTGTTGTCCCACAGCAGGCCGTAGTTGCGGCTGGACACCAGGTACGGCACTGCCATGTCGATATTGTTCTGCTGCAGCTCGACGTTGCGGCCCTTCTGGTTCATCCAGCCCTGCTGGTGCTGGCCGAAGCCGTACAAGCCTTCGTCATCGGGCGACTGGAAACGCTGACGCACGCTCAGGTACTGCTTGCCTTCCACCTTCAGCGGCGCAAAGCTGCGCCCGCCGGCCACTTCGGACAACACCGGCTTGCCATTGGCATCGGCGAAGCTGACATGGCCATCGACAGTGGAAACGGTGGCGGTGACCTTGCCGGTCTTCAGCTGCACGCTGTCGCCCTGCTCGGCCACCTGGAAGGCGGTATCGCCCTGTACCGGCACGCGCATCAGGCTGGGCGTGCGCGCGAAGTCGCCATCGGGATCGGCACTGACGCGGATGATGCCGGCATCGACCACCTGCAGACGCACCGCTGCGGCACCCTTGGCGCTCGGCATCACGGTGACGCCGTCGGCGGCCTTGCGCACTTCCTGCGCATGCGCGGCATTGGCCAACAAGGCCAACGACAGCGCCACGCATTGCGCGAGCGGCCGACGTCGGGATGCGGGCGCACGGCCGGCGGAATGGTGGGTGGTTTGCATGTTCACTCCCTTTGAATGGCGAAACACTGCCGCGGGGGCGGCAGCACTGGGTTCGATGGATGTACGGTGCGCCGCACGCCACGCAACTGCGCGGCGTGCGGGGACTTAGTTGTAGGTGGCCAGCTTGATCTTGAGCAGCTGCGGTGCGCTGGAGAAATTGACGCCGTAGTCGGTCTGGTCGCCATTCCAGTTGCGCTGGAACTGCCAGGTGTCGCCGTCGTACTGGCCCTCTTCCACGCGGTCGTACAGCATGTTGGCGGTGGCTTCGCTGGCCGGGTGCAGGGTCACGCGCACGTGGTAACCGGTGACCAGGAATTCGTCCGGGCCCAGCTCGGCAATCAGTGCCGCGCCGATCGGCTCGGGGTTGCCCGGCGGCTCGCCCTTGAACCAGAACTGCGGCACGCCGTAGGTGATGGTGGCGCTCCAGCGGTCGTTGAGCTTGAGCTCCTGCACGGCCTGGCCGGGTTCTTCGGCGGTGCCGTGCAGCTTGCCTTCGGATGCGGCCTTGGCGAACGGACGCATCCCCAGGCTCACCAGCTTGAAGCCCAGCGCGAACGGCGCCAGGGTTTCTTCGTTGACGTGCTTGGCGCCCAGCGGATAGTTGGAATAGCGCGTGTAATCCATGCCGAACGCCGACCAGCCGATGCCGTCATGCCCCAGCGTGGGGAACAGGTAACGCGCGTATTCCGGGCGGTTGCCGGTTTCAGCAACGAACAAGGCATTGTCCGGGCGCGCGTAGCGCTCCAGCACCGTGGTGTACATGCGGTACTCGGGCATGTAGATGTCCGGTGCCAGCAGGTCGATATGCGGGCCGGCGGCCTTCCACACGTCGAGCACGTTATCGGTGGGGCCACCGCTGGCGTACTGGCCGGGCTGGCCCGGGTTGAACGGCCCGCGCAACGCCGCATTGACGTACATCGGCAACGGATAGGCTTGCTTGCCGGCTTCGGCCACCTGATCGATGTAACGGCCGATCGACCACGCGTGGAAGATCTCGTCCGCATCGGCGCCAAACACCTGCGCCCAGCTGCCCGGCTGCTTGTTCAAGCGCTTGAGCAGCTCGTCCGGCACCGGGCCGTCGAACAACTTCTGCGCCATCGGCGAGAAGTCGCGCACGCTGCCGTAGGTGCCCGGCTCGTTCTCGGGCTGGATCATGATCACCGTGTGCTGCGGGTCGACCTGCTTGAGATGCTGCATGAAGGCGACGAACGCCCTGCGGTCGGCGTCCAGCGTGGCCTGCGCATGCGGCGACAGCGACCCGATCGCCTTGCCTTCGCGCGTCACCACGCGCGGGAAGCGCTGGTTGTCGGTCTTCACCCAATGCGGCGCGTAGGCCGGGCCATTGTTCTTCCAGGTGGCAAACCACAGCAGCACCAGCCGCACCTTGTGCTCGCGCGCCTGCGCCAGCAGCGTGTCAACAAAGGAGAAATCGAACTTGCCTTCTTCCGGCTCCACCTGCTCCCAGGCGATCGGCACCTGCACGGTGTTCGGGCCCAGCACCTGCATCGCCGGCCACACCTTGTCCATCACGCCGGGATAGTTGCTGGAATTGTTGACCTGCGCGCCGAGGATCAGGAACGGCGCGCCGTCCACCATCAGGGCGTGCTTGCCGTCCTTGCTGACGAACTGCGGCATCGGGGTCTGCGTCGCCGGTGCGGCGGCAGGCGCCGTGGCCGGTGCCGTGGTGCCTGGCGTTGCGGCGGCCTGCGGCTTTGCAGCGCTGTCCGGCTCGCCGGACTGGCAGGCGGCCAGCGCCACCGCCAGGGAAGACAACAGCAACGGCCGCAGGCAACGGCCGGCCAGCGAACGGGGGATCACGCGTGCAACGGGGGAATGCATGGACATAGGACTCCGTGTCACCAGGTATCGGTTCGGAAGGGGGAAACGGGCAATTGCTCGCGGTTGACCAGGTTGGCGTCGGCGGGGTTTTCGCTCCAGCCGTAGCGCACTGCCACCGGCGCGGCCACCGCATCGCTGCGCACGATCACCCGATCGCCAGCGATGCGCGCCTGCGCCGGGTGGAACCGCTTGTCCGCACCGGCCACCGCAAAGCCCTGCAACGTACCGCCGCCGCGCACCTGCAAGGCACTGCCCTGCAGATCGAACTGCACGCTGGCCTGGCCATCGGCATAGCTGGCGCGGGCGAACACCGGCGCGCTGTACACCAGCGTTTCGCCGTAGGCCACATGCCGCGCAGCGAGCGCCAGGCGATGGCCCACGTCGCGCTTGTTGGTGGGGTGGATGTCGGTGGGGTTGCCGATGTCGATGATCACCGCCTGCCCGGTCGCCGGCAGCGCCAGCGTCTTGGACTGCGATTCGCGCAGCAGCGCCCACGGACTCAGATCGCCGGTGTCGCCGCCGGCCTTGAAGTTGGCCAGCTGCACCCACAGGAACGGCAACCGCTTGGCACCGCGCTCGGCGCGCCACTGCTGGATCATCGCAGCGAACTGGTCGCGGTATTTCACCGCACCGGTGTCAGTGGCGTTGGTTTCGCCCTGGTACCAGATCACGCCCTTGACCGGGAATGGCTGCAGCGGGTGGATCATCTGGTTGTAGAGCAGCGTGGGGAGCTGGTTCTTGTTGTCGGTGAGCGACACGCGCACCTGCGCCGGGCGGAATTTCCAGCCGGTCAGGGAACGCTGGGTGCTGCCGATCTGCACGAAGCGCTGTTCGTCCGGGCCGTGCATGCCGCCACCGCCACTGAGGTCTTCCACCCGCACCGCGACCTGGTTGACGCCGGCCCGCAGCGCCGCCGCCGGCACTGCATACACACGCGGCAGGTTCCACTGTTTCTCGGTCTGGCCCACCTGCTGGCCATTGACGTAGGTGATGTCGGAATCGTCGATCTGGCCCACGCCCAACTGCACGCCGGCTTTGGCTTCGGCGGCGGTCAGGGTAAAGGTGGTGCGGTACCAGGCAATTCCGTCCATGCCCTCATAGCCGCTGAGTTCCCATTGCTGGGTCACCGGGATGCTGTCCCAGTCGCGGTCATCGAATTCGGGCGTGCGCCACTGCGGGGTGTCGCCGTCCACCTTGGGCCAGCGCCCGATGCGCTTGCCGGTGGCGGCCTGCGCGGCCGCATCGCGCTGCTTGATCGCCTCGATCGCGCCTTGGTTTTGCTCGGCTTTCAGGCCCAGCGAGGCCGCGTCCATCCACGCCTCGATCGCGCTGCCGCCCCAGGTGCTGTCGACAATGCCGATCGGTACGCCGGTACTGGCGCGCAACTCTTTCGCAAAGAAATAGCCCACCGCCGAAAACGCACCGGCGTTCTCCGGCGTGGCCGCTTTCCAATCGCCACCGGTGAGCTTGGCCTCCGGCTGCACCGACCACGACTTGGGCACCTTGAAGTGGCGCAGCTGCGCATCGTTGGCCGCTGCCACCGCCTGCGGGCCATCGCTGGCCTGGGCCAGTGGCCACTCCATGTTCGATTGCCCACTGGCCAGCCAGACATCGCCGACCAGCACATCGCGCACCTGCAGCGCGCCGCCGTCGCCACGCACGCTCAGCACGTACGGACCACCGGCGGTGTGTGCGGGCAGGCGCACCTTCCACTGCCCCTGCGCGTCGGTCTTGGCGGTGGCCTGCTTGCCATCGAAACTCACCGTGATTGCGGCGCCGGGCGTGGCCCAGCCCCATACCGGCATCGCCTCATCGCGCTGCAGCACAGCGCCATCGGCAAACAGCAACGGCAGGCTCGGTTGCGCGGCGGCGCTGCCGCTGGCCAGCAACACACCCAGCAAGCAGGCGCGGGAAATGTGGAACGGGGTCATGCGGTGATCTCCAGGGTCGGCGGTGTCACGGCGCCCGCAGCGGCCAGGCCGGCGGCGCCGTACACGGTAAAGCAGCAGGACGTCGCGGACAGGCATGCACTGCTCATCTCGGATCGCCGTAGAAAATGCCGCGGCCGCCGGTGGCGAAGTACACACGCCCGGCAATGCGCGGATCACCGGTCACGCTGTACGGGCGCCCGAAGCGGTGCGCGTCATCGTTGATGCGCTGCCACTGCGCGCCGCCATCGTCGGAGCGGAACACGCCATCCACGCCCTGCACGCGCCCGGCCAGATACAGCGCCGGCGGCGCACCGGCACGCAGCGCCTTGCCGATGCCCAGCGAGCGCGCTTCGTCCGGCTGTGAGAGCACCTGCAGCGTGCCGTCCTGCCAGCGCATCACACCCTTGCCGGGGCTGGCCAGATACACCACGCCTGCGCGCCACGGGTCCGGACGCAGCTGCGGGCGGGTGCGTTCATCGCGCGCCGGGCTGCCCACCTGTACACCGGTCGCACGGAAACTGCGCGCGGCATCGGTGCTCTCATACAGCTGCCCGCTGGCGACATCCACCGCATACCAGCGCCGTGCGTCCACCCGATCGGCCACCACCAGCGCGGTATCCGGCAGGCCGTCCACACGCTGCCACTGCGCGCCGAAGTCGGACGTGCGCCAATTGCCGCCGCGCGCCGGTGCCCACACCACCTGCGCCCCATCGGCGCCAATGGCAATGCTGCCGGCGCCCTGCCCGGCTGGCGGCTCGCTTGCAAACGCCGCCCACTGCTTGCCGCCATCACGCGAATACAGCGCGCGGATTTCGTTGTTGCGGCGATCGCGCACGGTGCCGCTGCGCACCACCCACTGCGGCGCCTGGCCGGCGGCATCGATGCTTTCGCCATTGGTCAGCCGTGGGCCGGCGTACTGCAACTGCGCGCGGTCCAGCTCGTCATGCCGGAAGCCATCGATATCGCCGAGCGCGCTGAGCAGATGCGCGCCAGCCATCGGGCTGAGCAGGTCCAGCGGCACGGTTTCTTCCAGCCCACGGTCCTGGAACCGCCACTGCAGCGGGCGCTGCGCTGCGGCGAAATCCTGCAGATTGCGCGAGGCCCAGATGCCGTAGCCGGTCACGAACAGCGCGTGGTTGCCGTCGAACGGATCGATTGCCAGCGCCCCCATCCAGTGCGGCGTGGCATGTGCGGTCCACGGCGCGGCGCTGTGATCGAACACCGCATCGGCCAACAACGGCGTCCAGTGCTTGCCACCATCCACGCTGCGATACAGCTCGTCGCGCGGCGTGCGACGGCGGAAGGTGCTGGCCAGCAGCACCTGCGGATGTTGCGGATCCACCGCCACCGCGCCCCAGCCGAATCCATCGCCACTGGCTGGCTGCGGAATCGGGCTGATCTCACGCCAGCGCCCCTGTGCCGGCGTGAATTTCCACAAGGCTCCCCCGGCCATCAGGTCCGGCCCGGGCTGGTCGCCATAGCTCAGATACCAGTGCCCATCGCTGCCGCCGGCCATGTGGCTCGGGCGCAGGCCGTGTGGTTGCCCGGCCACCGGTGCCCAACTGCGGCCGGCATCTTCGGACACATACAGGCTGGTCTGTTCGGTGGACACGCCCACGTAGATGCGCGGTGTTGGCGAGCCGTTGTTGCCACTGGCTGCGTCGAACACGACAAAGGCGATCCCCACCGCCTGCTCGCGCCCAACATGATTGCGTGCGATGGCACCGGCCAGCGCGGCGTCGGGAAACGACGCCACCTTCGCCCAGTGCGCGCCGCGATCGTCGCTACGCCACAGGCCGGCATCGCGCGAGCCCAGCAGCAGCACGCGGCCATCGTGCGGGTCCACCGCCAGCCGCTCGCCATTGGCGCGGCCCAGCTGGTTACCACCCAGCTTGAACGGCAGATCGGCGCGCTCGAACGTGCGGCAGCGGTTGAACGAGCGCAGCACTGCGGCAGTGCCGGCGCGTTCGTGCATATAGGTGCCGGCCGCCAGATACAGCGCATCGGCATCGGCGGGATCGACGGCGAATGCGTCGATGCCCATCAGGTTCCAGTCGTCGGCGCCCAACCAGTCGGTCAGCGCGGTCCACTGCTGCGCCTGCGCATCCCAGCGGTACGCGCCACCCACATCGGTGCGCGCATAGGCCAGACCACGTTCGGCGGGATGAAACAACACACCGGTGACAAATCCGCCACCGCCAATGGCAACACTGCGCCACTGGTAGGGCCCGGACGTGGCGGGCTCGGCCGCACGCACGCTGGGCGTCGAAAAGAGCAACAGCAGCAGGCTCACGACAGCCAGCCATGCTCCTGTTGTGGTGGTGCGGCGCTTAGTAGGCGGATCGATCATTGCGATCATTCCTCCGGCTCCCCTCGCGATCGACGGCAACGCCGTCGATAGGAAAAACACCAGTCCAACGAGCTGCCTGCACAGCTCGCCGGACCGGCGACGCACTTCCTACGGCGCGTTCTACAGGCTGGCCCGCAACGTCAGGCCATACCGACGATCGTTGATCACAAAGTCGCGGTAGCGCGACTCGGTCCCGAGATAGCTTTCGCGACGGGTATCGAGCAGATTCACGCCGTCCAGCGAAATCGACCACACATCATTGATGTTGAAACGCAGCGAGGCATCCAGCTGGCCGAAGCCCTTGTTGTAGACCGGCAGATTTTCAGTGCCGTTGCCCGCGGTGGTCACCAGCCAGTCGCTGCGCCAGTTGTAGGCCACACGGCCCTGGAAGCGCGCCGTTTCGTAGCTGAGGATCGCGTTGTAGCTGTTCTTGGACAGGCCTTCCAGCGGCACCGTCAGCGACTGGCCGTTGGTGTCGGTGGCCGTCGGGCTCGGCGCCTCGCTGTCGACATAGGTGTAGTTGGTCTGCAGGCCGAAGCCGCTCAGCCAGCCCGGCAGGAAGTCGAAGAACTGCGTGTAGCCCAGTTCCGCGCCGCGGATCTTGCCGGCATCGCCGTTGACCGGACGGGTGATCTGCCACACCTGGCCGTCGTACACCTCGTTGAAGACGGCGTTGGCGATGAAGCCTTCAACCTTCTTGTAGAACAAGGTGCCGTACATCATCGAGCCCTGGCCGAAATACCACTCCAGCGCGGTGTCGAACTGGTCAGCCTTGACCGCTTCCAGGCTCGGGTTACCCGCGGTGCCGGTGAAGGTCGAAGCGCCGTTCGAGGTGCCGGTGCTCAGGCTCAGGTTCGGGTTGAGGCGGTCGAAGGTCGGACGCGAAATGCCGCGCGAGGCGGCAAAACGCCATTGCAACTGGTCGCTCAGCATCCAACGCAAGTTCAGACTCGGTAGCACATCCGTATAGGTCTGCTGCGCATCTACTGGAATCAGGCCGCCGCCCTCGCTATCGGTGCCGGTGCGTACACCAGTTGAACCGACCTCGGTGCGCACGACACGCACGCCGATGTTGCCATCAAACGGAATTGAGTCGCTGTCCACACCGAAGCGCAATACACCGTAGGCCGCGTAGGTCTTCTCGGTCTGAGCGTTAATATTGTTGGGTGCGAATACAAGCGGACTGGCGCCGAAGGTGGCAAGAGTCCGCTCGTAGTTGGACACTGCCGAATTGGCTGCGGTCAACGTACGTCCAAAGGTGCTGCTTTCACCACGGAAAAAATCGGTAATTGGATTGGTCACGATACCAATGCTGGGAAACGCTGCGAATGGCGAGTCGGTCGCAGCACCGCATGCGGTGTTCAAACACATAAAGCGATAGATATTGCCCTTGGTCTCGGCATCGCGATCGGTGTAGCGCACACCGGCCTTGAAGCTGCGCACGAAGTCGCTGTCGAACGCCAGGTCCATGTCGGCGCGCCAGGCGAACTCAGTGCCCTTGTTGTCGTCCTTGTTGTCCAGGTGGTAGCGCCAGCCGTCATAGTTGTTGACGTCGGCAAGGTAGCCTTCAGCGCCGCTAGCATCGGTCACCGACAGGCGCGGCAGATCGCCACGAAAATCGACGTTGAACTGCGGGCTGGTGTCCTGCCCGGTCGCCACGATGTAGCGCGTGCCGGTGGTGGTGGCATCGACATACTGGAAGTCGGTGCTCAGGGTCAGCTTCTCGTTGACCGTCCACTTGGCGCCCAACGAGTAATCGGTGGTCACCGAATGACGCTCGGTCAGGCTGGTGTTGGATTCGGTCGGTACGTTCTGGAACGAGCCGTTGACGAACTCGTTGCGGTCGTTGACCTGGATACCGGGCAACCCTTGTATGGGATTTCGCTGCGTCAGTGCGAAGAACGAGTAATCCTGCCAGCTGAAGTCGTAGTCCGAACGCAGCACCTGCGTGTAGACCTCGACCGAATCGTTCGGGCGCCACTGCATCGCAAACGCGCCGGTCTTGCGCTCGCGCTCACCGATGGTGGTGTTGATACCGGCACCGTGCGGCACCGACACGCCCTGGCCTTCGTAGCCTGGCAGGTCGGTCTGGGTGTACCACGGCTCGATCGAGATGGTGTCCTGGCGGAACGGGCTCTTCTGCTGCGAATAATTCACCAGCAGGCCGATCTCGCCGATACCGGTCTGCCAGCGATCGCTGAACAGGCCCGAGAACGCCGGCTTGCCGTCGTCGGCCAGGTCGTAATAGTTGTACTGGACGCTGCCGGCGATCTTGCGGCCTTCGTAGTCGAACGGCAGGCGCGTACGCAGGTCGACGGTGCCGCCCAGGCCACCTTCGATCATGTCGGCCGACGGGTTCTTGTACACGTTGACGCCGCCGAGCAGTTCGGCCGACACGTCTTCGAAGCTCAGGCCACGGCCATCATTGGCGGTGAAGATGTCACGGCCATTGAGCTCGGTGCGCACCTGGGTCAGGCCGCGGATGGCGATCGAGCTGCCTTCGCCGTAGTTGCGCGAAATCTGGATGCCGGAGATGCGCTGCAGCGCCTCGGCGACGTTGTTGTCGGGCAGCTTGCCGATGTCTTCGGCGACGATGGAGTCGACGATCTGCTCGGCGTTCTGCTTGACCAGCTGCGCCTTGGTGACGCTGCTGCGCGTGCCGGTGACCTGCACGGTGTCCAGCTGCTGGGTGGTCGCATCCGATGCCGGTGCGGCAGTGGTAGTCGCATCCTGCGCATAGGCCTGCGCGCTCAGCAGCGTGGCCACACTGATGGCCATCACGGAGCGGCGGAATTCACGGATCGAACGCTGACCCACAGCCCGGCCTGCCGGAATGTGGCGATGTTGCACTGACATGGTGCTCCCTCCCAGGACGCATGTACTGCTTATTTTTTGGCGGGCAGGTGCGCGAACGCCCTGCCCTGTCGTCGTTGCTGCCACATCCGGCCGCGGCAAGGGCCTTGGGCTGGTGGATGCGTGGTAATCCCAACAAGGCTTACCTAGCGGCTGCGGCGGGAGCATAGGGCGGGCCTGTCATGCCACACCAATGAAATATTCCTGGAAAGGTATTCAAAACGGCTATAGCAAGTCGGAGAAACCCGCTGTCTCTGGCATTGCGGCCTTCGCGCCGTGGCAGCGGGCGCGCGGGCCTGCAGCTGCAAGCCCGCGCACACTTGCCGCGTGACGCGGCGCACTACCAATTCATGCGCAGCACCAGCGAGTAGCGGCGGTCGTTGACGAACGAGGAGCGCGTGTACAGCCGCGGATCCACTTCGCCGCCCTCGTACGAGGTCGGCCCCATCAGCACCTTGGTCACGGTGTTGGTCAGGTTGTTGGCCTGCAGCCCCAGCTGCAGATGGTCGTTGAAGCGGTAGAAGAACGAGCCATCGAGCTGGCCGTAGTCATCGGCCCAGGTCGGCAACCGGGTGGCCGCATCGCTGGTGGTCAGCAGGTAGCGCGAGCGCCAGTTGTAGGCCAGGCGCAGCGACAGCGGCCCCTTCTCATAAATGCCCGCCAGGTTATAGCTACGCCGCGACAAGCCTTCCAGCGGCAGTTCGACGCCACCGACGGTGACGTTGGTGAACGGGTCGATCGCAGTATTGGTGCCGCCCTGGCTGTCGACGAAGGTGAAGTTGGCATTGACGCCGAACCCGCTCAGCCAGCCCGGCAACTGGTCGAAGAACTGGGTGTAGCCCAGCTCGGCGCCGCGAATGGTTCCCTCGTCCATGTTGTAGGGGCGGGTGACCAGCCAGGCGCGGTTGTCGTAGATCTCGCTGCGGGTCTGGGTGGAGAAGTAATCCTTGACCTTCTTGTAGAACAGCGTGGCGTACAGCATGTCGCTGGTATCGAAGTACCACTCCAGCGCGGTATCGAACTGGTTGGCCACCATCGGCTTGAGGTTCGGGTTGCCGGCAGTGCCAACAAAATCAGTCGCCTGGCCGGCGTCGTTGGTCTCCACATTGAGCAACACGTATGGCTGCAACTGGGTGTAATCCGGGCGCGCCATTGCCTTGGAAGCGGCAAAGCGCCACTGCAAGGTATCGCTGAAGCGCAGGCGCAGGTTCAGGCTCGGCAACACGTTGGTGTAGCTGCCCTGGGCGTTGTTCTCGAAGTACTGCCCGGTGTAACGCGCCTGCAGTTCGGGCGAGACGTTGAGGCCGGCCAGATCCTGGAACTGGCCGAAGCCTTCGGCCTGGGTCTTGGTCTGCACCACACGCACGCCGACATTGCCGTCCACCGGAATGCCCCAGGCCTCGTCATTGCCGAAATACAGCGCGGCATACGCGGCCTGGGTGCGCTCGAACTGGCGATTGGTGTCCTGCGGTTGATAGGTGTCCGGCGCCCAGCCAGAGCCGCGCAACGCCACGATCTGCTGAATCATCTGCGAAGCGGAGCCGTAGTTGCCGACCAGGCTGCTGTTGGGCACGATCAAGCGGGTCGGCACATTCACTGCGCCACGGAAGAAGTTGGAGAAGGTGAACAGCGAGGACTGGTCGGTCATGAAGTCGGACATGTTCGCCAGACCGTTGCTGGTGCCCGGAATGGCGGCCCAGTTATCGGAGATCACGCCCCAGTTGTAGCCGGAGTTCTTGTTGATCTGGTTACGGTCGGTGGCACGCATGCCGAAGCGCGCAAAGCGCAACCAGCTGCTGTCATCGAAGGTGTATTCCAGATCCACGCGCGTGGACAGCTGACGCCCGCGGTTCTTGCCCAGGTGGTCCATCGCCGCCGCCCAGAAGTAATTGGACGGGTCCTGGGTGAACGCCGGGTTGGCGATCTGCACGCTGGGGTACCTGCCGGAGACATCGTAGGTCAGCCCCGGCAGGTAGGTCGCACTGAACACGGTGAAATCCAACTGTTCGTTCTCCGACTGCACCAGCTGCATGTCGCCCTTGATCTGCAGGTTGTCGTTGAAGAAGTGGCTGAAGCCCACCGACAGATCGGTGGTGGTGGTGCTCTGCTCGGAATAGCGATTATTGGTATTGAAACGCACGCCGTCGCCGGTGAGCGCGCCACGCCACGAGCTGGACACCGGCGCGCCGCGCAGGAAGGCGCCGCGCTCGTCGTAGTCGAAGGTCGTTCCCGGTGCCGGGGTGATGCTGTTGTTGCTGTCGTTGAAGAACGCCGCGCGCTCCTGCCAGTTCATCTCATACCGTGAGCGCAGGAACTGGGCATAGATCTCGGTGGCATCGCTGGGCTTCCACTGGAAGGCCGCGGCAATGCCGTCGCGGGTGCGCTCGAAATCCAGCTGGCGCCAGTTCACCCCGCCCGGCACATAGACCTCGCTGCGGCCACTACCGGCCAGCACCGCGTCGTCGGTGCGGCGCACATAGGGCTCGACCTGGATGCCGTCCGAGCGCGTGGCCAGCTCCGAATGGGCGATGTCGATCATGAAGCCCATTTCGCCGATGCCGGTGTTCCAGCGGTCGCTGAACAGGAACGAGGCCGACGGCTTGTACTTCTTGCTCATGTCGCCGTAGTTGTAATCGACATTGCCGCCCACGATGCGGCCCGGATTATCGAACGGCATGCGCGTGCGCAGATTGACCGTGCCGCCCAGCCCGCCTTCGATGATCTCGGCCGAAGGATTCTTGTACACGTCCACGCCGGCCATCAACTCGGCCGGCACGTCTTCAAAGCTCAGCCCGCGGCCGCTGGCGGCGCTGAACACGTCGCGCCCGTTGAGTTCACCGCGCACCTGGGTCAGGCCGCGAATCATCACGCCGCTGCCTTCCGCCGAAAAGTGGTCGGGATCGCTGCGTGCCATGAAGCGGTCGATGGTCACGCCGCTGACGCGCTGCAGGGTTTCGGTGACGCTGCGGTCGGGCAAGGCGCCGATATCTTCGGCGCTGACCGAATCCACGATCTGGCTGGCATCGCGCTTGATCACCTGGGACTTGATCAGGCTGGCGCGCACACCGCGCACTTCCACTGTGTCCAGGTCCACCGCGCTACCGCCGGCGTTGGTGAGTGGCGCCTGCTGAGCATAGGCCGGTGCCGCGAGCAGCACGCCGATGCTGATGGCCATGGCCGAGTGACGCAGGCGAACCAGACGACGCGCACGCGCGCCCGTGCCTGCCGAAGCATGGCTGGAAAATGTGTACATCCGAATCCCTCCCAGGACGCAAGACGACTGAAGACTGGTTGTCGCGACCAATGGGGTCGCGTGATCGATGGGACCTGGGCACTAGGGCCCGGTTCCGCTTCCACTACATGGCGGCTTGGCCGCCGATCACTTGCCCGACTTCACGTGCGCTTCAGCGTGCGCTTCAGCGTGCGATCTGACACACAGGTATAGGCGTCCGGTCTAGCGCCAGCCAATGAAAAATTCACGGGCTGGTATGCTGAAAAGGAATGGAAATGGAAGAGCCTGCTTAGACAGGCGATTCCGGGCTGCGCAGGCCCGGATACAAGCGACGCGCGGTGCTGCGCAGGGCCTGCAAAATGCGCTCGGCGCCGGGCGGCAGAATGTAATCGCGCCGACGGATGATGCCGAACGACTCCATCCGCACGCCCAATTCGATCGGCAGCACGGTGAGCAACTTGGCCTGGATCAGCGGTGCCACCGACTCCACCGGCAACGCGGTCAGCATGTCGCTGCCGCGCAGCAACGTGGAGGTGACCGGCAGCGACGAGGTCTCGATCGCATTGGTCGGGGTCTGCACGCCGTGCTCCATGAACATCGAATCCAGTCGCGCGCGCAGCACGCTGTCGGCCGGCGGCAGGATCCAGCCGTGGCGGACCAGATCGGCGTGCTGCAGGTTGGCGCGGCTGGCCAGCGGGTGGCCGGCGCGGGCGATCACCGAATGCGGCTCGTCGGCCAACGGCTCGAATTCCAGCTCGCCCACCCCTTCCGGCCCCAGGATGCGGCCGATCACGATGTCCAGCTGCCCATCCAGCAGCTTGGCCACCAGCGGCCGGCTGTAGTCCATCTCCACCCGCACCAGGATGTCGGGGAACTCGCGTTTCACCTCGGCGATCGCCTGTGGCACCAGGTTGGTGCCCGGATTGACCACCGTGCCGATCGAGGCCTGGCCCATGCGGCCGGCGCGCAACGCGGCGATCTCTTCCTGCGCCCGGCCGATCTCCGACATTGCCGCGCGGGCGCGGCGGATCAGCACGTGCCCGTACCAGGTGGGCTCCACGCCGCGCGCGTGGCGCTCGAACAGCTTCACCCCGAGCATGTCTTCCATTTCCGCCAGCAGTTTGGAGGCGGCCGGCTGGGTCATGCTGGCGGCCTCGGCCGCACGCAGGACCGAGCGCTGTTCGTGCAGATGCAACAACAACAACAGCTGGCGGGTCTTGAGCCGGGCTGCGTTGAACCAGGGAGTACCGGAATTTGCCATGGAGTGCCGTCGCGGACGTGTATTCGTCGGAGGAATAGAATATGCCGAAAATTTCATTTGCAGCACATATCTCCCCGCGCGAGGCTATCGAGCGCCGCAGCAGGAGCCCCTACCTCCCGGGCGCGGCCAGAACAGTCGTGGTTGCCCGCCAGATGGCGGCAACACGCGGATGCCATGACCGCCGAGGAGGAAGACGATGACGCCATCTTGCCGGCCAACCGCAGGCAGCCGGCCTGCGCCCGTGCTTGCGGCAATTGCCGCGCCGGGCAGCCGTAGCGTGCGCCGTGCCGCCGCCTCCGTGCCCGGGTCTGCAACGCGCACCGCCTGCCCTGCCCGATCGCGCAGCCGCCCCCCCTTCCCCCGACATCGAGGGCCGCCTGGCCGTCGATGGCTGTATTCCGCTCTAGTGCGAGTAACCCGATGACTGCATCCACCACCCCCGTGTTCAACCCGTTCGCCCTGCCGCTGGTCGCCATCCTGCGTGGCATCACCCCGGAAGACACGCTGGCGCATGTCGGTGCCTTGATCGACGCCGGATTCGACGCGATCGAGATCCCGCTCAACTCGCCGCGCTGGGCCGAGAGCATTGCCCTGGCGCAGCAGCGCTACGGCGCGCGCGCCTGGATCGGCGCCGGCACCGTGCTGCGCAACGAAGACGTCGACACGCTGGCCGAGATCGGCGCGCGTTTCATCGTCACCCCCAATACCAAGCCTTCGCTGATCCGCCATGCGGTGTCGCGCGGGCTGACCGTGGTGGCCGGCTTTGCCACCGCCAGCGAAGCCTTCGATGCCATCGACGCCGGCGCGCAGATCCTCAAGCTGTTCCCTGCGGCCACCTATGGCGCGGCGCATGTGCGCGCCTTGCGCTCTGTGCTGCCGACCCACGTGCCGGTTTACGTGGTCGGCGGGGTGAGCCCGCAGACCCTGGCCGGCTTCATGGCGCAGGGCGCCGCCGGCGCCGGCATCGGCGGCGAACTGTACAAACCCGGCCAATCCCTCGAAACAACCCAGACGCATGCACGCGCCTTTGTGCAGGCTTACCAGGAACTGCAAGGATGAAGATCACCCGCCTCACCACCTACCACGCCGCACCGCGCTGGTTGTTCCTCAAGGTCGAAACCGACGAGGGCATCACCGGCTGGGGCGAGCCGGTCATCGAAGGCCGTGCGCGCAGCGTGGAAGCGGCCGTGCACGAGCTGGCCGGCTACGTGGTCGGCAAGGATCCGGCCCGCATCAATGACCTGTGGCAGACCATGTACCGCGCCGGCTTTTACCGCGGCGGCGCCATCCTGATGAGCGCCATCGCCGGCATCGACCAGGCGCTGTGGGACATCAAGGGCAAGGCGCTCGGCGTGCCGGTGTACGAGCTGCTGGGCGGGCTGGTGCGTGATCGCATGAAGACCTACCGCTGGGTCGGCGGCGACCGCCCGGGCGCAATCATCGCGCAGATCAACGATTACCGTGCGCTGGGCTTTGACACCTTCAAGTTCAACGGCACCGAGGAAATGAAGCTGATCGACAGCGCGCGTGCGGTCGATGCGGCAGTGGTCAAGGTGGCCGAAATCCGCGAGACCTTCGGCAATAGCATCGATTTCGGCATCGACTTCCACGGCCGCGTCGGTGCGCCGATGGCCAAGGCGCTGCTGCGCGAGCTCGAACCGTTCAAGCCGCTGTTCGTCGAAGAACCGGTGCTGGCCGAACAGGCCGAGTACTACCCGCGCCTGGCCGCGAGCACCTGCATTCCGCTGGCTGCCGGCGAGCGCATGTTCTCGCGCTTCGAGTTCAAGAACGTGCTGTGCGCCGGCGGCATCGGCATGGTGCAGCCGGACCTGTCGCATGCCGGTGGCATCACCGAGTGCGTCAAGATCGCCGCCATGGCCGAAGCCTACGATGTGGGCTTCGCACCACACTGCCCGCTCGGCCCGATCGCGCTGGCTGCCTGCCTGCACGTGGACTTCGTTTCGCACAATGCCGTGCTGCAGGAACAGAGCATCGGCATCCACTACAACGAAGGCGCCGACCTGCTCGATTACGTCATCAACAAAGAAGATTTTCACTGTGTGGATGGCAGCATTGCCGCACTGCCCAAGCCCGGGCTCGGTGTGGAGATCAACGAAGACATGCTCAAGCGCGCAAATGAAAATCCGCCGGACTGGCGCAACCCGGTGTGGCGTCACGCCGACGGCAGCATCGCCGAATGGTGAGCACCGCCGACCACACCGCCATCCTGGCCGTCGACAGCCGCTGCACGCATGGCGAAGGCGTGCTGTGGTGCGAACAGCGTGAAGCGCTGTATTGGGTGGACATCAGCGAAAAACGCCTGTGGCGGCATCATCCGGGCAGCGCGCAGACGCGCTTCTGGACACTGCCCGACCGCCCGGGCTGCATCGGCCTGATGGACGATGGCCGCGTGCTGATCGCGCTGGCCAAGGCCATCTGCATCGCCGACCCGGACAACGCCGACGGCGACACGCTGCCGCTCGACCATCTGGCCGATGTCGAAGCCGACAACCCGCTCACGCGCAGCAATGACGGCCGCGCCGATCGCCATGGCAACTTCGTGTTCGGCACCATGGACGAGCACGAAGACAAGGCCGGGCGCGGGGCGATGTACCAGTTCTCGCTGCGCCACGGGCTGCGTCGTCTGCCGTTGCCGGGCGTGTCCATTCCCAACTCGATCTGCTTCAGCCCGGATGGCCGCACGCTGTACTACTGCGATTCGGTGCGCCCGCAGATCCTGCGCTGCGATTACGACCCGGACACTGCACAAACCAGCAACACGCGCGTGTTCACCACCCTTGATCGCGACGACGCCGAGCCGGATGGCTCCATCATCGACAACGCCGGCCACCTGTGGAACGCGCAATGGCGCGCCTGGCGCGTGGTGCGGTATCGCCCGGACGGCAGCGTGGAGCGCATCGTGCAGATGCCGGTCAAGCACCCCACCTGCAGCGCTTTCGGCGGTGCTGAACTGGACCGTCTGCACGTGATCAGCTCGCGCCTGGACCATAGCGATGCCGAGCTGGCACAGACCCCGCAGGCCGGCGGCCTGTACCTCTGCGACCTGCCGGTGGGCGGCCTGCCCGAAAGCCGGGTGACCAGCGCATGATCGCGATTGATTGGGGCACCAGCAGCCTGCGCGGTTATCTGCTCGGGCCCGATGGCCAGGTGCGCGACCACCACCGCGGCGCCGACGGCATCCTGGCCTGCCAGGGCCGCTTCAACGCGGTGCTGGAAGCGCTGATCACCGGCTGGGACGGCCCGGTACTGCTGTCGGGCATGATCGGCAGCCGCAATGGCTGGGTCGAACAGGCCTACCTGCCCTGCCCGGCCGACACCGCGGCGCTGGCCCAGGCAATGCAGCGCTACGACGACCTGCTCCCCGGCCGCACGCTGTGGTTCGTCCCCGGCGTCAGCGTCGGCGAACACGACGGCACTCCGGATGTGATGCGCGGCGAAGAAACCCAATTGGTGGGCCTGCTCGCCGCGCTTGGCGACGGTGAGCACATCGCCTGCCTGCCTGGCACCCACAGCAAATGGGCCCGCCTGGCGCACGGCCAGCTCACCGGCTTTGCCACCGTCATGACTGGCGAGCTGTATGCCCTGCTCCGCCAGCACAGCATCCTGGGCAAGCTGATGCACGACGACGGCGGCAGCCTGGATGAGGGCGCCTTCCTGCAGGGCGTGACACGCAGCGCCGAGCCCGGTGGGCTGAGCCATCACCTGTTCGGTGCCCGCACCCTGGGGCTGTTCGAGCGCCTGCCCGCGCAGGCACTGCCGTCCTACCTCTCGGGCCTGCTGATCGGCCACGAACTGCGCGACCACCGCGGCGACCACCGCGCAGTGCATCTGGTCGGCAGCCCAGCCCTGGCCCAGCGCTACGCCCTGGCGTTGCAGCACCTGGGCGTGACCTCCCAGTTGCACCCGGAAGACCTCGCCGCCGCCGGCCTGTTCGCGCTCGCCCAACAGCGCGGCCTTGCCTGACCTGAGCAACGCCTTCTCGCGGTGAGCCGAGAAGGCGCGGGCCGCGGGCCACCAGCGCGCGTTCGCCCTAATGCCCGCGCCACGAGCGCCGGCCAAGCGCGAGGCGGCAGCACCGCCAACCGTCCTCGCACCGCCGAATCACTGCAAGATCACGCCTCACCCGCACACCCACCACGCGACTGCTTTAGAATTGCGCGGCTTAACGCCGGAAGTTGCCATGCCTTTTGTTGTCACCGAAAACTGCATCAAGTGCAAATACACCGACTGCGTCGAGGTCTGTCCGGTGGATTGTTTCCACGCAGGCCCGAACTTTCTGGTCATCGACCCGGATGAGTGCATCGATTGCACCCTGTGCGAGCCCGAATGCCCGGCCAACGCGATCTATCCCGAGGACGACGTGCCGGCGGGACAGGAAGCCTTTGTTGCCCTCAACGCCGAGCTGGCCAAGGCCTGGCCGGTGCTGACCGTGCGCCAGGAGCCGTTGCCCGACGCCGCCGAGTGGGACGGCAAGCCGGACAAATTGCCGCTGCTGCAGCGCTGATCCGTAGCGCCGCCGGCCGCAAATACAAAACGGGCGCCCTGGGCGCCCGTTTTGCTGTCTGCACTGCCAACCGGCCTCAGCCGCCCAGCTTGCCCTTCAGCGAGGCGATCAACGCCACCGGCGCCGCCGCAGTGGCAGGCATGCCGCGCGGATCAACCGCCGAGACGTAGCTGCCGGCTTCGACCTTGACCACGCGCACCAGGAAGCTGGCGCCCTCGTAGGTGACGTCGTAGGAGCCCAGCATCTGCGCCTTGCTGGCGATGGTCAGGCCCGGGATATCGGCCAGCGCGTCGCCCACCTTGGCAAACACCGCATCGCGCTCGCCCGGCACGGTGAAGCCGCTGTTGGCGCTGGCCGATGGCGGCGTGTTGGCGTTCTGCTGGGTGGTGGACGCCAGCGTCGGCACCTTCATGGCACCGGAGGTGTCGGGCAGGTTCAGATCCGGCGGCACTTCCAGCGGACGTGCCTCCGGGGCCAGCGCATAGTCGCCGCGCGCGCCCTTGTGGAACCAGCTGCAGCCGCTCGTGGCGGCGACGGTGGCGGTCGCCAGCAACGCGAGCGAGAGCACGCGGACGGGGGAAACGGAATGACGCATCGATAGATCTCCTGGGTCAGGCCGCGAGCATTTCGCGGCTGGAAAGCGCTTCCAACGCAACTGCGTTGGCGGCAAGGCGGTCGGCGGCCGGCTGATGGGCCGCAGAAAGTGGCAGCAACGGCAAGCGCAGGCCGTGGCCGATCCCGGCGCGCTGCAGCAGCGCCTTGACGGGGATGGGATTGGATTCGATGCCGCAGAAGCTGTGGTACTCGCTCAGACGCGTGTCCCAGGCGTTGGCGGCCTCGTGCTGACCAGTGCGGGCCAGATCGCAGAGCCGGCGGTAGGCCGACGGCAGCGCGTTGGACGCCACCGACACCAGGCCGTCGGCGCCGGCCAGCATTGACTGGGCGGCGCTGCCGTCGTCACCGCTGAGCACCACGAATCTGTCGCTGCGCATGGCCACCAGCGCGGCAACCCGCTCCGGTTCGCTGCGCGCTTCCTTGATGCCGACGATGTTCGGGTGGCTCACCAGCGCGGCGACCGTTTCCGGCAGCAGGTCGCAGCCGGTACGGCCCGGCACGTTGTACAGCACCACCGGCAGGCCGCCGTTGTCGGCAACCGCCTGGAAGTGCGCCAGCAGGCCGGCCTGGGTGGGCCGCACGTAAGGCGGCGTCACCACCAGCGCGTACTGCGCGCCCAGCGTGGCGGCACGGCGGGTCTGCGCGATGGTTTTTGCGGTACCGGAGAGCCCGGTGCCAGCCAGTACCGGCACACGACCGGCCACCTGTGCCACGGCCGCACGCACTAGCGTGTCGTACTCGTCGTCGCTCAGTGCCGCCGCTTCGCCGGTCGAGCCGGCAACCACGATTCCCTGGACACCGCCGTGCAGCTGCTGCTCCAGCAGCCGTCGCCAGGCATCCAGGTCGAGTGTGCCGTCCGGCCCGAAAGGGGTCGCCAGCGCGGTGATGATGCCGGAAAGGGACAAGATTCTGCTGCTCTTACGTGACAGGAAAGGCCCGCGCGCACGCGGGTTGTGGCCGCCTGCATGTTACTTGCGGCGCGAAAGCACGGGCAAGTATGCTGGTCACCGCCAGGGCGCCTGCCCGGGCGGCCATTCAGCCTGATGCAATGCCGGAAGCCCCTTTGACTGACTCGACTCCCCGGCCTTCGCCGACCGAAAATCACCTCCTGATCAACGCCTACACGACGCATCCGGAGTCCCCCCTGTTGCCCGTCACCCGCCGCATCGCCGACAGCGGCTGCAATCTCGTGGACGCCCGCCTGGCCACCGTGGGGCGCGATGTCTCGGTCACCGCGCTGGCCACCGGCTCCTGGGACTCGGTTGCCAAGCTCGAAGCCATGCTGACGCGGCTCGAACGCGAAGAAGGCCTGAAGCTGGTGTGGTACCGCACCGGCCCCAAGCAGGCGCAATCCAATCTGCTGCCGTACATCGTCGAGGTGATCGCCGCCGACAAGCCCGGCATCCTGTTCCAGCTGGCCGATTTCTTCGACCGCCAGGGCATCACCATCGAGAACCTGCAGAGCACCCGCTACCGCGCGATGCAGACCGGTGCGGAGATGTTCTCTGCGCAGGTCACCATCGGCGTGCCGGCCAACATGCACATCGCTGCCTTGCGCGATGATTTCCTGGAATTCTGTGATCACCTCAATCTCGACGCGATCATGGACCCGATGAAGTTTTAAGACAGGAGTTCGCATGGCCATCGCGATGTCTGCGCTGAAACAGATGTTCGACCACATCCGCTCGGAAACCGAGTGGAACCTGGACGGCCCGTTGCGCTGGGAATACTTCTTTGCCGATCCGGCGCAGCAACCGCTGCAGCAACTAGCCGAGCAACTGACCAAGGACGGCTACCGCGTCATCGATATCTTTCTCGGCGAACGCGACGAGGACGATGGTGACGACGAAGAGTCGTACTTCCTGCATGTGGACAAACTGGAACACCACACCCTGGAAACGCTGAATCAGCGCAATGCCGCGTTCGACGCACTCGCCAAACGTTTCCATGTGGCTGCTTATGATGGGATGGACGTCGGGCCGGCCTGATCGGCACCGACCGCCTCTCCCCTTCAGGCTGAGCAACGATGACCGACGCTGTACTGGAACTGCCCGCTGCAACCTTCGATCTGCCGCTGTCGCTGTCCGGCGGCACCCAGACCACCTTGCGTGCCCATGCCGGCCACTGGCTGGTGATCTACTTCTACCCCAAGGACAGCACACCCGGCTGCACCACCGAAGGCCTGGACTTCAACGTGCTGCTGCCGGAATTCGACAAGGCCGGCGCCAAGATCCTGGGCGTCTCGCGCGATTCGGTGAAGTCGCACGACAACTTCTGCGCCAAGCAGGGGTTTGCATTTCCGCTGGTCAGCGATGGCGATGAAGCACTGTGCCGCGCCTTCGACGTGATCAAGGAAAAGAACATGTACGGCAAGCAGGTGCTCGGCATCGAGCGCAGCACCTTCCTGCTGTCGCCCGAGGGGCAGGTCGTGCAGGCCTGGCGCAAGGTCAAGGTCGCCGGCCATGCCGATGCGGTGCTGGCCGCGTTGAAGGCGCACGCCAAACAGTGAGTCCCCTCGTTTCCCGCGTCCTCCATCACCCTGCCTGCGCAGGCGTGATGGCTCGCCCCTGCTCCATCACTTGGAAGACCCAATGACCCGAGGCAAGCGCATCTACGTGCTGGACACCAACGTGCTGATGCACGATCCCACCGCGCTGTTCAAATTCGAAGAACACGATGTCTTCCTGCCGATGCAGGTGATCGAAGAACTCGACAACGCCAAGAAGGGCACATCCGAAGTCAGCCGCAACGCGCGCCAGGTCAGCCGCTTCCTGGACGAATTGCTGGAAAACACCAACGCCGAGCAGATCCAGGCCGGCATCCTGCTGAGCCACCCGCAAGGCATCCAGCTCAAGGGCCAGGCCGCGATCGGGCGGCTGTATTTCCAGATCCACCCGATCGAGCCGGGCCGCACCTTCGGCGCGATGCTGCCGGACAACAAGATCCTCGCCTCGGTGCTGGCGCTGCGCGAAGAAAACCCCGATGTACCGGTGATCCTGGTCTCCAAGGACATCAACCTGCGCATCAAGGCCTACATCAGCGGCCTGGTTGCCGAGGACTACCAGAACGATCGCGCGCTGGACGATTTCAGCCTGCTGTTCACCGGCGCGATCGAGTTGCCGGAAGACTTCTGGCAAAAACACAACGAAGACCTGCGCAGCTGGAACGAGCGCGGACGCACCCATTACGAGATCGTGCTGGCCGACGACGAAGACTGGTATCCCAATCAGTATCTGTATCTGCCCGGCGAAGACGAAGTGGAACTGCGCGTGGCCAAGGTCGGCGGCGGCAAGGCGACGCTGTGCCTGGTGGATGATTTCCGCCATACCCAGCATGCGGTCTGGGGCATTGCCGCGCGCAACCGCGAGCAGAACTTTGCACTCAATGCGCTGATGGACCCGGAGATCGATTTCGTCACCCTGCTCGGCACCGCCGGCACCGGCAAGACGCTGCTCGCACTGGCCGCGGGCCTGGCGCAGACGATGGACCAGCAGCGTTACCGCGAGATCATCATGACCCGCGCGACGGTGAGCGTGGGCGAAGACATCGGCTTTCTGCCCGGCACCGAAGAAGAAAAGATGACCCCGTGGATGGGTGCACTCACCGACAACCTGGAAGTGCTCACCCACAACCAGGACGGCGGCTCATGGGGCCGCGCAGCCACCAATGACCTGCTCGCCAGCCGCATCAAGATCCGCTCGATGAACTTCATGCGCGGGCGCACCTTCCTGTCGCGTTATCTGATCCTGGATGAAGCGCAGAACCTCACGCCCAAGCAGATGAAGACGCTGATCACCCGTGCCGGCCCCGGCACCAAGATCGTGTGCCTGGGCAATGTCGAACAGATCGACACGCCCTACCTCACCGAAACCACCTCGGGCCTCACCTACGCGGTGGATCGCTTCAAGGCCTGGCCGCATAGCGCGCACATCACGCTGCGGCGCGGCGAGCGTTCGCGGCTGGCCGACTTCGCTTCGGAGGTGCTGTGATGCCCACGCTGCGCAGCGCTGCGGCGCTGACGTTGCTCACCCTGGCTGGCTGCGCAACCACGCAGCCGGCCAGCGTGCCGACCAACCTGAAAAGCGGCCAGTCGTGGGTGATCACGCGGCAGACCATCGCCGATCAGGTGCTGGACACCTGCTCGCGCGACAGCCCGGCACGCCAACCGGGCAGGATCACCGGCTACTGGGCGCCGACGCATCAGCAGATCGAACTACTCGAATCACGCCAGGACGCACTCACCCCCACCATCGCCGAGCCGCGCGACTTCGACCGGCAATACGTGGGCGTGGTCGTCGATGGGCGTGAGCTGATCTACATCAACGCGTTCAAACTGCCCGATAGCCCCTCGCTGAAACCGGCCACGACCGCAGTGCGCGCCTGTGATGGCGGGGCTGCCTTCTGGGGCGCGTTGTACGACCCACAAACTGGCGCGTTCTCGGAAATCGCCATCAACGGCGGCGCCTGATCGATCACGACGTAAGACGTTGAACGGAGTCTGCACAGTCGCGCCGCGGCAGTGCAGAATCGCCGCATGACCACGCCCAGCACGCTGTCCGCATTGACCATCGCCGGTTCGGATTCCGGCGGTGGTGCCGGCATCCAGGCCGATCTGAAGACCTTCGCCGCGCATCGCGTGCACGGCTTGTCCGCCATTACCGCGCTGACCGCGCAACATACCCGTGGTGTCACCGCCGTGCATGTGCCGCCGCTGGCATTCCTGCGCGCCCAGGTCGATGCCTGCTTTGCCGATTTCCAGATCCAGGCGGTCAAGCTCGGCATGCTGGCCAACGCCGAGGTCATCCACTGCGTGGCCGACCTGCTCGAACAGTACCGCCCGCCATTCGTGGTGCTCGACCCGGTGATGGTGGCCACCAGCGGTGCGCGTTTGCTCGAAGACGCCGCATTGGACGCACTGCGCACTCGCCTGTTGCCGCTGGCGAGCTTGATCACGCCCAACACGCCCGAGGCCGAGTTGCTCACCAGCCGCCGTATCGACACCCCCGATGCCGCCGACCGTGCAACCGCCGCCTTACTGGAGCTGGGCGCCAACGCCGTGCTACTCAAGGGCGGGCATTTGCGCGAAGGCACGCGCGTGATCGATCGGTTCGACGACGGCGTTGCGCAGGAAATCTTCATGCATCCGCGCCTGGAGCTGGACGCACACGGCACCGGCTGCACCCTCTCTGCCGCCATTGCCGCGCAGTTGTGTCAGGGCCTGTCGTTGCTCAACGCCTGCGAGGCCGCGATCGATTATGTGGCCCGTGCAATTGCCAACGGCCAGCGTCCGGGCCAGAGCGATGTGGTGGTGCTGGATCACTTTGGTGCCGCGCCACACGCATGGGATTGATCAACGCCGCACACACGGCCGCCGCAGCGGATGGGCACGGCTGGCAGCTGCTGCACTACGCGCCTGCGCAGCCGATCGCCAGCCTGTTGTGGTTACCCGCACTGGGCGTGGCGGCCCGGCATTACGCGCCCTTCGCGCAGGCATCGGCCGAGCGCGGCATTGCGGTCTTCGTGCACGAATGGCGTGGCAATGGCAGCAGCACCCTGCGTGCATCGCGTCGCCATGATTGGGGGTTTCGCACCCTGCTTGAACATGATCTGCCTTCCAGCCAGGCCATTGTCGCTGCGCAGTCACCGCCGCTGCCGCGGCTGCTGGGCGGCCACAGCCTGGGTGGGCAACTGGCCTGCTGCCATGCCGCGTTGCATCCGTGCAGTGCGGCGCGCCTGTGGCTGGTCGCCAGCGGCTCGCCGTACTGGCGCAACTTTCCGCCACCGCTGCGTTATGGGCTGCCATTGGCGTACCGGTTCCTGCCATGGCTGGCACGTGTGCAAGGCGTGCTGCACGGGCGGCGGCTCGGCTTTGCGGGGACCGAAGCACGCAGCCTGATCGCCGACTGGGCGCGCGTTGGCCGCAGCAATCGCTACCGCGCTGCGGGCGCACCGTGGGATCTGGAGCAGGCATTCGCCAGCGTCACCTGCCCGGTCGACGGTGTGGTGTTCGCACGCGACCGCTTCGGCCCCGCCACAGCGCTAGACGCGCTTTGCGCCAAGATGCCGCGTGCGCCCGCGACGCTGCGCCTGCTCGACGACGCAGCGCTCGGCGTGCGCAGCGACCATTTCGCGTGGATGCGCGCACCCCTCGCGGTCGCCGCTGCATTACGCACGTCGCTGCACGATCGATAGCGCCACGGGATCGTCATAAAGGGATTGACGCACGCGTCAGGCATCCGCATAATTCCGCTCCTGACGAGGCGCCCGTAGCTCAGTTGGATAGAGTACCTGGCTACGAACCAGGCGGTCGGGAGTTCGAATCTCTCCGGGCGCACCATCTTCAGAACAACATAAGACAGCCTTCAACCGCTGTCTTTTTAGTTACAAAGGTTCGATCGCATTGCGGCGGATCTGCACCACTCAAACAAGACATGCGCCCGTAGCTCAGTTGGATAGAGTACCTGGCTACGAACCAGGCGGTCGGGAGTTCGAATCTCTCCGGGCGCACCATTCTTGGAAAAACGACCAGCTTGCTGGTCGTTTTTTTTTGCCTATCAGATCCAGTGGACTGTGCGTCAGGCCAGCGCGCCTGCTTCGCCGGTCGGCGCAAGCGCGGCCAATGGCACCAGTGACACCACCGGATGCCCCGCATCGCGCCAGGCATCCAGCCCACCCAGTAGCGGACGCACATCGCGATACCCGCGCTCGCGCAAGCGCCCAGCCAACCAGGCGGCGGACACTTCATCCGGGCAGGCGCAATAGATCACCACGCTGCGATCGCGCGGCACCGTTGCCAGAATCTGCGCCAGCTCGCGCTCATCGGCGAACACCGCACCGGGAATCGTGTACGGCTGCAGATCGCGAAAGCCCTGCGCGCGGATATCCAGCACCGCCGGCCGCATCGCTTCGTCTGCGGCGAGCATCGGGACCAGCTCTTCGACCGCAATGCGCGCGGTCTCCAGCGAGCGCAGCAGCGTATGGCGGCGCCACCAGCGCCAGCCGACATAACCGGCCAACAGCAACGCCACCACCAGCACGGCGCCCGAGCCCAGAGTGGAGAGAAAGTGCAGCACGTCCTGCACCTGATCGGCGAACAGTGCGCCCAACCCAAGCCCCACCGCTGCCCACAGCAACGCGCCAAATGCGTCGTAGCGCAGGAATGCTCCTGGCCGCACCTGCATCGCGCCCGCCATCGGCACCGACACCATCGACAGGCCAGGCACGAACTTGGCCACCGCCAGCACGCGTACGCCCCAGCGCCCGAAGAAACGCTCGGTCTTCTTCATGCAGGTATCGCGCGACAGCGACAGCCGGCACAGCGACTGCAAGGTGCGATTGCCAAAGCGACGCCCGGCCAGATACCAGACCAGATCGCCCAGCACGCTGGCGAATACGGAAACAGCCAGTGCTGCCAGCGCGGCACTCCACGCGGCGCTGCCGCCATGCAAGGCATAGCCGGCGCCCACCAGTACCAGGGTCGGCATGGCCGGCACCGGCAGACCGAGCGACAACGCCAGCACGTTGGCGAACACCAGCGCCAATCCGTACTGTTCGATCAAGCCTTGCATGCGGCACCCTGGCGCGACGGCGAGCGGCCATTATCCGCCTATCGCGACGCCACCGGCTGCCCGGCGGCAACGGAACGATACGTTTCGGCCAGCTGCTCCAGCCAGCGCGCAAATAACCCGTCACTGCGCAGCGCCTGCCGCCACCAGCCCAGCGCCTCGCCCTCCTCGCCCGGACGCCACGCTAGGTAGAACGTCTCGTCGGGCTTGTGCGTTTCCACCGCAAGCGCGCGCAGGGCGCCGGCCTGCAGTGCGCCGCGCGCGTATGGCTCGGGCAGGAAGCCATAGCCGGCCCCAGCCAGCTGCAGCTGTAACTTGGTCTGCATGTCAGGCACGGTGAGCACGTCGCGGCCGGAGAGCAGCCCCACCGTGCGTGGCAGCAGCCGGCGCGCAGAGTCCGCTGCCGCGATCGCGCGATGCTCGGCCAGCTCCGCCACGCCCAGCACTCCGGCGTCCACCAGCGGGTGCGTAGCGGCCACTGCGAACACGAACCGCAGCGAGCCGATCGGTTCGGCCACATAACCGCCACCGCTCGGCCCTTCGCCAGCAGCAACCACCAGATCCACGCGTCGATCCAGCAACGCCTCCCAGCTGCCGGAGAGCGACTCGCTCACCACCCGCAACCGGGTGCTGTCGGCGATGCGATAGAAGTCCAGCAGTTGCGGCAGCAGCAATGACGCCGGCAGGACCGCGTCCAGACCAATGGCGAACTCCGACTCCCAGCCGGAGGCGACCCGCCGCACCCGCACTTCCAGCTCCTGCGCCGCGCGCAGCAATTGCCGCCCCTCACGCAACAGCTCGCGGCCGGCCTGCGTTGGCGTGGCCTTGGGGCCAACGCGCTCGAACAACAGGACCCCCAGGTCCTCCTCCAGCTTGGAGACCGTGTAGGAGATCGTCGACGGCACCTTGAACAGCACCTTCGCTGCGGCAGTGAAAGAGCCACGGCGGTCGATCGCGTCCAGGATCTGCAACGCATCCAGGCTGATTTTCATTGTTCGATTTTTTCGATGATAGCAGTCAAATCTACTCGCTTTTTTTACCCGGGGCACCTCTCCACACTACGCATCAACGGAACGGGCAAGCAAAACGCAACTTCCGCCTCATTCGAATCTTTCCAAGGAGAAGCACCATGTTGACTGTCCGCAAGAGCGAAACCCGTGGCCGCGCCGAGCACGGCTGGCTGTCCTCGCGTCATACCTTCTCCTTCGCCAGCTACCACGATCCGCGCCACATGGGCATCGGCCCGCTGCGCGTGATCAACGAAGACAAGGTAAAGGCGGGCGAAGGCTTCGGTACGCATGCCCACCGCGACATGGAGATCATTTCCTACGTGCTGGACGGCGCACTGGAGCACAAGGACAGCATGGGCACCGGCTCTGTCCTGCATTACGGCGATGTGCAGCGCATGAGCGCCGGCAGCGGCGTCACCCACAGCGAGTTCAACCACTCGGCCAGCGACCCGGTGCACTTCCTGCAGATCTGGGTGATGCCCGAGCGCAACGGCATCGAGCCCAGTTACGAGGAAAAGCATTTCGACGCCGACAGCAAGCGCAACACCTTGCGCCTGATCGCCTCGCCCAACGGCGACGGTGGCTCGCTGAAGCTGCACCAGGATGCGCGCCTGTACGCCACCATCCTGGATCGCGAAGGCCGTCTGCAGCACCCACTGGCTCAGGGCCGCCTCGGCTACGTGCAGGTGGCGCGCGGCAGCCTGACCGTCAACGGCCAGGTGCTGTCGGCCGGTGATGCCTTGCAGGTGACGGGCGAACCGGAGATCGTGCTGGCCGATGCCCGTGATGCCGAAGTGCTGGTGTTCGACCTGCCGCAGTGAGTGGTTCGCAGTGCCTCGCCTTCATGCATCGGAGTCACGAGCGCTGCGACTGCGCACCAGTAATGCAAAAACCCGCCGACTGGCGGGTTTTTGTTGTGGCATCGGCTGCCTCGACTGCAGCAGGCGTTAGAACATGCCTGCTTGATTGAATGACAGGTGGCGTAGGCACCGTGTCATGCCAAGGGTGTAGCCGCACCTCTGCGCTGCAGCCTCGGCTGCCTGGCGGCGATAACGGCAGTAGAACCATAGGGGCTGCGCTTCTTGCAGTAGTCAGCCACGCGACGACACGGGCCAAACGCAATGAAAGCGCCGCGATTTGATGCGATGCAAGCAATCCGAATCAACGCACGACGATTCGAGAAGCACTCTGCTCGGCACATCACAAACCGCAGGACGTACAAGCGTGCATTTCGCACAGGCATGCTCTGCAACGTGGGCGCTTCCGGGTCCACCGCACTACGGACAAATCGCACCACACGCGCCACACGGCGACCAACGCGGAGCACTCCAGCGGCGCTGCACACACGGCGCGTTGCATCACTCGCTAGCCACGCACTGAGCATACCGGTCGATCAGCAGAACGAGCATGCCTGCCACTGCTCCAGCACACGCGCTTTATCCAACCAACCGGCACTCCAACCCACGTGCAAGCGAAACAGTCAGCGCCCGCAAAGAATGCTAGCCACATGCATCACGCACGCCGTGCCAACACATCCACCGCGGGTGCGTCCTGCGGCTGACCGACCTCGTCGCCATTGACCAGCGCGAACAGCGCGTCCGCATCGGCCTCCAGCACACGCGCAGAGCGCGCCAGATCATCGACCATCTGCGCCTGATCACGCGCCTGCACACCGATCGACTGCAGCGCTTGGTTGGCAGTGGAAATGTCCTGGGCCTGCACCTGGCTGGCTGCGGCGATCTGCTCCACGGTCGCGGTCACCTTCAACACCGAGCTGACCATGTCCTGCATCACCTTGCCGGCCTGCTCGGCCAGGCGTGAGCCATCGCCCACCTGATTGGTGGCGTCTTCGATCAGCGAGCGAATTTCGCGCGCAGACACGCTGCAGCGCTGCGCCAGGCTGCGCACCTCGGTCGCCACCACGGCAAAGCCCCTGCCCTGCTCGCCTGCACGCGCGGCTTCCACCGCCGCGTTGAGCGCCAGGATGTTGGTCTGGAAGGCAATGCCGTCGATCACCTCGATGATCTGGCCGATGCGGTCGGTCGCCTTGCGAATGCTGGAAGTGGTTTGCACGACCTCGGCAATGACGTGCGCGCCCTTGCGCGCCACAGTGGCTGACTCTTCGGCCATGTGTTGCGCAGCGCCGGCGTTTTCCGAATTGGCGCGCACCGTCTCGGCCAGCTGCTCGATGCTGGTGGAGGTCTGCTGCACGGCATCGGACTGGCTGGCCGCACGGCTCACCAATTCCTGGTTGCTTGCCGAAATATGGTGCGCCTCGCGCTGCACGTTCTGCGCGATGCCCATGGTTTGCCGCACCAGATCGCGCATACGCTCGGCCGAGCGCACCTGGTCGGTGACGTCGGTGGCGTACTTCACCACTTTGTATGGGCGCCCGGATACATCCAGGATCGGGTTGTAGGAGGCCTGGATCCAGGCCGTGCTGCCATCCTTGCGCAGGCGCCGATACCGGCCCGCATCGAACTGCCCGCGCGCCAGCTTGGCCCAGAACTGACGGTAGTCTTCCGAGGCGCTGTAGGCAGCATCGACGAACACGCTGTGATGCTTGCCGATCGCCTCGTCGGCGCGGTAACCGAGAATCGCCAGAAAGTTGTCATTGGCGCTCAGTACCCGGCCATCCAGGTCGAACTCGATCACGCCCATCACCTTGGCAATCGCCTGGATCCGGCCGTCCGCATCGGCGGATTCCACCACCTGGCGCGTGATGTCGGTGGCGTACTTGATGACCTTGTAAGGGCGCCCACGCTCGTCCAGCACCGGGTTGTAGGAGGCCTGGATCCAGACCTCACGCCCGTCCCTGCCCACGCGCTTGTAGCGCCCGGCATCGAATTCGCCACGCCCGAGCTTTTCCCAGAACACGCGGTATTCGGCCGACTGCCGCTGCGCCGGTTCGACAAACAGGCGGTGGTGCTGACCACGGATCTCGTCCAGCCGGTAGCCCATGACCTCTAGGAAATTGGCATTGGCATCGAGCACCGTGCCATCCAGCGAAAACTCGATCACCGCCATCACCTTGTCGATCGCATCGATGCGGCCTTCGAAATCGGCGGTCTGGCGCACCTGCGCGGTGATGTCGGTGGCGTACTTCACCACACGATACGGCTTACCGGAGCGATCCAGCAGCGGGTTATAGGAGGCGTTGATCCACACCTCGCGCCCGCCGTCGCCCAGGCGGCAATAGCGCCCGGCATGGAAGTCGCCGCGCCGCAGCGTGTCCCAGAACTGCCGGTACCCATCGCTCTCGCGCTCGCTCGGGTGCACGAACATGCGGTGGTGCTTGCCGACCACATCTTCCAGTCGATAGCCCATCAAGGCGAGGAAGTTGTGGTTCGCATCCAGGATGCGGCCGTCCAGATCGAACTCGATGACAGCCATGACCCGATCCATCGCGGTGGCCTTGTGCTGCAGCCCTCGGGTCCAGAGAGAGGTAAGACGTCCAACAAGCGACTGCAAGCGCATTCCAACGTTCCGTGGTGTGGGTCACATCTTTAGCGGCTTACTGATTGAATCCTTGACCGTTTCCAAGCGCGCATGGAGGCAGGTTTATGCATGATTTAAGGCGAAAACCGGGCTCTTCTGGGCCGGCCACATCACTGAAGAAGCTTAGGTAGCGCTATCTCGCGAGCGCTCATCGATCAGTTGTTCCTATCCATCGGCGGCCGGCATGGCTTGCGCGCATGCAAAGGCCGCCCTGGCATTGCGAGTTCACTCTTCGCAATGCGATGAAATCGCTCCAAGGACGAAGCACCCACGCCAGGCGGCAATCGCACTATCGTTGCGTGGACGCCAAGGAAATAGATCGCGTGATCATCGGACGCGGTGCTGTGCCACGGATGCGGTTGAGACACCATCGGCACCCTGTGATGCGACCACGACGCAACGCATCCAATCAATGCCAGCCACGCCGGTAGTCTCAATCTGCAGGCAGAGACTGTCGTGCCGAAATTCCGGAGCGACCTTCGCTAGAAACCGAAACCATCATCAATTGGAGGCATCTCAGCCATATCAGCCGGCGAGCAAGTGCAGCAGAAGCAACGCCTGACGATGCTGCGTTTGCTGTTTAGCTGATCGAGCACAGGATGTAGCCAAAAGGAACGGCCCTGCGCTCAAGGCCAGGCGATGCGTGGTCATACCCAGGGCCCAGCGAACAGCCGCATTGCACGCCGGCACGCGCTGATGCCGTTCGACACCGGCACCGCAATGCATGGCAACAGCAGCCAACACCACGCCATCCGCAACTCCAAGATGCCTGCATAGACCTGAAAGTAGCGCCGAGGCGGCTTTAGGGACTGCATGCCAGTGGACGGGTCATGCCTGCAAGTGATCGCACTGCACGTGTGATGCTGGGTAGCGCCGTCCGCCTGGACAATCACTTTGACCACTGCAACCACACGGAGCATCCGAGCGTGCGAAGCAGATGGAGCGATATCTTCTACTTGGCGAACGCACAAATGAAAACACCCGCAAATCAGGGATTTGCGGGTGTTTTTTAACTGGCGGAGCGAGAGGGATTCGAACCCTCGATAGAGCTTTTGACCCTATACTCCCTTAGCAGGGGAGCCCCTTCAGCCGCTCGGGCATCGCTCCAGTTTTTGCATCCTGCCGCAGTGTCTCGTGGCAGGCCGCGAAGAATACCGGGTAAGAGGGGCTAACGTAAACCCTTTTGAATCGATCAGTCCGAACAATCGTCGTTGTGATGCGCACCGGACGCAACCGGCTCGTCACCGCGCTGGATGCGCTGATAGATTTCTTCGCGATGCACGGCAACATCCTTAGGCGCGGTAATGCCAATGCGCACCTGATTTCCCTTGACGCCGAGCACGGTCACGGTGACCGAGTCGCCGATCATCAGGGTTTCGCCTACTCGGCGAGTGAGGATCAACATTTTGCAAATCTCCTGGAACTGGCGGGTATCCCACCAGCATCGACGGCCTCCTGAATGAGACGCGCCCTAGGTAAAGGGGATAAAGACCAGAAATGGTAGCGGGACATCCTGCCAGCCAGCAAGGCTTGGCAGGACAAGTGTTCAGCCCAAGTGTTGCTTGACCCAGGAGGGCACGCCTTGGAGCGCAGTCGCAAGGGCGGGCCCGTCCTCGCCACCACCCTGGGCGAGATCCGGACGGCCACCGCCCTTGCCCCCGATCTGACTGGCGATATGGCCAAGGAGTTCCCCTGCCTTCACCCTGCCAGTTGGGCTGCCGTTCACGCCGGCCACCAGGGCGACCTTGCCGCCTGCAGCGCCGGCCAGCACGATCACCGAGTCGCCCAATTGTTGTTTCAGGCGATCCATGGCCTCGCGCAACGCCTTGGCGTCGAATCCCTCAAGGCGCACCGCAATCACCTTGACGCCTGCCACGTCCACCGCGCTGGCGCCGAGGTCGGCGGTCGCGCCGGATGCAAGCTTGGCTTTGAGCGACTCCAGCTCGCGCTCCAGGCGCTTCTGGCGATCGGTCAGCGCCCGCACCTTGTCGACAATCTCGGTGCTGTTGCCGCCGAGCAGGCTTGCGGCCTCACCCAGACGACGCTCCTCTTCAGCCACGTAGTCGAGTGCGCCCTGCCCTGTCACCGCTTCGATGCGGCGCACGCCGGAAGAGACGCCGCCTTCAGAGGTGATCTTGAACAAGCCGATGTCACCGGTGCGGCTGACATGGGTGCCGCCGCACAGTTCGGTCGAATAGCCGCCCATCTTGAGCACGCGCACGCGCTCGCCATACTTTTCGCCAAACAGCGCCATCGCACCGAAGTCCAGGGCCTCCTGCATGGCCATGTTGTGCACTTCAACGCTGTGGTTGGTGCGCACTTCCGCATTGACCTTGCGCTCGATCACTGCAAGTTCTTCCGCAGTGATCGGCTGGAAATGCGAGAAGTCAAAGCGCAGGCGATCCGGCGCCACCAGCGAGCCCTTTTGCTGCACGTGGGTCCCCAGCACCTCGCGCAACGCGGCATGCAGCAGATGCGTGGCCGAGTGGTTGAGGATGGTCTTGCCACGACGCTGCACATCGATACCACCGGACAGCACGTCGCCAAGTTTCAGCGCGCCCTCCGCGATACGTCCGACATGCCCATGGAATTGGCCGGCGAACTTTTGTGTGTCGGCGACCTCAATACTGACGTCCGTGCCGCTGAGCTGACCGCTGTCGCCGACCTGGCCGCCAGATTCGGCGTAGAACGGCGTGCGATCGGTGAACACGATGACCTCATCACCTGCCTCGGCATGGTCCACCGGCCGCCCCTGCTTGAGCAGCGCGACGACCTTCAGCGCATCCGCGTCCTGGGCTTCATAGCCGAGGAACACGGTCGGCGCCATGGTGGCCACCAGATCCGCAGGCAGCGCCACGCCGCCACCGAACTTGCCTGCCGCGCGCGCGGTTTCGCGCTGACGCTCCATGGCGAACTCGAAGCCCTCCATGTCCACGCGCATTCCGCGCTCACGCGCGATGTCGGCGGTGAGATCGACCGGGAAGCCGTAGGTGTCGTAAAGACGGAACGCATCTGCGCCCGGGATAATCTCCTTCGAGCGCGACGCCACGTCGTCGAAAATCTTCATGCCGGCGTCGAGCGTCTCGGCAAACCGTTCTTCTTCGGCCAGCAATGCACGTGCCACGGTCTCCTGCGCAACCACCAGCTCGGGATAGGCCTCGCCCATCAGCTCGACCAGCATTGGCACCATCTTGCTGAAGAACGGCTGGCGGACGCCCAGCATCCAGCCATGCCGCAACGCGCGACGGATGATCCGGCGCAGCACATAGCCACGCCCTTCGTTGGATGGCAACACGCCATCCACGATCAGGAACGAACAGGCGCGGATGTGATCGGCGATCACCCGCAGCGACTTGTTTTCCAGATCCGCAATGCCGGTCAGCGCGCTGGCCTTACCGATCAGCGCCTGGAAGACGTCGATTTCGTAATTGGTGTGCACGTGCTGCAGGATGGCGGCCAGCCGCTCAAGGCCCATGCCGGTATCCACGCACGGTGCCGGCAACGGCACCAAGGTGCCGTCTGGCTGGCGATCGAACTGCATGAACACCAGGTTCCAGATTTCGATGAAGCGGTCGCCGTCTTCATCGGGCGAACCCGGTGGGCCGCCGGCGATGTGATCGCCATGATCGAAGAAGATTTCGGTGCACGGACCGCAGGGACCGGTGTCGGCCATCTGCCAGAAGTTGTCCGACGCATACGGCGCGCCCTTGTTGTCGCCGATGCGCACGATGCGGCTTTCCGGGATGCCGATCATGTCGCGCCAGAGTTCAAAGGCTTCTTCGTCGGTGTGGTACACCGTGACCAGCAAGCGATCGGCCGGCAGCTTCCAGACCTGCGTCAGCAGCTCCCACGCCCAGGCAATGGCGTCCTTCTTGAAGTAATCACCGAACGACCAGTTGCCCAGCATCTCGAAGAAGGTGTGGTGGCGCGCGGTGTAGCCCACCGAATCCAGATCGTTGTGCTTGCCACCGGCACGCAGGCAGCGCTGCACGTCGGCGGCACGCACGTAGCTGCGCTTTTCCGCGCCAAGGAAGACATCCTTGAACTGGACCATGCCGGAATTGGTGAACAGCAAGGTCGGGTCGTTGCCCGGCACCAGCGGCGCGGATGGCACGATGGTGTGGCCCTTCCCCTCGAAGAACGCGAGGAAGTCACTACGGATCTGGGAAGTGCTGAATTTGGCGGGTGCGTTCATGGGCTGGCATTGGGCGGGCGGTGGTCCCGGTCACCCCATGAGATGTGGGCGCAGAGGAGCGGAACAACCTGAAACCACGAAGGGTAGCAGGCCTGACGCCCTCAGTCCTCAAGGTCGAAGCGTGTTGCCAGCCGAATGCTGTTGCCATCGAAGCCGCGCCGCGCCAGCAGGTCGGCAGCCTTGCGCCGCTGTACCAAGTCAACCGGCCCATCCTCGCCGAAACGGCGGCGGATCAGATCGCGTGCGTTTTCGGTCCAGTCCCCTTCGAAGGTTGCCATCGCTGCACTGACCGCGTCGCTATCCAGGCCGTGGGTTCCAAGTTCTGCGCGGATGTGCAACGGCCCATACCCCGAACTGGCCCGGTTACGGACCACCGAGGCAGCAAAGCGTACATCGTCCTGCCAGCCCTCGCCTGCGAGCCGCTCAACGGCGGCCTGTGCGGCCTCTGGCTCGATGCCACGCGCCTGCAACTTGCGGTTCAACTCTTTTTTGGAATGTTCACGGCGCACCAGTAATCCCAGTGCACGTTGGACCGGCGTCTGTTCCTTGAACCGACGTCCCCGCTTCGGTGCGGGCGTTTGCTCACTCATCGTGACGTGTCCCGAAGGTAAATGCGCCGTCCGTGGCGCCCGCCCTCCTGGCTTTCGATAGAACTACCGCGAGGAGCGACGGCACTGACTCCGCCGTCCCCGCGATAGGGAAAACTCACTCGCTCTCGGTCTCGCCGGCTTCACGCGGCGCCTCGGCGGGCTGGAACTTCTCGCGCAGCTCGGCTTCGAGCTTGATCGCCACCTGCGGGTTGTCGCGCAGATACCCACGGGCGTTGTCCTTGCCCTGGCCGATACGCTCGTCGCCGTAGCTGTACCAGGCACCTGCCTTGTCGACCAGCTTGGCTTCCACGCCCATATCGATCAGCTCACCCTCGCGGCTGATGCCTTCGCCGTACAGGATCTCGGTAATGACCTGCTTGAACGGAGGCGCCAGCTTGTTCTTGACCACCTTGATCTTGGTCTGGTTGCCGATGATCTCGTCACCCTTCTTGATCGCACCGATGCGGCGGATGTCCAGGCGGACCGAGGCGTAGAACTTCAGCGCATTGCCGCCGGTGGTCACTTCCGGGCTCTGGCCCGGCATCATCACGCCGATCTTCATGCGCAGCTGGTTGATGAAGACCACCAGCGTGTTGGAGCGCTTGATGTTGCCGGTGAGCTTGCGCAGCGCCTGGCTCATCAAACGGGCCTGCAGGCCAGGAAGCTGGTCGCCCATCTCGCCTTCGATTTCGGCCTTCGGGGTCAGCGCGGCAACCGAGTCGATCACCACGATGTCCACCGAGCTCGAACGCACCAGCATGTCGGCGATTTCCAGCGCCTGCTCACCGGTATCCGGCTGCGACAGCAGCAGGTCATCGACATTGACGCCCAGCTTGGCGGCATAGATCGGGTCCAGCGCATGCTCGGCGTCGATGAAGGCCGCGGTGCCGCCCAGCTTCTGGCATTCGGCAATGGCCTGCAGGGTCAGGGTGGTCTTGCCCGAGGATTCCGGCCCGTAGATCTCGACCACGCGGCCCTTCGGCAGGCCGCCAATCCCCAGTGCGATGTCCAGCATCAGCGAACCGGTCGGGATGACCTCGACGGCCTCGATGACCCGGTCGCCCATGCGCATCACCGAGCCTTTGCCGAATTGCTTTTCGATCTGGCTCAGGGCGGCGGAAAGGGCGCGCTTCTTGTTCTCATCCATCTGGGTGATCCTCGTCAGTGATTTCGGTATGGGGCTAATGTAGCGGCGGTGTATCGCACGGACTGAGACTGCCTGCGACACACTTAGATTAGGGAGGCCAACTTGGTGGCGGCAGCGGGAAATTCTGCGCTACCGGCTCGGGAAACGGCCAGCGCATGCATCGGCGCAGTGCTCAACGGTTGGGCCGCAACAGGCCGCAATACAGGCCCTCGATGGCGAAATCCTGATCCGGCAGCACTTCGATCGGCGCGTAGTCCGGATTGCGTGGCAGCAGCCGGATGCGGTCCTTGCCGATCTTGAGCAGCTTGACGGTGATCTCTTCGTCGATCCGGGCCACCACGATCTGCCCCGAGCGGGCGTCGCGGGTGCGATGCACGCCGATCAGGTCGCCGTTGAAGATGCCTTCGTCGCGCATCGAATCGCCCTGCACCTTGAGCAGGTAATCCGGCGATGGCGAGAAGAACACCCGGTCCAGCACCACGAAATCGTCCGACCCGATGTCGGCGCCGATCGGCAGCCCGGCCGCCACGCGCCCCAGCACCGGCAAGCGCAGCACGTCATCGCGAACCGGCTCCTCTGCAGGGGCGGCCCTGGCGTGCGCAGCGGCGCCGGCCAACCGGATACCGCGCGCCTGGCCCGGCACGCGACGGATGGCGCCGGCCTGCTCCAGCGCTTCCAGATGGTATTGCGCGGCGCGCACGCCCTTGAAGCCGAATGCCCGCGCGATCTCGGTCTGCGAGGGCGGCACGCCATCGGTCTCGATCCGCTCGGCGATGAGGGCGAGGATTGCTTGCTGGGTATCGGTCAGGTCCATGGTTAGTAGTATTACTACTAACGACCGTGCGCGCAAGCGATTGCTTGCTCCTCCGCAGGGACCGCGTCAGCGGCGGCTGCGCCAGATCGAGAACAGGATCCAGACCCCGCACAACGCCGCGCCGATGAACCCGCTGACGCCCAGTGCCAGCAGCCAGCGGCTGGCAATGCCGCCAACGCTGTTCATCACGATCGACGAGCCAATCACCAATGCGGCGGTGACGATTCCCATGGTGAGGCGGTTGGCGGCACGGTCGACCTGCTCGCCGAATTCGCGCAAGGCTCGCGTTTCCACGTGCAGCTGCAGCTTGCCGCGACGCGCGGCCTGGATCAGCCGCTTGAGATCGCGCGGCAGATCGCCGATCAGGTCGATCGCCCCGGTCACCGTGCGCCGGCCACGCCGCAGCATCGCGCTGGGCGCGTACCGCTGCAGCACCACGCGTTCGAGATAGGGGCGCGCTTCGCTGGCCATGTCGAAATCCGGGTCGAGCTGGCGCCCCATGCCTTCCAGGGTGAGGAAGGCCTTGATCATCAGCGCCAGGTCCGATGGCAACGTCAGCCCGTGATCGCGCAGGATGGCAGTGACATCGCCCAGCATCGCGCCGATGCGCAGTTCCTTGAGCGGTACGCCACGATAGGCATCGACGAAGGCGCCGATGTCCTGTTGCAGGCGCGGCTCGTCGATGTCCAGGCTGGTGCCTGCCCATTCCAGCAACACGTCGATCACCGACTCGGCGTCGTAGCTCACCATGCCGTGCAACAGTTGCGCGACCTGGAAGCGGCGCTGTTCGGAAATGCGCCCGACCATGCCGAAGTCGATGACCGCGATGCGCCCGTCGCGCAGATAGAAAATATTGCCGGGATGCGGATCGGCATGAAAACAGCCGTCCTGCAGCACCATCTTCAACACGATGCCGGCGCCGGTGCGTGCCAGCGCCTTGCGGTCCAGGCCGGCGGCATCCACAGCAACCAGATCGCGCCCGGGAATGCCGTCGACGAAGTCCTGCACGTTGAGCGACTCGCAGGTCCATTCCCAATGCACGGCGGGAATGAGGATCTGTGGATCGTTGGCGAAGTTGGCGGCGATGCGCTCGGCATTGCGGCACTCGGCGGCGAAATCGAGCTCGCGGCGCAGCGACAGCGTGAACTGCTGCACCACTTCGGCGGGGCGATAGCGCTTCAGATCCGGCGCGCGGGTTTCGACGATTTCGGCCAGCCGTGCGAGCAGACGCAGGTCGGCATCGATGGTGTCGCCGATGCCGGGGCGCCGGATCTTGAGCACCACCGCGGTGCCGTCGGCCAGCCAGGCGCGATGCGTCTGCGCCAGCGATGCGGCCGCCAGTGGCTCTTCATCCAGCCGCGCGAAGACCTGCTCCGGTTCCATTCCCAGCGCGGCCACCAGTTGCGGGCGGATATGTGCGAACGGCAGCGCCGGCACGGCGTTCTGCAGCTCGCTGAGTTCCTCGATCCAGTCTGGCGGCAACAGATCCACGCGCGTGGCCAACACCTGCCCCAGCTTGACGAAGGTTGGACCGAGCTCTTCCAAGGCGCGACGGACACGCGTGGCCGCGGACATGCGCAGACGGCCTTCGGCATTGGTCCAGTGCAACAGCCGGCCCGCACGCTCCAGCACGTCGGCCAGGCCGATCCGCCGCACCACATCGCCGAAGCCATAGCGGATCAGGACGGAGGCAATTTCCTGCAGGCGCCCAAGGTCACGGACGGTGCCAAGTGCTTCCCACATCAGCGTGCTCCTTGCGACGCAGCGATTGCGCAACGCAGCGACGCAGATGCCTGGACACTGCCCTGCACTTTGACTCGCCATAACGCAGCGGCCGCGCGCGTACGCGGAGCGATCAGCAGCGCGGAGCCCACCGCATCAGCACGCAGTGCCATCCACACAGACTGTTGAAAGCGAGGCGCATGCTGCGGCACACGCGTGCGCGCACTGGGACGCCGCAGGCCCGTGGCGAGCGACTGCGCGACGAGCGCGCGCAAGGAGAAAGCAGGAGACAAACGCATGGGTCACGCACACGGGAACGATGTACGTTTGTAGCCGATCCGCCCGCATCTGTCGCCTGCGCAGCTGAAGCAGACGCCGCACCCAGCCCTTGGATTACCCAGGCCATGCAGCGCGGAAGCGCGCAGGCAGGCGCTGCACCTATCTCAGTAGCGCAAGCGCAGCGTCATGCCGAAGGTGCGCGGCGCACCCAAAAATGCATTCCATGAGCCGGCCTGCAGCGGCGCATCGATGGCCACCTGCCGATAGGTCACATTGCCAAGATTCTCCGCCCAGGCTTCCAGTTGCCAGCGTTTATCGCTGGCGCCGATGCCCAATCGCGCGTTGACGATGGTGTAGGACGGCTGCAGCTTCTGCGGATCCAGGTCGGTGCCGACGTTGTAATCGGAGCTGTACTTGGCGCCCAGATCGGCACGACCGATCAGCTGGCTGCCGATGGCGTGTTCGTAGCTCAGCGCGAGGTTGCCAGACCAGCGCGGCGCAAAACTCGTGCGGCTGCCGGGCAGCAATGCCAGGTCTGCATCGGGCAGGCGGTCCTGGCCGTAGGCGGTATCCGTATAGCTGAGGCCACCTTGCAGCATCAGGCCGGGCAACCCGGTCTGCCACAGCACTTCCGCGTCCACGCCTTGAGAGATCACTGTCGGAATGGCGCGCACCACGAAGCTGGTGCCCAGAAAATTATTGAGCTGGAAGTCGCTGAAATCCTGGTAGAACAGCGCGGCGTTCAGTAGCAGGTTGCCACCCAACCAGGTGGTCTTGGCGCCAAGCTCGTAACTGTCGACGAACTCGCCCGGGAAGGCGGTGTCGTCCACCGGCACGATGCCTTGCACGCCCGTGGACAAACCGTCGGCAGATTGCACGCGGTCCAGGTTGAAGCCGCCAGCCTTGTAGCCGCGCGCCGCCGACACATACGTCATCAGCGCGTCGTTCCAGCGATACGCCAGCTTGGCAGTGCCGGACCATTCGCGCTCGGTCAGTTGTTGCTGGGTCCTGCGGCCGTCATGCGCCACGTTGCTCCACGGCAGGCAGGTAAAGCCCACCACTTGCGGAGCGATGCTCGGCACGGATGCTGCCGGTACGCCACGCGCAGTCAGCGCCGCACCAATGCGTCGCGCCGCAGCCGGATCCAGCTGCCCGTTCGCGGCGAAGTAGCTCGCGCAGGCCGGGCTGCCGTCCGGATTCTCGAACGAGGAAGCCAGCGCCTTGTTTTCGTAGGTGTAGCGCAGCCCCACCACCACATCCAGCGCATCGGTGGCATGCCAGGTGTTGTTGGTGAACACGGCAACGCTCCGGCCATCCTGGCGGAAGCGGTCCTGGCTGCCCTGGCCGCGAAACAGCGAACCGGTAGGCAGGCCGGTGGCGTCGGCGAGAAAGCGCGGTGCATCCGCACGTGCGGCCAGCGCGGGGTTGATGCGTCCTAACAGCGCCGTGGAGAGGTACGGCTCGTAGGCCGTTCCAAAGCGGTACGACTCGTTGCGATGCACGGTTTCATCGGCGTAAAACGCGCCCACCATCCAGTCCAGCTGCTCACTGGAACCGGCCAGCCGCAGCTCCTGGCTGAAGGTTCTGAACCCCGTGAGCATTTCATCCTGCTGCGGTGCGCGGTACAGCACGTCTGCGGCACTGAAATCGAAATCCAGGCCGTTGACCGAGGTCCAGTCACGTAACGCGGTGATCGACGTCAGCACCGGCGCGCCCAGCCAGGGCGTGGTCCAGTCCACCTGCGCCGACACCCCACGGTCGCGAATGTCCTGCGCGGTGCTGCGATTGCTGTAGGCCAGCCGCCGGGACAGATCCGCCTGCCCGATGGCGCCCTGCCCGCCTGGCGTCAGCGCGTTGAGGATCGCGGCGGTCGGCCCACGCTCGGTGGTGACGGTGACACAGCAGTTCTCGTTGCGATTGGTGGCATCGGCGGCGATATTGATGGCCAGATCATGCGACGGCTCCCACAGCAGCTGGATGCGGCCGGTCTCCAGATTCTGGTCGCCGTCGTCGGTCGCCGTGCGCGGGCCAGCGCCAGTCACGACATTTTCGAACCCGTCGCGGCGGCGTTTGGCGGCATAGACGCGCAGCGCACTGGTTTCTCCCACTGCATCGTTGAATGCCGCAGCCAGACCGAACGCTCCGTAGTTGCCGGCCGTCAGTTCCGCTTCCGCGCTACGCGTGAAGCTGGGGCGGCGCGTCACCACATTGATCACGCCGGCCGAGGTGTTCTTGCCGAATACGGTGCCTTGAGGACCCTTCAGCACCTCAATGCGTTCCAGCTCGCCGAGGTCCGAGAACCCCACACCGTTGCGCGCACGCGGCACCCCGTCGATCACCACACCCACCGAAGATTCCAGGCCTGCGTTATCGCCCACCGTGCCGATGCCGCGGATACGTGCAGTGGTTTGCGCAGCGCTCTGGGTACTGGTGACGATCAATCCCGGCACCAGCACCTGCAAATCCTTGATGTCGTGGACGCCGTTGTCCAGCAGCAGTTGCTCGGGCAGCACCTAAACGATGATCGGTACGTCCTGCAATGCTTCTTCGCGCTTCTGCGCAGTGACCGTCAAGGCGGCCAAGGTCGCTGGTTCCGTGCGTTCGGCAGGCGCGTCACTCTGCGCTTGTGCGTACAGCCAGGGCGCGTGCGTCGCTACGAAGATGGCAAGCGCAAGCCTGCCACCGCGTCGGTGATCGATATGCATTGGGTTTCCCGGCGGTGAGGCGGTGAGACGCTGCGACTGCATCATGCGGCGACGGCCGCGAGATATGTCACAAGCAACGCTACCGTTCGCGCATCTACGCAGCGGGCGCATGACCGAATCCATCGCTCGCGCGACGAACGCCAGGCGACTCCGTGCTCGCTTGTGTGAGCACGGCCGCGGTTTAGAGAAGCCATCAACCCGACTGCGCGGCCGACAGGTGAGCGCGGCCGACGCTTGGAAGTCTCATGTACAGCCGTAAACTCCGGTTCCTCTGCCCCGTCCGTGCTCGCCCGCTAATTGCTTGCTACGTTTTGTCAGCCGCTCTTAGATCGGTCGCGACCTCGCAGGATGCGGTCCTGCCGGTCCTTACATGCAACACGAACGGTCTCTCGCGGTGAGACGTGACCTTACAACCACCGGGTATTCGACACTTCCGGGATGACGGCGCCGCAGCGCGTGCCTGGAGCACCTGCAAGGCAGCGCGCCGTGCAGCAGTGCGCAATGCACGTGCTAAAGCAACGCGCTCAGGCCACGTAACGCCGCAGCCACCGTCTGCCGACGTACCGCATCGCGGTCGCCGCTGAAATGGAACAACTGCGCAGTGGCATAGCCGCCGCGCCGCTTCCAGCCGATCCAGACCGTGCCGACTGGCTTGTCGTCGCTTCCACCACCGGGGCCGGCAATGCCCGTTACGGCGACGGCGATGCTGGCGCCGGAATTCACGAGCGCGCCGGAAACCATCTCGATCACCGTCTCGCGACTCACCGCACCATGTACTTCCAGCGTCTGCGGCCGCACACCAAGCAAGGCCTGTTTGGCCTCGTAGCTGTAGGCGGCCATGCCGCACTCGAACCAGTGCGAGGAGCCGGCCACGTCGGTCACCGCCTTAGCGATCCAGCCGCCGGTGCAGCTCTCGGCGGTGACCAGGCGCTCGCGCGCGGCAAGCAACTGTTGCCCCAACACCTCGGACAGCTGCTGCAATTCGGAATCGGTGGACATGGACATGGGCACGGCGTGTGGGGAATCGACGTTTTAGCCCAATTCATCGCCAATGTCTGCGGTGAGACCAGCACAGGACGGGTTACTGGGCGGCCGCGGTTCAGTGGCTACATGCGCAGCGCGTCGCCACTGCCCCGACGCGGGCTGCACCAGAAAAAAATAGCCACCGCGTCAACCGACCAAGCTCGACGTCTGCTAGCCGCAGACACGCCTATAGCTCTTTGCGAGATTCTCGGCCGCGTGTGCGATGCGCATTGCCGGGCCGCAGGCGACCACAGGAAGGTGGATCTGCCGCTAACAGACTCCATCGGTCGCAAGCACGCAGCCCACTCGCGTTACGCGATGCTGCGGAAGCAACCGATGACATGCGATGCCGGATGCGGCCGCATTGCGGCGGCCGCACCGCCATGCATCAGGTCTCCCAGTCCTCACGGCGATCCGGCAACAACGCACGCAGCGGTGCACCGTCTTCGCCGGCGGCAAGACGTTCGGCTTCGACATAGGGCAAGTCGACTTCCAGCAACCAGCCCTCCTCGTCCACCTGCTCGCTACGGATCACTTCCAGCTGATGCAGCCTGGAGCGCAGACGACCGGCAGAGGCCGGCAAGCGGAGCGAACCGGTGATGTGGCGCAGGTCCAGCCGATGGCCCAACGCACGCTGCAGTTCTTCCAGGCCACGTCCATCACGCGCAGAAATCCAGACGCGCTCACGGCGTGCCTGGTCGGGGATGCCGTCCTGCGCGTCATGGCGCACCTCGGCGCCCTCGATCTTGTCGATCTTGTTGAACACCAGCAGCTGCGGCAGATCGCCCGTACCGACGGCCTGCAAGACCTCATCGACCTGATGGATGCGTTCTTCGCGCAACGGGTCCGCCGCATCGACGATGTGCAGCAGCAGATCCGCATCGCGCGCTTCGGACAAGGTCGACCGGAATGCAGCCACCAGTTCGTGCGGCAGATCCCGTACGAAGCCCACCGTGTCGGCCAGCACCGCGCTGCCGCCTGGCAAGGCGATGCGCCGCACCGTGGGGTCGAGCGTGGCGAACAGCTGGTCGGCCGCGTAGGCATCGGCGCCGGTCAACGCATTGAACAGCGTGGACTTGCCAGCATTGGTGTAGCCCACCAGCGCAATCCGCGGCAATTCGCTGCGCATGCGCGCACGACGCATCTGGGTCCGCTGCACTTCGACTTTTTCCAGCCGCTTCTGCAACTGTTCCACACGCTTCTGCAGCAGGCGGCGGTCGGTTTCCAGCTGGGTTTCGCCAGGGCCGCGCAGACCGATCGCACCGCCGCGCTGACGTTCCAAGTGAGTCCAGCCGCGCACCAGGCGCGTGGCCATGTGGCGCAGCTGCGCCAGTTCCACCTGCAACTTGCCTTCGTGGCTGCGCGCGCGTTGCGCGAAGATATCCAGGATGAGCCCGGTGCGGTCGATCACGCGCCGCTCCAGATACCGCTCGAGGTTGCGCTCCTGGCCCGGCGACAAGGTGTGGTTGACCAGCACCAGATCCGCGCCGGTGGCCTCGGCCGCAGCCTTGACCTCTTCCAGCTTGCCGCTGCCGATCAATGTCGACGGGCTGGGTTTATCGATGCGCGCGGTGAGCGTGGCCGCCACCGTGGCGCCCGCCGACTTGGCAAGGTCGGCGAACTCCTCCAGCACATCCTCTTCGGCAGGCCCACCGGAGTGGGTCTGAATCAACAACGCGTGTTCACCCTTGCGTGAACGATCAAACACGCGCTACTCCATCATTGCTCGACGTCGTCATCTTCCGCCTGGTTGTTTTCATTGGATTGCACATAGCCGCCACCCGGGCCCACGCGCACGTTGCGCGCCGGAACAACGGTGGAAATGGCGTGCTTGTAGACCATCTGGCTCACGGTATTGCGCAGCAGCACCACGAACTGGTCGAACGATTCGATCGTACCCTGCAACTTGATGCCGTTGACCAGATACACAGAGACCGGCACCCGTTCGCGACGCAGCGCGTTAAGGAATGGATCCTGTAAAGATTGCCCCTTGGCCATCGAAAAATCCTCTTCATTATTGTTCTTATGATTCCGGTCGACCCTGCTTTCCCCAGCCGGTCCCGGAAACGGGATGTTACACGGCTGAAGGCTGCTGCATAGTGCGCCGTTGGCCGAGGAAGCCGGCAACGGCCTGTTCCAATTGACCGCGATCACGCTCCGGGTCGAACCAGCGCGCATCGAGCTCGCCACGCAGCCAGGTCAGCTGCCGCTTGGCCAACTGCCGGGTGGCCTGCACTGCCTTGTCGCGGAACTCGGCCAGGCTGCCGGCCCCATCCAGATACTCCCAGGCCTGCCGGTAGCCCACTGCCCGCACCGCCGGCAAATCCAGTGGTGCCGCCACCGCGCGCATCTGCGGCAACGCGCGCAGGTGCTCGACCTCGGTCAGGAAACCTTCCGCCAACATCGCGTCCAGGCGCATGGCAATGCGTGCATGCAGCACGGCGCGTTGCCGGGGCGCAAGCACCAGTTTGAGCACCCGCACCGGCGCTCGCGGCCCCGGTGGTCGCGTCTGCCAGTAGCTGATCGGCTTGCCGCTGATGCGGTAGACCTCCAGCGCACGCTGGATGCGTTGCGGGTCGGTGGCATGGATGCGAGCGGCAGCAACCGGATCAATCCGTGCCAGTTGCGCATGCAGTGCCCCCCACCCCAGCTGCTCGGCTTCGGCAGCGATCGCCAGCCGCACCGCGGGGTCGGCTTCGGGCATCTGCGCCAGCCCTTCCAATGCCGCACGGAAATACAGGCCCGTCCCGCCCGCCAGGATCGGAATCTTGCCGCGCGCTACGATCTGCGCCATGGCAGTGCGCGCGTCAGCGGCAAATTCCGCCGCTGAATAAACCTGCCACGGATCGCGCAGGTCGAGCAGATGGTGAGGAACCGCCGCACGCATCGCCGCGTCCGGCTTGGCCGCACCGATATCCAGCCCGCGGTAGACCAGCGCGGAGTCGACACTGACGATCTCACCGCCCCAGCGCTGCGCTGCCTCGATCGCCAGTGCCGTCTTGCCGCTGGCGGTCGGGCCCATCACAGCGATGGCCAGCGGGCGCTGGTCGGCTGCCATCAGTCCTCGTCCGGCCAGCGAATCGTCGGCGCCGCAGGTGCTGCCACGCGCGGGGTGGGAATTGCAGCCACCGCACGCCATACCTTCAACGCATCCACGGTCGCCGCCACGTCATGCACGCGCAGCAGTTGCGCGCCCTGCTGGGCGGCGATCAGATGCGCGGCCACCGAGCCATGCACGCGGTCGGCCGCAACCTGGCGACCGGTCAATTCACCGATCGTGCGCTTGCGCGAGAATCCCGCCAGCACCGGCAGGCCAAATTCCTGCAGCCGCTGCAGTTGCGCCAGCACGGTGAGGTTATGCGCGGTGCTCTTGTCGAATCCGAATCCGGGGTCGAGGATCAGCCGACGCTTGTCGATGCCGGCCATTTCCGCAGCAAAAATGCGCTCGGCCAGAAAGCGATGCACCTCGGCCACCACATCGTCGTAATGCGGCTCGGCCTGCATCGCGTGCGGTGCGCTCAGCGCATGCATCAGCACCACCGGCACCGCGAGTTCTGCAGCGGCCTCCAGCGCGCCCGGCGACCGCAACGCGTGTATATCGTTGATCATGCCCGCGCCCGCGGCGACTGCGGCGCGCATGACCTCGGGCTTGTAGGTGTCCACGCTGATCGGCACAGCGGTCTGCGCGCTCAGGGCCTGGATCACCGGGATTACCCGCTGCAGTTCCTCTTCCAGCGATACCGCACTGGCGCCAGGCCGAGTGGATTCACCGCCCACATCCAGCACCGCCGCACCTTCTGCGACCAGTCGCAGCCCATGGGCCACTGCCGCGTCCACCGTCGTGTGCTGCCCGCCATCGGAGAACGAGTCCGGCGTGACATTGACGATGCCCATCACCTGCGGGCCATCCAGGCGCAGAAGACGGCCGGCGCAGTTCAATTGCGGTGTGGTGTCGAACATCGGCAATTCTCGATCAGGAAAAAGGATCCGCATGCGCACTTGGCAGGCAGCCGTGCGCGCATTTCGCCGCGCAGCATCTTGTCGTGCAACGCGGGGACGCGTGGTTGAGACAGCGGCAACCTCAGCCCTGCTTACTCACTGGCGTGGGGCGGGCATTGTCGCGCAGCGCATCGGCCTCTGCACATCGTCCCTGCACTTGCCATCGGTGGCGCAGGAGCCACTGACATTGGACCGGCAATTCAATCCACCACAATGCAACAAGGCCAGGATCACTCCTGGCCTTGCGCGTTTCATGCAGCTGACCACCAGGCGTTACAGCTGCTCGGCAGGACCTGCGATCGGCGGCAACGGACGCGGGCTACCCTTGTCGTTGTTGTTGCCACCGTCCTTGTCGGACTTGGCCCAGCCAGCCGGCGGCGGCGGGTCGCGGCCTTCCATGATGGCGTCGATCTGCGGCACGTCGATGGTCTCGTACTGCAGCAGCAGCTGCGACATCGCATGCAGCTTGTCCAAATTCTCCGTGAGGATGGTCTTGGTCTTGCTGTACGCCTTGTCCAGGATCGACCGCACCACTTCGTCGATCTTGCGTGCGGTCTCATCCGAGACGTTCTTGTGCTGGGTCACCGAACGGCCCAGGAACACCTCGTCCTCTTCCTCGCCGTAGGCCACCGGACCGAGTTCATCGGACAGGCCCCACTTGGTGACCATGTTGCGGGCCATCTTGGTGGCGCGCTCGATGTCGTTGGACGCACCGGTGGTGACCTTGTCGCCGCCGAAGATCAGCTCTTCGGCAACGCGGCCGCCATACAGCGAGCACAGCTGCGATTCGATCGCCACGCGATTCATCGAGTAGCGGTCGCCTTCCGGCAGGTACATCGTCACGCCCAGGGCGCGACCACGCGGAATGATCGTGACTTTGTAGACCGGGTCATGCTCGGGCACCAGGCGGCCGACAATGGCATGACCAGCCTCGTGATACGCAGTCAGGGTCTTCTCGTCCTCGCTCATGGCCATCGAGCGGCGCTCGGCACCCATCAGGATCTTGTCGCGTGCACGGTCGAAGTGGTCCATGCGGACTTCCTTCTCGTTGCCACGTGCAGCAAACAATGCGGCCTCGTTGGCCAGATTGGCCAGATCGGCACCGGAGAAGCCCGGGGTACCACGTGCAATCACCAGCGGCACGACGTCGTCGGCCAGCGGCAGCTTGCGCATGTGCACGCGCAGGATCTGCTCGCGGCCCTTGACGTCCGGCAGGCCGACCACGACCTGACGGTCGAAGCGACCCGGACGCAGCAGCGCCGGATCCAGCACGTCAGGACGGTTGGTCGCAGCAATCACGATCACGCCTTCGCCGCCCTCAAAGCCGTCCATCTCGACCAGCAACTGGTTGAGGGTCTGCTCGCGCTCGTCATGACCGCCGCCCAGACCGGCACCGCGATGACGGCCCACCGCATCGATTTCGTCGATGAAGATGATGCACGGGGCATGCTTCTTGGCCTGCTCGAACATGTCGCGCACGCGGCTGGCGCCAACACCCACGAACATTTCGACGAAGTCCGAACCGGAGATGCTGAAGAACGGCACCTTGGCTTCGCCGGCGATCGCCTTGGCAAGCAACGTCTTGCCCGTACCCGGCGGGCCCACCATCAAAACGCCGCGCGGAATCTTGCCACCCAGCTTGGTGAACTTGGTGGGATCGCGCAGGAAGTCGACCAGCTCGCCCACTTCTTCCTTGGCTTCATCGCAGCCTGCGACGTCAGCGAAGGTGACCTTGACCTGGTCTTCGCCCTGCAGCTTGGCGCGCGATTTGCCAAAGCTCATCGCTCCCTTGGCGCCGCCGCCACCGCCCTGCATCTGGCGCATGATGAACAGCCAGAAGCCGATGATCAGGATGACCGGCAGGAAGTTGAGCACCAGCGACCAGAAGCCCGGCCCGGTGGACGGCTTCTGGCGGGTCATTTCGATGTTCTTGCTGTACAGCACGTCGACCAGCTTGTCGTCGCGCGGACCGTAGACGGTGGCTTCGCTGCCGTCGGTGCGCTTGAAGCGGATCGCGTTGACGGCCAGGTTGGTCTCATCGGTGTAATCCACCGACTTCACCCGGCCCGAATCCACTTCCTTCAGGAACTGGGTGTAGGTGATCGAGTCAGGGCCCACTCCGCCGGCCATGCGCGGCGAAAAGCTCTGGAAGACGACCATCAGCACAACCGCGACGACCACCCATAGCAGCAGATTCTTGGTCAAGTCGTTCATCCTCATTGGCTCCGGTGCCCTCTACTCTTCTATTCTTGAAAAAACAATCATCGTAGGCAGCTTACTTGATCTGGGCACGCTTGCCCTGACCGAGCACATAAACTTCCGCGGAGCGCTTTCGCGAGGCCGCCGGCTTGCGAATCGTCACCTTCTCATAGCGGCGGCGAAGCTCACGAATGTAGTCGTCGGACCCTACACCCTGGAACAGCTTGATCAGGAACGCCCCGCCTACCTTGAGGTGGGTGTCGGCAAATTCCATGGCCAGTTCCGCCAGGTGCATCATCCGCGGTTGGTCGACCGCATCCATACCGCTCTTATTGGGGGCCATATCCGACAGAACAAGGTCTACCGGCACATCGCCCAGCATGGCCTCGAACTCCGATAGGACGGCCTGCTCCCTGAAGTCGCCGTGAAGGAACTCCACCCCGGCCAGCGGCGGCATCTCCAGGATGTCCAGCGCCACCACCCGGCCACTCGCGCCCATCGACTTGCGCACCTGCTGAGACCACCCTCCCGGCGCCGCGCCCAGGTCCACCACCACCATGCCGGGCTTGAGCAGGCGGTCGCGCTGCAGCAGCTCTTCCAGTTTATAGGCGGCACGCGAGCGCATGCCTTCGGCCTGGGCCTTTTTGACGAAGGGGTCGGCAAAGTGTTCCTTGAGCCAGCGCTGGCTGCTTTTACTACGGGAAGGCATTGGCAAAGGGGTCCGAACGGGCCGCCATGATACCCTGAACACCCTTTGCTTCCTTTCGATCCTGCATGTCCATCGTTCTAACCTCCGCCCAGAACCGTTTCCTGCGCGGCCAGGCCCATGATCTCAAAGCACTGCTGCAGACCGGCGGCAAGGGCGTCACGCCGGCGTTCGTGGCCGAGCTGGAAGACGTGCTCGAACGCCACGAGCTGATCAAGGTGAAGGTGGCAGCGGAAGACCGTGAAACCCGCGACGCGTTGATCGCCGAGATCATCGAGCACACCGGCTGCGCGCTGGTGCAGCGCATCGGCCATGTCGCCATCCTGTACCGCCCCAGCAAGGAAAAGCGACAGATCGTGCTGCCGCGCGGCTGACCCGACGAGTTCTGCCATGCCTTTGAACCAGGAACACCCCGACTACACTTACGCGCTACGCGCGGCCGATGGCCGCCACGCCAAGGTGAACGAGCAGATTCTGCAGCAGAGTTTCATCCTGATGCCCGACGAGCTGGTGGAACACTGGCCCGTCCCCTCGCTCGGCCAGCTGCAGCCTGCCCACATGGACGCCGTGCTGGCGCTGAACCCGGCAGTGATCCTGCTGGGAACCGGCGAGCGCCAGCAGTTTCCGTCTACGGATGTCCTGGCCGCCTGCCTGACCCGCGGCATCGGCCTGGAAGCCATGACCAATGCGGCGGCGGCACGCACCTACAACGTGCTGGCCAGCGAAGGCCGCCGGGTGGCGCTGGCGATGATCGTAGGCGGGTGAGTTGGGGATTCGGGATTCGGGATTCGGGATTCGGGATTCGGCAAATCCTGCTGAAGCACTCGTTGCTGTCAAGCGAGCCATGCCACTTGGCTGGATGACGCGCCCTTGGTGAAGCGCAGAATTCGCGCCTTACCGTAGCGCCTCAGCCCAAGGCCGTTACGATTCCCGACTCCCCATTCCCGACTCCCGGCTTCACTTCTTGGGCAGATACAGCAGCGGGTCAACCGGCTTGCCGTTGTAGCGGATCTCAAAGTGCAGCATGTCGCGGGCGGCGCCGCTGCGGCCCATCTCGGCGATCTGCTGCCCGGCCTTCACGCTCTGGCCTTCGTTGAGCAGGCGCTTGCGGTTGTGGCCGTAGGCCGACAGCCACTGATCGTTGTGCTTGATGATGATCAGCTCGCCGTAGCCGACCAGGCCGGCGCCGGAGTAAACCACCACGCCATCGGCTGCAGCGCGTACGGCTTGACCGCTGGCACCGGCAATGTCCACGCCTTGCTTGGTGGTCTCGCCGGTGACGAAGGTCCCCACCACCACGCCGTCGGCCGGCCAGCGCCAGCTGAAGCCGCTACTGACCGGGGCCGCAATCGGTGCGGCCGGGCGCGGCGGAACCACGGTGCCGCCACTGGCCACCGGTGCACTTGCACCAGGCTTGCTCGCGCCGGGCGGATACAGCTTGAGCGTCTGCCCGGGGTAGATCGTGTTCGGTGAAGACAGCCCGTTCCAGGCAGCCAGGTCCGGCGCGGTGATATTGGTGCGGCGCGAAATCGCATACAGCGTGTCGCCGCGCTGCACGGTCACGGTTGCACCGGGACGCGGCACCGACGGACGCGGCGCGGCACTGGGCCGCGAAGCGCCACCACCACTGCCCGAGTTGGGCGAACGCACCACTGTCGCGCTGCTGCAGGCCGTCAGCCCTGCCGCCACTACCAGCATCACCGCTGTCTTGCGTACCAATTTCATCTGCGCCCTGCTCATCCGTTCGTTGCCTTCCACACCAGCCAGCCGGCCACCACCGCCAGGACCGCCATCGCCACCCAGCCCAGGGGTTCGATCCAGCGGTGCAGCGCGGCTTCCGCGCGCGCGCCGCCAAGGCGGATCGCGCCGGCCACCAGGTACACGCGCTTGCCGCGCCCCACCAGCATGCTGGCGATGAACGGCAGGATCGGCACGCCGACCACGCCCGAGGCCCAGGTAAAGATCTTCAGGGGAATGGGCGTAAAGCCCACGATCACCAGCAACCAGAACGCCTTCCACGGCGATTCGGCCACCACCTGCCGCAGGTTCTGCACCTGCTCGTCGATGCGCGCGCTCCAGCCCAGCCACTCGATCAGCGGCTGCAAGGCAGCGAACGCGAAGTGGCCAAGCAGATAGCCCACCAGCGCACCACTGAGCGATCCGATCAGGCTCAGCGTGGCGAACCACAGCGCGCGTCGCGGTTCGGCCAGCGACATCGGCGCCAGCATCACTTCCGGCGGAACCGGAAAGATGAAGCCCTCGACGAAACTGAGGCCGGTCAGCAGCGCTGGTGCGCGGCGGTGGCGGGACCAACGGATGGCCACGTCGTACAACGGCCCGAATATCTTCATCGAGAAACTCTCATGGGTTCAATCCAGCATGCCCGACAACAGAGGGACGAACGTGACCGGCGCCAGAACCTCTTGCGCGATCTCGCCATCGGCGCCGCGCGTCAACTGCACCAGTGATTGCGACGAGGCACCACCGACCGGGGCCACCAACCGGCCACCGACCGCCAATTGATCGACCAAGGCGTCGACCAGCGCCGGCGCGGCCGCGGTGACCACGATCGCATCATAGGGGCCGTGTTCCGGCCAGCCGATCCGGCCATCGTCGTGCTTGCTGCGCACGTTCATGCCCAGATGGCGAAAGCGCTTGCGCGCCTGGCGCAGCAGATCGCCGATGCGCTCGACGGTATAGACCTCCAGGCCCAGTGCCGCCAGGATCGCGCCCTGGTAGCCAGAGCCGGTGCCCACTTCGAGCACTTTCTTCGGCGCCACCTGCAGCACCGCCTCGGTCATGCGCGCGACCACCCATGGCTGGGAAATGGTCTGGCCATGGCCGATCGGCAGCGCGGTGTCTTCGTAAGCGCGCGAGGCCAGCGCTTCATCGATGAACAGATGACGCGGCACGGTGCGCACGGCGTTGAGCGTGGCTTCGTCCTGGATACCGGACTCGCGCAGACGCTCGACCAGACGGTCGCGCACCCGCTGCGAGGTCATGCCGATTCCCACCGATTCCGGTTGCAGGCGCAGCCGCGGGGTCATGCCGGCGCGTCCAGCGCGGCGGTCAGGCCGCCGACCCAGCCGGCCACGGTGTCCAGCGCCTGGTAGCGGGTGAGATCGACGTGGATCGGCGTGATCGAGATATGCCCGGTGCGCACGGCGTGGAAGTCGGTGCCGACGCCAGCATCCTGTTCGGGACCGGCCGGGCCAATCCAGTAGACGGTACGGCCACGCGGATCGCTCTGCGGCACGCACGGCTCGGACCGATGCCGGTTGCCAAGACGCGTCACTTCGAACCCGAGCACATCCGCCCAGGCCAGATCCGGCACGTTGACGTTGAGGATGGTGTCGGCGGGCAATGGATCGGCCTTCAACCGCGCCACGATTTCCACCGCGGCGCGCGCGGCGGTCTCGAAATGATGGGCTTCGTGATTCTGCGTCACCAGCGAGACCGCCACTGCGGGCAGGCCGAGAAAACGCCCTTCCATCGCAGCAGACACCGTACCCGAATAGATCACGTCGTCGCCGAGATTGGCGGAATTATTGATGCCCGAGACCACGATATCCGGGTCGTAATCGAGCATGCCGGTGAGCGCCAGATGCACGCAGTCGGTGGGTGTGCCGGCAACCGCGCAGGTCTGTGCGTCGATGCGGCGGGTGCGGATCGGCACATCCAGGGTCAGCGAATTGCTGGCACCGGAGCGATCGCGATCGGGCGCGACTACCATCACTTCATGACCGGCGCGGCGCAGCGCCTCGGCCAGGATCTGGATGCCGGGGGCGTCGACACCGTCGTCGTTGCTAACCAGTACGCGCATGGGACTCCTCGGAAAACCCGGCCATGATACCGGATGCGTCCGTCCGCTTCGCGCTTGATCTTCGCTTGCGCCTGAGGTTGGGCAGGGTACGCTGTGACGATGTCGCATCCTGAAGACGAAGACGACGGCGCGCTGTTCCGTGCAGCCATTGGCGAAGTGAAGCCGATCCGCGCTGTTGCGCCGCCCGCCAACACCAAGCCGCGGCCCAAGCCGCGTGCGCGCATGGCCGAGCGCGACGAAGCCGAGGCGCAGAGCGAATTTGCGCGCCTGCTACGTGATTCTTCGCCGCTGGAAGCTGGTGACACCGCCAGCTACCGGCGCGATACCCTGCCCGCGCGGCTGTTCCAGCGACTCAAGCGCGGTCAGTTTTCGGTGCAGGACGAACTGGACCTGCACGGCGCCACTGCCGCGCAAGCCGACGCCTTGCTACGCCAGTTCCTGTTGGAAGCGCATGCACACGAGCACGGCTGCGTGCGCATCATCCACGGCAAGGGCCTGCAATCGGACAGTGGCGCACCGGTGCTGAAGAATCTGGTGGACCGTGTGCTACGCCAGCGCAACGATGTGCTGGCCTTCCATTCCGCACCGCCGACGCAAGGTGGAACCGGTGCCCTGCTGGTGTTGTTGGCACGGCGTTAGAGCAGCTAGCAACACCACGGCGCAGCCGCCAGGCGGGCGCGGCCGGCGCTCGGAATCGGCATGTACCACTCCTGCACACCGGTTCTTCCGCACCGTCCGCACCCACCTCACGGCTGCTCGCTACGTTTTGATAGCCGCTCTTGGTCGCACCGGTCATGCATCGTAAGAGCGGCCCGGCCGCGATGGGCATTATCGGTAACGCCTCATCGCGGCCAAGGCCGCTCCTACGGGAATGCTAGTGCTGGCGTACCACTCAGCCCTCGGAACGCGACTGCGGTGCAACGCGCGCTGCATCGACGACCTCGCCCAGTTCCCACAACACCGCGGTTGCATAGCACCCGGGTGGCAAGGCGAAGGTGAGCTGCAGCGTCTGCGCGTCCAGCCAGGCATGTGCCAACGCCTGAGGACGCAGCCGCAGCGCGCGGCGCTCCTGCTTGAGGCCGGCCGCTTCCAAACCCGTGCGCAACGCGAGCGATTGTGGATCCGACACGGCCGCCTGCTCAATCGCCGCGGCCTCAGCGCTGCAGCGTAATTCGCCAGCGCCCCACAACGGGCCGCTGGGATGAATGTCGAAACGTGCAAGACGCTCGGCCAACACCTCGCTCCAGGGTTCGGGACCGAACACGCTGCGCGAGCCGTCCAGCATCCAGGCCTCGCCGTCCAGTGGCGCATCCCAATTGCCCTGCTCCACGCGCGCAGTCAGCACCTGGTTGAACAGTGCCGAGCGTGCTGCCGACAACAGCAGCGAGCGTTGATCGTTGCGCAGGCGACGCTTGGGTGCCGGCGCGAGCGTGCCGTCCAGCTGCCGCGTGTAACCGAACATCGCCAATGCCGCGGCGACATTGCCGCCATCGCGGCCGAAGCGCTGCTCGCCAAACCAGTTGGGGATGCCGCGCGCAGCGATCGCGTGCAGGCGCGCATCGATGGCCGCCTGATCGCCCACCACCTCGCGCAGCGTCAGCACGAAACGATTGCCATGCAAGGCGCCGCGCTGCAGCTTGCGGTTGTGCCAGGTGTGCTCCACCACCTGCATGTCGTCATCGTCCAGCGCGCTCAGGTCCGGGGCGATGCGCTTGGGCAGATGTACGCTGAAGCGTTGCGTGGTCACCGCGTGGCGGTCCTTCAGACCCGCGTAGCCAATGCCCATCTCCGCAATGCCGGCCCACTGCGCCAAACGCTTGGCCACGTAAGCGGTGTTCTGGCCACGCTTGCGCACGCTCAGCAGCAGATGCTCGCCTTCACCCGATGCATCGAACGCGGGCAACTCATCAACCTGGAAATCCTCGGCAACGCTGCGCATTGCCGCAGTGAGCACCGCGGCGCCATGCGCGCGCGGCAAAACGGGTGAATCGCTCATGGGAAAGTCCAGTGAGATGCGACAGGTGACGTCCGCATGCTGCCGGCATCGCCGGCGTCAGAATGCAATCGCACGCCTCGCGCGTGCGACGCCAGTTATGCGGCGATCTTGCCGAGCAGCACCGCGACCTGTGCGGCAATGCCTTCGCTACGCCCGGTGAATCCCAGCTTCTCGCTGGTGGTCGCCTTGACGCTCACCGCATCCAGTTCGATGGCCAGCAGCCCGGCAATGCGCTCGCGCATCGCCAACGCGTGCGGCCCCACCTTGGGCCGCTCGCAGATCACCGTGATGTCGGCATTGCCCACCCGCCAGCCGCGATCACGCAGCAACTGGTCGCAGTGCTGCAGGAACTGCGCGCTGTCGGCACCCTTCCAACGCGCATCGGAGGGCGGAAAATGCACACCGATATCGCCCAGCGCCAGGCCACCGAGCATCGCATCGCACAACGCATGCAGCACCACGTCGCCATCGCTGTGTGCCAGCACACCGTGACTGTGCGCCATGCGCACGCCACCCAGCATCAGATGATCGCCCGGGCCGAACGCATGCACGTCGTAACCCTGGCCGATGCGGAAATTGAAGGACATGTTGCTTACACCTCTTCGGAACCGGACGCCGCAGAACGCGCACCGGAAAAAACGGACGTTGCAGCAGAGGGCGTAGCGCTGCGCTCAGCCTCCCGGCTTGCGCCACCGCGGTCGCGGTTCGCCAGCTCGAATTCAAAACGTGCCAGGTCCGCAGGCGTGGTCACCTTGAAATTATCTTCGGCACCTTCCACCAGCAAGGGACGCAAGCCAAGCCGCTCGATCGCCATCGCCTCGTCGGTCACGTCCACGCCGGCAGCCGATGCCTCGGTGAGACCGCGAATCAACTGATGGCGCCGGAACAACTGTGGCGTCAACGCGCGCCACAACCGCTCGCGCGGCTCGGTGCCGTCGATCCCGCCATCGTCGCCTGCGCGTTTGAGCGTATCGCGCACCGGCGCGGCCAAAATGGCACCGACCGGATCGCCGCGGCCAATCTCCAGCAACCGGTCCAGATCGGCCAGCGCCAGGTTGGGCCGGGCCGCATCGTGCACCAGCACAAAGTCATCGGCGCGCACGCCATCGGGTAACGCCAGCAACCCGGCCAGCACCGACGCCGCACGCGTGGCGCCGCCCACGCAGGTGAGCACGGGCTTGGCGTGCACGGCTGTCCAGCCCGGCCAGTCGGCATCGTCGGGAGCAATCGCCACCACGATCCCGGCCACCGCCGGATGTGCTGCCAGGGCCGCCAACGTGTAGGCCATCAGCGGCTGGCCCGCCGCGTGCAAATACTGCTTTGGCACCGCACCGCCAAAGCGCGTGCCACGCCCGGCCGCCGGGACAATCGCCCACACCGAGCCGGTCATGGGTGATCTACCGGGTCGGCAGACGCTGCGGGCGGTTGTGCAGGCGTTGCTGCTTCCTGTGCTGCCGGTGGCAACAGCGGCGCATCTTCGACCACGCGATAGAACGTTTCGCCGGGCTTGATCATGCCCAGCTCGCTGCGCGCGCGTTCCTCGATTGCCGCCTCGCCGTCCTTCAAATCCTTGACCTCTGCCGCCAATGCCTGATTGCGTTGGCGCAGGCCTTCGTTATCCCGTGTCTGATGGGCAACCTGGGCTTCCAGCATCATCACTTCACCGGAATTCCCAGGCCCGAACCAGAAGCGGTACTGCAGCCACGCCAGCAGTACCGCCAGCACCAGCAGGAGCCAGCGCCAGTTGCGCATGGCTTATCGCTTGAGCGAAACGAACGCGTCGCGGCCGGCGTAACGCGCGCCGGACCCCAGTGCCTGCTCGATGCGCAGCAACTGGTTGTACTTGGCCACGCGGTCGCTGCGGCACAGCGAGCCAGTCTTGATCTGGGTGGCGGTGGTGGCCGCGGCGATATCGGCGATGGTGGTGTCTTCGGTCTCGCCCGAACGGTGCGACACGATCGAGGCGTAGTTGGCCGCATGCGCCATGGCAATGGCTTCCAGCGTCTCGGTCAGCGTGCCGATCTGGTTGACCTTGATCAGGATCGCGTTGGCGGTGCCGCTGTCGATGCCTTCCTTGAATATCTTCGGGTTGGTGACGAACAGATCGTCGCCCACCAGCTGCACCTTCTTGCCGACGCGATCGGTCAGCAGCTTCCAGCCGGCCCAGTCGTCTTCGGCCAGGCCGTCTTCGATGCTGATGATCGGGTACTGCGCCACCCAGTCGGCCAGGAAGTCGACGAACTGCTCGCTGGTCAGGCGCTTGTTTTCGCCCACCAGGTTGTACTTGCCGTTGTCGTAGAACTCCGACGAGGCCACGTCCAGGCCCAGCAGGATGTCTTCGCCAGCGGTGTAACCGGCCTTGCCGATCGCCTCGAGGATGGTGTCCAGCGCTTCGACATTGCTGCGGAAGTCCGGGGCGAAGCCGCCCTCGTCACCCACCGCCGTGCTGAGGCCGTGGCCCTTGAGCACGGACTTCAGCGAATGGAAGATTTCGGTGCCTGCGCGCAGCGCTTCGGAAAACGAGCTGCAGCCCACCGGCAGCACCATGAATTCCTGGAAGTCGACATTGTTGTCGGCATGCGCGCCGCCGTTGATGATGTTCATCATCGGCACCGGCAGGGCGACATCGGATTCGGTGATGGTGGACAGGTACTGCCACAGCGGCTGCTTGCGCGAGGCGGCGACCGCATGCGCGGCGGCCAGCGACACCCCCAGCAACGCGTTGGCGCCCAGGCGGCCCTTGTTCTCGGTGCCGTCGAGGTCGATCAGGCGACGGTCCAGACCCTGCTGGTCGGCGGCATCGAAGTCCTTGAGCGTCTCGGCGATGGTGCCGTTGACGTTTTCCACGGCCTTGCGCACGCCCTTGCCCAGGTAGCGGGTCTTGTCGCCGTCGCGCAGTTCCACCGCTTCCTTGGTGCCGGTCGAGGCGCCCGAGGGCACGGCGGCGCGGCCGAACGAGCCGTCTGCCAGCGTGACTTCCGCCTCCAGCGTGGGATTGCCGCGGGAGTCGAGGATTTCACGGGCGAGAATCTTGGCGATAGTGGTCATAGGTCCGATCGGTTACCAGTAAGGGGGGGAAGTACACCGGAAACAAGCTGCCGGATTATCGCCGCACACTGCCCCGTTGCCAAATCGCATGGGCAGCGAACGCACGGCAAGCCAGCCGGCGCGCCGCTAGGCCATCACGCCCAGCAGCGACAAGCCAAACAACAAGAGCAAGAACAGCAGCGACGCCAGCCCCATCGCCGCGGCGACAGGCTGGCGACCCAGCCGAAGCGCAAGGGGGCCGGCCACCAGGCCGCCCAATGTCACCAGCGCACCCACCACCAGCGTGACCAGCATCGGGGTGCGCGTGGCCTGCATGGCATGGCTGCCGTCGCCCGGCATGCCGAAGCTGGCGGCCGCCAGGAAGGCCATTACCGCAAAACAGGCCCACGCGGACAGCGAAAGGCCGAGCGCCACCCAGCCCCAGGGCCAGTGACGCCACTGCCGGCGCTGGCGGCGCACTGCCGCCTGCGCCCATGGATCAGGACTCATGCGAAGCGCGCGAACCCGTGCTTTTTGGTCACTGCATCCAGTTCCATCAGCGTCTCGAGCAGCTCTTCCATGCGGTCCAGCGGCCAGGCATTGGGGCCATCGGACAACGCCTTGGACGGGTCCGGATGGGTTTCGGCAAACAGGCCGGAAATGCCAACTGCGACCGCGGCACGTGCCAGCACCGGCACGAATTCGCGTTGGCCACCGGAACTGCTGCCCTGCCCGCCCGGCAACTGCACCGAATGGGTGGCATCGAACACCACCGGGCAGCCGGTGTCGCGCATGACGCTGAGCGAGCGCATGTCGCTGACCAGGTTGTTGTAGCCGAACGAGGCGCCACGTTCGCAGACCATGATCTGCTCGTTGCCGGTCGACTTGGCCTTGTCCACCACCGGCTTCATGTCCCACGGCGCCAGGAACTGGCCCTTCTTGATGTTCACCGGCTTGCCGGCGGCGCAGACGTTCTTGATGAAGTCGGTCTGGCGCACCAGAAAGGCCGGGGTCTGCAGCACGTCGACGACGGCGGCGACCTCATTCATCGGGGTGTATTCGTGCACGTCGGTGAGCACCGGCACGCCGATCTGCTTTTTCACCGCGTCCAGCACCTTCAGGCCTTCTTCCAGGCCGGGGCCGCGGAAGCTGGTGCCGGAGGTGCGGTTGGCCTTGTCGAAACTCGACTTGAAGATGAAGTTGATCCCCAGCTTGCCGGTGATCTCCTTGAGCTTGCCGGCCACGTCGAGCTGCAGCTGCATCGACTCGATCACGCAGGGGCCGGCAATCAGGAACAGCGGCTGATCCAGGCCAACTTCGAAGTCACACAGTTTCATCAGGTCACCTTGTTGATTGAAGCCTCTCTCCCACCGGGAGAGGGGTTGGGGTGAGGGTAAGAATAAGGGCACCAAGCGCTTATGAAGCCGGGTGGTTTGCGTTGGTTGGCGCGTGGCGACGCGTTCATCAGGGCCGCCATCTTCGGGTGTGTTGCGGCGCCCCTCATCCGGCGCTTCGCGCCACCTTCTCCCGATGCGAGAAGGAAGCTGCTGCGCACCTTATTGATTTGAGCCCCTCTCCCACCGGGAGAGGGGGTTGGGGTGAGAGTACGGTTGCGAAGCACAGCTATAGCAACATGGCCTGCCTTGGCTTCCGCGTCGACGCGTTCGTCATGGCTGCCACCTTCCAGTGTGTTGCCGCGCCCCATCATCCACATCTACGGACCACCTTCTCCCAACGGGAGAAGGCGTGGATCACGCACGCGCTTCCTTCAACAGCTTGCCGCCGGCCTTCTTCTCGCGCGCGGCGCGCACGAAACCAATAAACAGCGGATGCCCGTCGCGCGGAGTGGACAAAAATTCCGGATGCGCCTGGCAGGCCAGGAACCACGGATGCGTATCGCGCGGCAGCTCCACCATTTCCACCAGCGTGTCGTCCATCGACTTGCCGGAAATCACCAGGCCGGCATCTTCCAGCTGGGTACGGTAGCGGTTGTTGAACTCGTAGCGATGGCGATGCCGCTCGGCCACCACGTCCTTGCCGTACACCTCGCGCGCCAGCGTGCCCGGCTTCAGGCGCTGCTCCTGCAGGCCCAGACGCATGGTGCCGCCCAGGTCGGATTTTTCATCGCGCTTTTCCACCTCGCCGGTGGCGGTGCGCCACTCGGTGATCAGGCCGATCACCGGGTGCGGCGACTGGCGATCGTTCTCGGTGCTGTTGGCAGCATCCAGATCGGCCACGTGGCGGGCATAGTCCACCACCGCCGCCTGCATGCCGTAGCAGATGCCGAAATACGGCACCTTGTGCTCGCGGGCGTACTTGGAGGTCTGCACCTTGCCTTCGAAGCCGCGATCGCCGAAGCCGCCCGGCACCAGAATGCCGTCGATGCCCTGCAATGCGGCCATGTCGCTGCCTTCCAGATCCTGCGCTTCCAGCCAGGTCAGGTTGACCTTGGTGCGCTGACGCAGGCCACCGTGCTTGAGCGCCTCGGCCACCGACTTGTAGGCGTCCTGGTGATCGACGTACTTACCGACCACCGCGATGGTCACCTCATCGAGCGGATGCTTGACCGCATCGACCACCGCTTCCCACTCGGACAGATCGGCCGCGGCGACCTTGTCGCGCAGCTTGAATTGATCGATGACCAGTTCGTCCAGGCCCTGGCGGCGCAGTTCCAGCGGCATGCCGTACAGCACATCGATGTCGGGGCAGCTGATCACCGCACGCTCGGAGACGTTGGTGAACAACGCGATCTTGCGGCGTTCCGAATCCGGCACCGCCTGTTCGGAGCGGCACAGCAGCACGTCCGGCTGGATACCGATCGAGCGCAGCTCCTTGACCGAGTGCTGGGTCGGCTTGGTCTTCAACTCACCGGCCGCAGCGATGTACGGCACCAGGGTGAGGTGCATGAACATGGCCTTCTCGGCGCCGCGCTCGGTGCGCACCTGGCGGATAGCCTCCAGGAACGGCAACGACTCGATATCGCCCACGGTGCCACCGATCTCGATCAACGCCACATCGAAGCCGGCCGTGGCCTCGTCGATGCAGCGACGGATTTCATCGGTGATATGCGGAATGACCTGCACGGTCGCGCCCAGGTAGTCGCCGCGGCGCTCCTTGCGGATCACGTTTTCGTAGATGCGGCCGGTGGTGACCGAGTTCTTGCGCGACAACCGCGTGCGCACGTAGCGCTCGTAGTGGCCCAGGTCCAGATCGGTTTCGGCACCGTCATCGGTGACGTAGACCTCACCATGCTGGAACGGGCTCATCGTGCCCGGGTCCACATTGATGTACGGGTCCAGCTTCATCATCGTGACCTTCAGGCCACGCGCCTCAAGAATGGACGCAAGCGAAGCAGCGGCGATGCCCTTGCCTAGCGAGGACACTACACCGCCTGTTACAAAAATCAGGGGAGTCATGGGGCTCAAGGCCTCCCGGAAAGCCATAGTTTAACGGGTGACGGGCGAATGCCCAAGGGTTGCGTGCACTCCAGGCGTCGGTGACGCCACTGGATGCACGCACACCGTGCAAATGCAGACGCCCCGGCCGGAGCCGGGGCGTCTGCGGGCGAAACCTGCGCTGTCCTCAGCGCGACGGCTTCTCTTCTTCCTCTTCCTCGCGCGGGGCCTGGCCGGCTTCCGGCCTGGCCTTGGCAGCAGCGGCGCGGCGCTCGGCCTTGCGCTCGGCCTCGGTCTTGGCCTTGTCGTCATTGGCCTTCTGCGTACTGGCGCCCTGCCCCTGCGGCGGAGCGGTCTGCGCGATGGCCGGCAATGCTGCAACCGCGGCGGCGCCCAGGGTGAGCATCAGAATGTGCTTGAACTTCATGGGTCTACTCCTGGTTCGGTGACATCCCAAGGTGGGGACGTTTGGTTCCGAATCCAACGCCAGCATAGTCAGCGGCGCCCGGCCGGGCACTGAACGCCGGTCGCGTGCAAAAAATCGCCCCAGACCCCACACTTGCGCGTCGTTTCACGTGCCAACGAGATGCATGAACACCCGTTATAACGCCGCCGATATTGAAGTCCTGTCGGGCCTTGACCCGGTCAAGCGCCGCCCTGGCATGTATACCGACACCGCGCGCCCGAACCATCTGGCGCAGGAAGTCATCGACAACTCGGTGGACGAGGCGCTGGCCGGTCACGCCAAGCAGGTCGAAGTGACCCTGTACAAGGATGGCAGCTGCGAGGTCTCCGACGATGGCCGCGGCATGCCCGTGGACATGCACCCGGAGGAGAAGATCCCCGGCGTGGAGCTGATCCTCACCCGCCTGCATGCCGGCGGCAAGTTCAGCAATCGCAACTACACCTTCTCCGGCGGCCTGCATGGCGTGGGCGTGAGCGTGGTCAATGCGCTTTCGACCAAGGTCGAGCTGTTCATCAAGCGCGAAGGCAACGAGCACCGCATGGAGTTCCGCGACGGCAACGCCGCCTCCAAGCTGGAAGTTGTCGGCACCGTCGGCAAGAAGAACACCGGCACGCGGCTGCGTTTCTGGGCCGACCCCAAATATTTCGACACCCCCAAGTTCAATGTGCGGGCGCTGCGCCATCTGCTGCGCGCCAAGGCGGTGCTATGCCCCGGCCTGACCGTGAAGCTGCATGACGAGGCTACCGGCGAGCAGGACAGCTGGTACTTCGAGGACGGTCTGCGCGACTACCTCAAGGGCGAAATGGCCGACCGCGAGCTGCTGCCTGCGGATCTGTTCGCCGGCAGCCTCAAGAAGGACACCGAGATTGTCGACTGGGCGGCTGCGTGGGTGCCGGAAGGCGAGCTGACCCAGGAAAGCTACGTCAACCTGATCCCCACCGCGCAGCACGGCACCCACGTCAACGGCCTGCGCTCGGGCCTGACCGATGCGTTGCGCGAGTTCTGCGACTTCCGCAACCTGCTGCCGCGCGGCGTGAAGCTGGCGCCGGAAGACGTGTGGGACCGGGTCACCTTCGTGCTCAGCCTGAAGATGACCGACCCGCAATTCTCCGGGCAGACCAAGGAGCGTCTGTCCTCGCGCCAGGCCGCCGGCTTCATCGAAGGCGCCGCGCACGATGCCTTCAGCCTGTATCTCAATCAGAACGTGGAGATCGGCGAGAAGATCGCGCAGATCGCCATCGACCGCGCCAGCGCGCGCTTGAAGACCGAAAAGCAGATCGTCCGCAAGAAGGTCACCCAGGGCCCTGCCCTGCCTGGCAAGCTGGCCGACTGCATCAGCCAGGACCTGTCGCGGACCGAGTTGTTCCTGGTGGAGGGCGATTCGGCCGGCGGCTCGGCCAAGCAGGCGCGCGACAAGGATTTCCAGGCGATCCTGCCGCTGCGCGGCAAGATCCTCAACACCTGGGAAGTGGCGTCCGGCAGCGTGCTGGCGTCCGAGGAAGTACATAACCTGGCCATTGCGATCGGCTGCGACCCGGGCAAGGACGACATCACCGGGCTGCGCTACGGCAAGGTGGTGATCCTGGCCGACGCCGACTCCGATGGCCTGCATATCGCCACCCTGCTCACCGCGCTGTTCCTGCAGCACTTCCCCGCGCTGGTGGCCGCCGGCCACGTGTTCGTGGCGATGCCGCCACTGTTCCGCGTGGACGTGGGCAAGCAGGTGTTCTATGCGCTGGACGAGGAAGAAAAGACCACGCTGCTGGACAAGATCGCGCGCGAGAAGATGAAGGGCCAGATCAGCGTCACCCGCTTCAAGGGCCTGGGCGAGATGAATCCGCAGCAGTTACGCGAATCGACCATCCACCCCGACACGCGCCGCCTGGTGCAGCTGACGATTGACGACGGCGAACAGACCCGCTCGTTGATGGACATGCTGCTGGCCAAAAAGCGCGCGGGCGACCGCAAGCAGTGGCTGGAAACCAAGGGCGATCTGGCGTCGCTGGAAGTCTAAGGACGCGGCGATTCGGAACTGCCTTCTCGCTGCTCGTTGCAGCGGCGAGAAGGCATCTCTTCGGGCGGAGGTGAACGTGTTCTGGGATGACCGCACCGCATGCAGGGCCGAGTGGAGCTCGAATTTCAGCAGCGTGTGATGGCGGCGCATGTGCGTGTAGAACGTTCAAACACCTGACGCTTCACTGGATCCCGATGCGCGCGTCATCAAACAGCGCGCAGCAGCAATCGCTTCAGCACGCATCGCGAGCCACGCGCTCCCGCATCACTCAGCGCACACCCGGCAACACCTTGCGGGCGCCGGTGACCAGGCCACAGGCGTGGTCCTGCAATTCTTCGCCACTGGCCCGATTGCCGGTGGCCGCATCCTGCCGCGTCGCCAGCAACACGAAGCCCGGCTGCCCATCGCGCAAGTGCGTGCCTGCCACCACCAGCGAGTAATCGCGCAGGCTCGCATCGGCAGGAATGGCGTTGGCGAGCAGGCGAATCGGATCCTCGTTGAGCGTATCGCCCGGCAGCGTCCTGGCCAGATACACATGGCCCAGCAAGGGCTCGGCCAACGCACGCCATTGCGGGCCGATCTGCGCATGCTCTCGCTGCAGGGCGGCATAGACGTCCGGGCGCAGGCAATCGATGTGGATGTGCAGCTGCTCCTGCGAGCGCCCGTACGGCGAGTTGAGCGCCAGGCTCACATAGGCGCGCGGCAACGGCTGCGCCAGCGCGGATGCAACGAAGCTGCGCGCCGACCATGCGCTGGCGAAATAGTTGGGCGCATCGGCCTGCAATAGCGAGGGATCTTCGATCCCGCTGACACGCACGCTGGGCACCAGCAGGTATTGGAAGCGGCCGTGGTTGTCCTTCAGTACCACCGCCTGCCGCTGCGGATCAGGCCACACCGCGGCGCAATCGTCCGGCACCGGCCCGGCCTGCAGGCAGTGCGTGGTGACGATGCGCCACAGCGCATCCGGATCGCTGGCATGCCGCACCGGCGGCGGCGAGGCGCAGCCGGCCACCGACAGCGCGACAGCGCGACAGCAAGGAATTGGGCAACACGGCAACGCATGTTCGTCTTCAACCAGCGCCTGCGGCGCGCCATCATAACCAGCCGCGCCGCTTCGGTCAGCGCGTCCTGCCATGCCTTTGGGCACATCCAATAGCGATCGCAGGCGCCTAGGATCGTCGCTCCCCCATCGCCGTTGACCACCATGCCTTCTTTCCTGCGCGCCAGCGTGCTGACGCTTCTTCTGTTGGGCGGGCCGGCCCTGGCGGCCGCGCCGGCAGACAAAAAGACAGACCCCGCCGCCGATGCACCCGCTGCCAAACCGGCGCCCTTGCCTGCCGATGCCAGCGTACGCCAGAGCACCCGCGTGGCCGGGCGCTCACTGAGCTACACCGCCACCGTCGGCACCCTGCCGGTCCGCGATGCGCAGGGCAAGACCACCGGCGAGGTGGTCTTCACCGCCTACACCGTCGACGGCAAGGACCGCCCGGTCACCTTTGCGTTGAATGGCGGCCCGGGTGCTTCATCGGTGTATCTCAACATGGGCGCGATCGGGCCAAAGGTGGTGGCATTTGGCGCCGAAGGCAACAGCGCCTCGGCACCGGCCGCGCTTCGCGACAATCCCGGCACCTGGTTGGACTTCACCGACCTGGTGTTCATCGACCCGATCGGCACCGGCTTCAGCCGCTCGTTGATCAGTGACGACGAGGCCAAGAAGCAGTTCTACAACCCGCAGGTCGACGTCGAATATCTTTCGCGCGTGGTCTACGACTGGCTGCTCAAGAACCGCCGCCTGCAGGCACGCAAATACCTGGTGGGCGAAAGCTACGGCGGCTTCCGCGGCCCACGCATCACCCACTACCTGCAGACCCGCCTGGGCGTGGCGATGAATGGCGTGGTGCTGGTGTCGCCGTACCTCAACCCGACCCTGGACGACAACAGCGATGTGTCGCCGCTGGCCTGGATGATGACGCTGCCCTCCATCGCCGCCGCGCACCTGGAACGCCAGGGCCAGCTCACCGACGCGGCGATGCGCCAGGTCATCGACTACACGCGCGGCGACTACGCGGTGGCGCTGATGAAAGGACGCACCGACCCGCAGGCCAGCGAGGCGATGCTGCAGCAGGTCACGCGCATGACCGGGCTGGATCCGGCCTATGTGCGGCGCTCCGGCGGGCGCCTGGAAACCCAGGCGTATCTGCGCGAAGTGTTCCGCGATAAAGGCGAGCTGGGCAGCCGTTACGATTCCAACGTAACCGCGTTCGACCCGTTCCCCAACGACCCCGAGCAACGCGCCAACGACCCACTGCTGGACAGCATCATCGCGCCCACCACCACCGCGATGGTGGACTTCGTGACCCGCGTGGTGGGCTGGAAGATCGATGCGCGCTACCAGGCACTCAATTACGACGTCAACAAGCTCTGGGACTGGGACGATGAGCTGCGCAAGGGCGCGGTGACGCAATTGCGCCAGGCGGTGGCGATCGACCCGAAGTTGCGCGTACTGATCGCGCACGGCTGGAACGACCTCTCCTGCCCCTTCATGGGTTCGGTGCTCACCGTGGACCAGATGCCGGCGATGGGCAGCGACCCAAAGCGCGTGCAGGTGCGCGAGTACCCGGGCGGCCACATGTTCTACAACCGCGCCGACAGCCAGGCCGCGTTCCGCAGCGACGTCAAGGCGATGTACGAGACACGCTGAGGTTGGTCCTGCCGGCGGCAGCAGTCGCCGGCAGGGCGCAATGCCTTGCAGCGATCACAGCGCACCGGGCAGCGTGGCCTCCACGTTCCAGCCCAGCCATTCGTAGACACGGTAGCGCGCGATGCCCAGGTATTCGTGCAGCGCCACATCGGCCAGGGTGAAGTTGTAGCTCTGCGGCAGCAGCGACCACGAGGCCCGCAACCAGTCCGAGCGGACCGGCGTGGTGCGCATGCCGAAGTGCAGGAAATACAGCTCGGCGCGATGCAGGTGCGTGGCCGAGGACACCAAGACGATGCGCTGCGGCCGGTACGCGCGCAGCAGCGGCTGGCTGAACTGCGCGTTCTGCCAGGTGGTCATGCTGGCCGGCTCCAGAATCAAATCGCCGGCCTCCACACCCAAGCCCAGCAAAACCCGCCGGTACACCACTGCCTCGCTCAGCCCGAGCCCGCGCGCATCGCCGCCGCTGATCTCGATCTTGCAATCGTTGCCGGTGGCGGCGCAGGCGCGGTACAGGCGCGCCGCCTCGACGATGCGGCCATACGCGAACACGTTTGCTTCGGCCGGCGCGCCGGCACGGTCGGAACGCACCGTGCCCGCGCCAAGCAGCACGATGGCGTTGCGCGCGCCCCAGTCAGTGAAATCGTTGGCGCCGGTGCGTTGCAGGTCGCGCAGCATCCACGACGGCAGCGGGCCGCAGCCCACGGCCAGCACCAGCAGCAGGCTCAGCGCGCCGAGCAGGCGCGAGAAGCGCCGCATGCCCAGCCGATCGATCAGCCAGGAAAAGCCGAACAGCACACAGACCAGCGACAGCATCATCTTGCGTCTCCGTCAGCCAAGAGCGGGACTTCAGGCGTTTGCGTCGCGCAGACGCAGGCGCGTGACGCCTGACAGCGGCGCGTATCGCACCCATCCCCCGGCCAGCATGCCTCATGCGTGGACTACTGACCGCATCCGCCCAAGCGTCGGACAGCGCCGTGCGAGGCGGCACATCGTCGACAATGCAGATGACCGCCGCGCGACAGACCTCAGGTCCAGCCGAACAGTTCGAACCCGCGCAGGATCAGATACGCCACGCCACCGGCAGCCGGGATGGTGAGGATCCAGGCCCAGACGATGCGTTCGATCACGCCCAGCCGCAGCGAGCGCGGATTCTTGGCAAAGCCCACGCCCATGATCGCGGTGGAAATGCTGTGCGTGGTGGACACCGGCATACCGAAGTGCGCGGCCACGGTGAGCACGGTGGCCGAGCTGGTTTCCGCCGCAAAGCCGTGGATGGGGTGCAGCTTGACCATCTTGTGGCCGAGCGTCTTGATGATCTTCCAGCCGCCCGAGGCGGTACCGGCAGCCATCACCACTGCGCAGGTCAGCACGATCCACATCGGAATGCCGGCACCTGCGGCCAGCCCGGTGCCCGGATGCAGAAACGACAGCCAGCTCGGCAGATCGTCCAGTGCACCGGCCGACTGCGCGCCGATCAGGGTCATCGCGATGATGCCCATGGTCTTTTGCGCATCGTTATGGCCGTGCGCGTAGCCCATGTAGGCCGCCGAGGCGATCTGCGCCTTGCCGAAGAACGCGTTGACCCAGCGCGGACGCGCCAGCCGGCCGATCGGCCCGCCCAGCTTGGCCATACCGGCGATCAGCGCCCACAGCAGCAGCATCACCACGATGCCGAGCAGGAAGCCGGCGATCGGCGAGGTGATCATCGGCACGAACACTTTCCACAACAGGCCCTTGTTCTTGGCCCAGTTGCCGATGTTTTCCGACCAGATCAGCGCATCCCAGTTGTTGTGGGCGGCGGCCAGGCCGGCACCGCACAGCCCACCGATCAAGGCGTGCGAGGACGACGACGGCAGCCCCTTCCACCAGGTGATCAGGTTCCAGATGATGCCGCCCAGCAGCGCGCACAGGATCACCTGCGGGGTGACATCCACCACGTTGGTGTTGAGCAGGCCCGAGGCGATGGTGAGCGCCACGGCGGTGCCGGTGAGCGCGCCGATGAGGTTCATGCCGGCCGCCAGCATCACCGCCCAGCCGGGCGAGAGCACCTTGGTGGCCACCACGGTGGCAATGGAATTGGCGGTGTCGTGGAAGCCGTTGATGAACTCGAACACCAGCGCCGCCAGGATCACCACCAGAACAAGGGTAAGCACGCGGCGACCTCAGCTGTTCTTCAGCACGATCTGGTACACCACCACACCGGCCTCGCGGCAACGGTCGATGGCCTTTTCCAGGATCTCGAAGAACTCCTTGAGCAGGAACATCTGCAGGGTATCCAGGCGGCCGGAATAGATGTCGCGGTACAGCTCGAGCATCAGACGGTCGGCTTCGTTTTCCAGCATGCGCAGCTTGTCGTTGAGCGCGGTCATGCGGTCGATGTTCATGCGCGGCAGGTCGGTGACCATTTCCACCACCACCGCGGCGGCCTGCTCCAGCATCGAGGCGCGCGGGGCGAAATCGATGTGTTCCAGGTGCTGGGTGGCCAGCGAATAACGGTCGGCGAACTTCTCGACCTGCTTGGGAATCTTGTACAACGCCGAGCCCAGCGCCTCGATGTCTTCGCGCTCGATCGGGGTCATGAAGCTGTCCACCAGCGCCTGGCCGATCTTGTCGGAGGCAGCGCGTTCGCGCAGGCGGGCCAGCTTGAACGCGTCCAACGCGGGTTGCCGGTCGGATTCGCGCATCATGGCGTGCAAGGCCTTGGTGCTGTCGTAGGCGGCCTCGGCCGCTTCGTTCAGAAGCGCGTAGAACTGCTTGCCGGAACCGAAGATGGTCTGCAACGAGAACATGGGTGGAGGACTTCCTGCCGTCGAGGGAGAGACGGCACCAAGGGCGAATTATGACCGTTCCATGACCTGTCTGGGTATATCGACGCTGCGCGGCCCCTTCACATGGGCATTTCCCGGCTCGAACCACCCTGTGATTTGCTAACATGACACCGCGCCTTCGGGCGCATCCTATGGAAGACGACCCTAGCCCCCCCTGTTGCCGCTCCGCCCTTGAGGCCGCCGGCGACCTGCGTCCCACCCCGCCCTCCCCTTCACTGACCGGGGAATGCGCCCGTGGTTGAGTTCCTGATCGTCATCGCCCTGATTCTGTTGAACGGCTTCTTCGCCATGTCGGAGATGTCGCTGATGACGTCTCGCAAGAGCCGCCTGAAGCAGATGGCAGGCTCGAGCAAGCGCGCCGCGCGGGCGCTGGCCCTGGCCGAGAGCCCGGAAAACTTCCTGTCCACGGTCCAGATCGGCATCACCCTGATCGGCATCCTGACCGGCGTGTTCGGCGGCGAGGCGATCGGCATCGCCATCGGCACCTGGCTGCAAGGCATCGTGCCGGCGCTGGACCCGTACGCGCCGGTGATCGGCAAGACCCTCGCGGTGGCGCTGATCACCTTCCTGACGCTGATCTTTGGCGAGCTGGTGCCCAAGCGCCTGGCCCTGCGCAATTCCGAAGACATTGCCGGCGTGGTGGCCGTACCGATGGCCTGGCTGGCGAAGATCGCCGCGCCCGGCGTGTGGGTGCTGGCGCGCTCCACCCGGCTGGTGCTGCGCATGTTGGGCATGGGCAAGGACGAATCGGCGTCTGTCAGCGAAGAAGAGATCCGCATGCTGGTGGCCGAAAGCCACGAAGCCGGCGTGATCGACGCGCACGAGCGCGACATGATGAACCGGGTGATGCGCCTGGGCGACCGCACCGCCGACAGCCTGATGACGCCACGCAACCGCATCGCCTGGCTGGATGCCAACGCCGAACCCGAACGCAATCTGCATGTGATGCGCGAACACGAGTTCTCGCGCTACCCGGTGTACCGCGGCAGCGACCAGGACATTGCCGGCGTGCTGGAAGTCAAATCGCTGGTGACGCGCATGGATGGCCACGGCGCGCAGTTGTTCCAGAACCTGCGTGACACCTTGTTCGTCTCCGAATCCACGCATGCGATGAAGCTGCTGGAAATCTTCCGCGAAGAACAGCAATCGATGGCGCTGGTGGTGGACGAATACGGCGAGATCCGCGGGCTGGTCACCATCAGCGACCTGATGGGCGCGGTGGTCGGCCGCCTGCAGGCGGTGGAAAACACCGACGACGATGCGCTGGTGGTCACGCGCGCAGACGGCTCGCTGCTGATCGATGGCTCGCTGCCGGTGGAAGAACTGCGCGAAGTGCTGGGCGCCGAGCTGCCGGAAGCCGATGAGGGCGATTACCACACGCTCGCGGGCCTGTGCATCTACTACTTCGGCCGCATTCCGCAGGCCGGCGAATTCTTCGACTGGGCCGGCTGGCGCATCGAGATCGTCGACCTGGACGGTGCGCGCGTGGACAAACTGCTGTTGCGCCGCGTTGGCGACGAGGACAGCGATGACATCGTCGGGTGATGCCGCGCCGCCGCCCGATGCGGCGGCAGACCGCGAGCAGATGCGCTACCGCAACGAAGGTATCCGCAGCCTGCTGGCTGCCTTCAGCGACGGCGACCCGCAGCAGGTGCTGCGCGTGCGCGAGATCCTGGCCGACCTGCAGCAGAGCGCGTTCGGCGTGTTTCTGTTCCTGGCGATCCTGCCATCGTTCATCCCGATTCCGGGCGTAGCCGGCGGCATCAGCGGCCCGCTGACGGTACTCATTGGCGTGCAGATGATGTGCTGCCTGCGCAAGCCCTGGGTGCCGCGCTTCATTGGCGAACGCGGGCCGCGCCGCAGTACCGGCCAACGCTTCATGACGCGGCTGGCGCCGACACTGCGACGCCTGGACCGGATGCTCAAGCCGCGTCTGCACGGTTTGGTCGATCGCCGTCCGGCGCAGGTATTCACCGGATTGCTGCTGGTGCTGGTCGGCATTCTGCTGACCCTGCCGATCCCGTTCACCAACTACATCTTCGGGCTGATCCTGCTGCTGTTCGCGCTGGCATTGCTCGAACGCGATGGCGCCCTGCTGCTGGTTGGCTGGGGCGCAGCGTTGCTGTCGGTGGCCGCCTTTGGCGTGACCTCCGACCAATTGGTGGACCTGATCCGTGGCTGGTGGCCTGCCGCCTGGCGCTGAGCGCAGGCGGCAGGCAGCTGCATCACCCGCTTTACTTGAGGTCCACGACGCGGTTGTCCGACAGGCTGCCCGGATCGTCGGTCACTGCAGTCATCACGAAGTACAGCGCCTTGCCGAGCAGCCCGCCGGGGCCGTCCCAATACTCGGCCGATTCGGCGCGCACGTGGATCAGGCGCAGGTTCGGGTCGTCCTTTCCGCCGGGGAAGAACACCTTCATTGCCGGCGACCACAGTTGCTCGATCTTGACGCGGTCATCGATCACCCGCGCAGTGCCGGCCACCGAGACGTAGCTGTTCTTCGATGCCGAGGCATAGGCGACATTGACGCGCGGATCGGCGGCGATTTCGGCCACCTTCGGGCTGTCGGCGGCGGTGGCAAACCACAGGTCGCCATCGAACTCCACTTCCTGCGTGCCGAGCGGCCGGCTGACCAGCCGGCCGTCGGCCGACACGGTGGTGAACATTGCCACGTTCACCCCGCGGATCAATTCCGCCAGTTGCTTGATGCTCTCGCCACGTTCCTGGATCTGCATGCAGTCACTCCCAATAGATGTGGCTGCATCTGAGCGGATCGGTGCGCAAAGCAACGTGAATCACGCCGTGGTCACGTCCAGCTCGCGGCAGGCCGCCGCAGCGATCTCGAACGAGCGCAGACGCGCGGCGTGCTCGTAGATATTGGCGGTGAACAACAACTCGTCCGGTGCGTGCCGTTCGATGAAGGTGGCAACGCCCTGCGCCACCTGATCTGCATCGCCGAGCACGGTGCAGGCCAATGCACGCTCCACGCCGGCTTTTTCATGCGGCTGCCAGAACGTTTCGATGTCGTCCACCGGCGGCGGAATCTTGCCCGGCCGGCCGCGACGCAGGTTGACGAAGCTCTGCTGCTGGGTGGTGAACAACTTGCGTGCCTGCGCGTGCGTTTCGGCAGCCACTACGTTCAGCGCCAGCATCACGTACGGCTTGGACAGCTGCGCGGAGGGACGGAACTCGCGGCGGTAAATTGCCACTGCTTCATCCATTGCATCGGGTGCGAAGTGCGAGGCAAAGGCAAACGACAGCCCCATCGCCGCGGCCAGCCGCGCACTGAACAGGCTGGAGCCGAGCAGCCACACCGGCACGTCCAGGCCCGCACCGGGCACGGCCTGCACCAACTGGCCCGGCACGGCCGGCGCGAAATAGCGCAGCAGTTCGGCCACGTCCTGCGGGAATTGGTCGGCATTGTCGAAGTACCGGCGCAGGGCGCGGGCGGTGGGCTGGTCAGTGCCGGGCGCGCGGCCCAGGCCCAGGTCGATCCGCTGCGGATACAGCGAGGCCAGCGTGCCGAACTGCTCGGCCACCTGCAGCGGGGCGTGGTTGGGCAACATGATGCCGCCAGCGCCCACGCGGATGGTCCTGGTGCCACCGGCGACATGGCCGATCAACACCGCGGTAGCAGCGCTGGCGATGCCCGGCATGTTGTGGTGCTCGGCAAGCCAGTAGCGCTGGTAGCCCCAGCGTTCGGCGTGCTGCGCGAGATCGAGCATGTTGGCGAAGGCGTGGGTGGTGTCGCTGCCTTCGCAGACCGGTGCCAGGTCCAGCACGGAAATGGGCGTCATTGGATGACTCCGGGAAGAATGATGGGACAGAGATGGGGCTGCGCTGCGCGCATTGCCAGCGGTACAAGGGCTGGCTGGGGGATTACAGCGTCCCAGCAGGTGAACACCGGTGGGCGCGTCTGTGGCGGTCAGGCAGACCGCAGCGAAGCGTACTGTGTCGCGGGAGTGGTCGGGCTTGCTTGAGCGGATTGATGGCCAGCGAACGGCAGCCGCGACGCATACGTGCGCATGTGGGGCACGGCATCGCGCGTGCATTTCGCAGTGGTGAAATCACGCAAAGCCGCGCTGCAGCCCTCCGCCAGCGGGCATGTCAGGCGGGCACACACCCCCTTGCGAACATGCAGCGCAGGTAGCGAAGCCGCACTGCGCAATGCCGCAGCTGGCTTGGCTATGCTCAGGCGCCCTGCCACTTGGCGCCTGCAATGACGTCTTCTTCCACCTCCGCTGCCGCGACGGCGAGCAGTGCGCAGATCGCCGCGCGCATCGACCGCCTGCCCGCCAGCGCCACGCTGTGGCGGCTGGTCGGGCTGCTGGCGCTGGGCGGTTTCTTCGAGTTGTACGACCTGTTCCAGACCGCCTATATCAGCCCGGGGCTCATTCGCGACGGCATCTTTGCCAGCGGCAATGACGGCGCCTTCGGCATGTCCGATCAAGCCGCGTTTGCCGCGGCGACCTTTCTTGGTCTGTTCGTCGGGGCCGCCCTGCTCAGCCCCTTTGCCGATCGCTTCGGTCGCCGCCTGGTGTTCACCGTGGCGTTGGTCTGGTACACCGCCGCCACGGTGGCCATGGGCCTGCAGAGCACTGCCACGGCAGTGATCGTGCTGCGCTTTGTGGTGGGGATCGGGCTGGGCATCGAACTGGTGACCATCGATACCTACCTGTCCGAACTGGTACCGCGTCACATGCGCGGGGCCGCATTTGCGTTCGCGTTTTTCCTGCAGTTCCTGGCGGTGCCCAGCGTGGCGCTGAGCGCCTGGCTGCTGGTGCCGCACGCGCCGCTGGGTGTCAGCGGCTGGCGCTGGGTGGTGTTGCTGAGCGGTGTGTTTGCGCTGGCGATCTGGTGGCTGCGCAGCCGGCTGCCGGAGTCCGCACGCTGGCTGGCGGCGCAAGGGCGGCATGCCGAGGCCGAAGCGGTGATGGCCCAGCTCGAAGCTGCCTGCAGCCGCGATCTTGGCCGGGCGTTGCCGCCGCCGGAACCGGTGCAATGGGTCGCCGCACCCGACAGCCGTCTATCCGCATTGTGGCGGCCGCCCTACCGCGGGCGTATCGGCATGCTGGTGGTGTTCCAGATCTTCCAGGCCATCGGCTTCTTCGGTTTCGGCAACTGGCTGCCTGCGCTCATCAACGCGCAAGGCGCCGGGGTGACCAAGAGCCTGGCGTATGCCTTTGCGATTTCACTCGCTTACCCACTGGCGCCACTGTTGCTGCTGCGTGTTGCGCATCGCTGGGAAAACAAATGGCAGATCAGTGCATCGGCTCTGGGTGCAGTGGCATTTGGCGTGCTGTTCGCGCTACAGCACGCGCCGCTGGGCATGATTGCCTGCGGGGCAATGATTGCCTTCTGCAATGCGTGGATGAGCTTTGCCTACCACGGGTACCAGGCCGAACTGTTCCCCACGGCACTGCGCGCACGTGCGGTGGGTTTTTGCTATTCCTTCAGCCGGTTGTCTACGGCCGGCAGCAGCGTGTTGATCGGTTGGCTGCTGGCGCAGACCGGCAGCCACGGCGTGCTGGCCTTCATCGTGATCAGCATGACGATCGTGGCCAGCGTGATTGCTGCGTTCGGCCCACGCACGCGCAATCGTGCTTTGGAAGACATCGCGGGCTGATTGCCGCGTAGCGCCTGTAGCGCAAAGCCGTGCGGCGTCGCGCGAGCGTCGTGCGTTGACGGTTGATGCGGGCCGCTGCGCTACGGCACGGCTTCCGCGGGCGTGGTCGCCGCAGCACCCAGGGGCACCGTGTGGTCGGCGATGCTGGCCAGGCTGGTGCGATGCGAGACCACCACCAGCGCGGTCTGCGGTAACCGCTGGCGCAACATGCACAGCACCTGTTGCTCAGACTGCGCATCCAGTGCGCTGGTCGCTTCGTCCAGCAAGGCCAGCGCTGGGGCGCGCAACAACACTTGTGCCAGCAACAGCCGTTGCAGTTCACCGCCGGAGAGCCGGCCATCGCTGCCATTGATCGGCGCATCCAGCCCGAGCGGATCGCGCTGCAGCCGCGCACCCAGGCCGACATCGGCAAGCGCCGCCCACATGTCTGCCTCCAACGCGCCGGGCAGCGCCCACTTCAGGCAATCGCGCACGCATCGCTGCCATGGCCGTACGCCCTGCCCCACATAGGCGCTGTGGCGGATCAGTGCGCGGTACTCGGGAAACCCCAGCATGCGGCCCGCCATGCGTGCCTGCAGGTGCAACGGCGCGGTCTGGCCCGACAGCACATCCATCAGGCTGCTCTTGCCGATGCCCGATGGCCCCACCACCAGGGTGATCTGCCCGGGCACCAGCGCCAGGGGGGGAATCTGCAGCGCGGACAGTGGCTGCAGCAGCGTGACGCGATCAATCTGCAGCGGCGCCGGCAATGTCGAAGCATCAGCACGTGTGGATTCACTGCGCGGGGCGGCAAGCGCCACATAGCGGCGCCACAGTTGCAAGGCCGGCCACGCCGAACGCAACTGCTGCACGCTTTGCCGGGTGGACACCAGATACGGCAGCAGGCGGCCCAGCAACAGGCTGACGGTGATCAACGCGGCGCGATCGGCGCCCTGCCACAGGTTGGCCACCACCAGAATGCCGGCGATGGCGGCCACTGCGGTGAGCTCCAGCAGCAGGCGGCTGTTGGCCACCAATGCCTGCTGCTGCGCGTAGCCCTGCCCCAGGCGATCGGAAATGCGCGTGTAGTGGCCGGCTTCAACATCCTCGCGCTGGAACGAGCGCACGTGGCGCAGCCGCCGCGGGAAGTCCTCGCTCAGCCAGAACAGCCGGGTCATGTCGGCCACGTAGTCGCGACTGATACGGGCCTGCTGCGCACTGCCCGAAGCCCGCAGCCCGCACCAGGCCAGCACCAGCAATACCGGCGCGGCGGCAGCCAGGCCCGGCACGATCAACAGCGCCAGACACACACTCACCACTGCGGTGATGCCGGCCACCAGCAACTGCAGCACCGCACTGAACCCCTGCGTGGCGATCTCGATGTTGTAGGTCAGCACGTTGGCGATTTCCGCCGAGCTGGCATCGGCCAAGGCCGGCAATGGCGCCTCGAGCAAGGAGGCATGCACGCGCTGGCGCAGGCCGATGGCATAGCGGCTGGTCAAGCGGGCCGCCAACCGCGCGCTCTGCCAGCGCAACACGGCAAACAGCAGGCTCACCAGGACGAACAGGCTTGCCTGCAATGGCAGGCCGCCGGGCAGGACCAGTACCTGCCCGGCCACGCGCAGGCCCTGGCCGGGCTGCACCAGCGGCACCAGGCACACGGCCACCGCGCTGCCCGCCAAAGCGGCGGCGAGCGACAGCAGCACGTAGAGCGCAATGCGGCTGCGATCGGCACGCACCAGCGTGGCGGCAAAGTTGCGCACCACCACGCGGACCGATGCACGCGATGTGGCGGCGTCCATTTCAGCGCTCGTCATGGGTTCACGTGTTGCGCCATGCGCTCACGCGCCCGGCAGTAAGGGTGCGGCACGGTGCAGCAGCTGCAGCAGCGCATCCACTGCGGCATCCGGATGCGCGCCGCGTTGCATGCGGTACACGCCACGCTGCTGCACCTGCGCGATGAAATGCGACCAGCCGGGCTGGCCGGCCGCATATGGCTGATCCGCCGCCAGGCATGCAGCGATCTCCTCGTGCGCCATCGGCGTCAGCAGGTGGGCCGGATCGGTGGCCGGCACATCGCTCAGCAACACCACCGCCGCCAACGGCAGCGGTGCCGGCGCGAGCACCGCGCGGCTATCGCGCAGATCGACCTCGAACTTTTCCACCCCGCTGCGCCGCCGGATGGTGGGCGCCGCACTGATCCAGGCGCGGGTGGATGCATCCAGCAGGCCCAGCGATGCCGGCCGCAGATGCAGGAAGTTGGCCACGCCGGTTGCAACCAGATGGTGCGGCTCCACAAAGACGCCGTCTTCGGCCAAAAATTGCAGCCCACGCAACAGGCTGTGCAAGGCCAGGGTCGACTTGCCGGCGCCACTGGCCCCGAGCAAGAGCGCACCATGTCCCTGCCAGCCAACGCAGGCGCCGTGCAGCGGCACCAGCGACATGCCACGCGCTGCCAACAGGAACACCGCGAATTCGATCAACTCGTAGCGCAGGTGATAGGCATGCATCAGCATGTCGTCCGACACCACCACCATGGCGCGCCGCTCGGCGACCGACACCATCAGGTAGTTGCATTCGTCCATCACCCCGCACAGCAGACCGGCAGCGGCATGCGTGCGAACCGGCGGCGGCTCGGCCACCGGCGCGCGCGGCGCACGCGCCACCACATCAAGGGTGATATGGAACTGCGGGGCGCCATCGAAGCGATGCGCAGGCAGCCCGGCGTACGCGGCCTCAACCAGCGCAAGCAGGGCCGGGCTGTCGCTTTCGAAGTGGAACGACGCGCCAAGCACCTGCTTGCGCACGCCATGCCGGCGTGGCCGTAGCTCGCCAAACGGATCCAGCGGGGCCGGCGTCACAGCATGCGCGCACTCCGCCCGCAACGCGCTGATTGGCGCCAATTCCGCCACTGCGGCCGACTGCGGCATGCCGTTTCATCCGTGCACAAGTTCAGCAGGTGTGTGCGGCTCGGCCGCTGAAAGGTTGCGTGCATTGCTAGCCGCGCGCATGAACGGCGCGCAGCGCGCGGCTCGTGCATCGGCACAACCAAAGTGGCTTGCATGCGCACCTACTGCCGAGCCGAATGCCGGTGTCTTGCGCGCGCCGCTGCTGCGCCCACCTGGCGACAGAACGAGAACCTTGCGCAGATGCTAAAGATCCAGGTCAGCCATTCGTACTTCCTGCGTTACGACCCCAAACAATGGGAACGCGGCAAACCCTATCCACCGCTTGCCACGTTGCAGGTGGCCGCGTTGCTGCGCGAGCACGGCCATCGTTTGAGTTTGTTCGACGCCATGCTTGCCGACGACGTGCAGGACTACCCCGGCGCGCTGCAGGCAGCGCAGCCGGACCTGGTGGTGTTCTACGAAGATAACTTCAACTTCCTCACCAAGATGTGCCTGAGCCGCATGCGCGAGGCGGCGTGCACGATGATCGCCGCCGCGCGTGCACAGGGCTGCCGCGTGCTGGTGGCCGGTTCCGATGCCTCCGACAACCCGGATGTGTTTCTGGCCGCCGGTGCCGATGCGGTGTTGATCGGCGAAGGTATCGCGCCGTTGCTGGAACTGGTGACGCGGTTGGACGCGAACCCGCAGTGCGCCCCCGACACCTGGCTGGACGGTGTGGCACGCATCGCCACCGCACATCCGGCCGCCGCTCGCGAACACGTGGGCGCGCAGCCGCCGGATGCGCGGCTGGGCGGCTTGCCAGCGTGGGATCTGGTGGACATCCCGCGTTATCGCACCTTCTGGCAACAACGCCACGGCTATTTCAGCCTCAACATGGCTGCCTCGCGCGGCTGCCCGTTCCGCTGCAACTGGTGCGCCAAGCCGATCTGGGGCAACCACTACAAGCGCCGCAGCGCCGAAGACGTGGCCGCAGAGATGATCCATCTCAAGCGCACATTTGGGCCCGATCACATCTGGATGGCCGATGACATCTTCGGCTTCCATATCGACTGGGTGGAAACCTTCGCCGAGCAGCTCAGCGATGCCGATGGTGCGATCCCCTTCATGATCCAGACGCGCGCCGATCTTGCCAGCGACCGCATGGCCACCGCCCTGGCACGTGCCGGTTGCGCCGAGGCGTGGCTGGGCGCGGAGAGCGGGAGCCAGCGCATCCTGGACAAGATGACCAAGGGCACGCAGGTGGCTGATGTCATCGCCGCACGCCGCCGTCTGGGTGCACGCGGCATCCGCGTGGGCTTCTTCATCCAGCTGGGCTATCTGGGCGAAGAACTCGCCGACATCCTGGCCACCCGCGCCTTGGTGCGCGAGGCCGCACCGGATCTCATCGGTGTCAGCGTGTCGTATCCGCTGCCCGGCACCAAGTTCTACGAGGAAGTGAAAAATCAGCTGGGTGGCAAGACGCATTGGCAGGACAGCGACGACCTGGCAATGATGTTCCGCGGCGCCTACGACTCGGAGTTCTACCGCAGCGTGCGCAATCTGCTGCACACCGAGGTGGATTTGCAGCAGGCGCGCACCACGATGGGCGATGTGGCCTATGCGCAGGCGTGGCAAGCGCTGGAGCAGCGCTGGGACAGCTTGATCGCCTCCGAGCACGCACATCGCGCCGAACCGTTGATAGCGGCGGCGCGACCAGTGCGCCAGCTGGCCAGCGTGCTGGTCGGCTGAAACGCGCCACGGCCCTGCACCACCGTTGTTACCTCTCTTCCGGATTGCCTCGATGCAGCCTTCGCTTCGCACGATCAAACATGGCCTGCGCACGGCCACCGAACAGCTCGCCCGGGAGCTTGCGCAGCCCAGCGAGGCGCCGCCACGGTGGGATCGCCTGCAATGGCAGCTGGCAGCCGCCGCTGCCGCCGCACATGGCGTTTCGCCGCTGCTGCAACGCAAATCACTGTGGCAGACAGCCGAATGGACACGCTTCCTGGATGAACAGCGTGCGCACGTGGCGCATCGCCATCGCCGTATCGCCTTGCTGTTGACCCAGATCGATGCCGCCGCAAGAAGCGCCGGCATTGCAGTGACTGGACTCAAGGGCACTGCCCTGCATCGGCTGGGCGTGTATCTGCCCGGCGACCGGCCCATGGCCGACATCGATCTATTGGTAGAGGCTGAGGACGCGCCGCGTGCGGCCGAGCTGCTGTGTGCGCTGGGCTATGTGGCCTCGTTCGACCAATGGAAGCACCAGGTGTTCAAGCCGGTGCACGGCGAGGCCGTGGCCGGGCTGGGCGAGCACCGCGATGCACCGATCAGCATCGAGCTGCACACGCGCATCCAGGAACGCTTGCCGGTGGCGTGTGTGGACATCACCGCGCGTGTACTGCCGGAGCGTCCGCAGCCCGGTCTGAACGCCTATCCGTCGATTGGCGCGTTGATGTGCCATTTGCTGCTGCACGCCGCCGGCGGTATCTGCCACCGCAGCATCCGCCTGATGCACCTGCACGACCTGGCATTGCTGGTCACACGCATGGGCCCGCGCGATTGGGAGGTGCTGTGGGAAGACAGCGCTGCGCCGCCGTGGTGGGCGTTGCCGCCGCTGCTGCTGCTGCAGCGCTACTACGGCGATGTGGTGCCGGCCGCGGTGCTGGCGCGCCTGCGCGCGCAGTGTGCGCCGTTGTTGCGGATGCGCGCCGCGCGCCTGACCTTGACGACCGCGTCCTGCTCCAACTTATGGCTGCCGGCGTTGCCCGGCATCGAATGGTCACGCTCGCTGGGCGAGGCACGCCAGTACCTGCACCAGCGCATCGCGCCGTCGGCAGAGAGCCGCAAGGAGCGCGCCGACATGCTGCGCACGCAGTTGTGGCTGCAAGACCAGCCGTGGGTGCGCCAGTCGCAGACGCGGCGGCTGATGACGCGCCTCACCCGCCCGGTGCCACGCACCGACATGCTGTACGTGGTGCGCGCGGCGCTGGATGGGTATCTGCAGCCGGCCTGAGGCCAACCTGCAGTTGATCAGCGCAGCGGTCGCTGCGCGCAGAGTTCGCGGTACAGGGTTTCGAACAGCCGGGTGGTCAGCCCGGCATCTTCGCGGGTGGCGCGGCATTGCGCGGCCCAGGCGAGCCGCAGGCGCAGTTCGTCATCGGCCAGCACCTGGCGGATCGCTTCGGCCAGGCCGGCCCAATCGCCCGGTGGTACCGCCAGTGCGGCACTGGGCGCCCACTCGGCCAGATGACCCACCGCCGTACCCACCGTGGGCACGCCCACCAGCGCGGCTTCCAGTAACACCATCGGCCCGGCTTCGTGCAGCGAGGACATCAGCAGCAGATCGGCGGACTGCATGATCGGGCGCAATTCGCGCTGCGTCTTGAAGCCCACAAAGCGCACCTGCGCGCTGAGATCCAGCTGTTCGGCCAATGCGTGGATCCTGCCGTCGAGCGTGTCGACACCGACGATGTCCACCATGAATGCCACGCCGGCACGCTTGAGGGCAGCCAGGGCGCGCAGCAAGGTGGTCTGATCCTTGACCGGGTTGAGGCTGGCCACGTGCAGCAGCCGCGCCACACCGCCGCTGCGTGCACGGGGCGGCGCCGGTGGCCAGGCGCGCAGGTCCACGCCCAGCGGCACACGCTGCGCCGTCACACCCAGCGCATGCAACGAAGCAATGATGGGCAGGCTGGCTGCGGTGACACGGTCTGCCAGGCGCAGGATCACCGCCTCGCGCAGGCGCCCGCGCCAACGCCGGCGGCCGCCGTAGCCGATGCCGTGCAGCGCCACCAACTCGCCGCCGGCGATATGCACCACGCTGGGCCGCCGCAGCAGCTTGGCCGCCACCACCGCAATCAGACTGCAATAGCCGGAAAACAGGGCCTGCACCACGTCGAATGGCGCGCGCCGATGCTCCTCGCGGATCGCGGCGATCGCACGCAGGCGGGTGCGGTGTTGGCCGATGTTGTGCACGGTGGCGCCGCGCAGCATCCAGGTCGCCGGCTCCGGCTCCTGGTGCAGCACGAACACATGCACCTCGTGGTTGCGCGCCAGCCAGTCGATCAAGGTCAGAAACACCGGAATCACACGCACTTCGCCGCTGCGGTCCACGCCACCGGGCACCACTACTGCCAGTTTCATTGCCGTTGCCCCGCTGCCGTGCGCAGCACCTGTGTGTAGGCGTCGCGCCATTGCCGGCCCACTGCGGCAAACGACAACCGCGCATCAAAATACGCACGCACCCGCGCCCGGCCGGGGCGCTGGCGTGCGTGCGCCACCAGAAGATCGGACAGGCGCGCGGCATCCCCCACCGGAAACAGCGCGCCCATGGACGCGTTGTCGCTGAGCGCGCGGAAGGCGGGAATGTCGCTCAGCAGCGGCAGCGTTCCGCAGGCATAGGCTTCCAGCGCGGCATAGCCGCAACTCTCCGCATGGCTGGCGGAGACGAACACATCCGCCGCCCGCTGCAGCTGCTGAATTTGCGCATGCGTGACCTTCCCTAGCAAGTGCACGCGTGATGCAAGCCGTGGGTCGTCGTGGATGCGCTGGCGCACCGCCTCCAGCAGCGGCGTCTCATGGAAGGCGCACCACAGCCGCAGGTCAGGCAGACGCGCTGCCGCCATAGCCACGGCATCCAGCACGCACAGCGGGTCCTTGCCCTCGCTCAAATGACCAACCCACAGCACGCATGGGTCGCCGGCCAGGCCGGTGACCGCACGCGCCTGGATGCGGTCGCCCGGCGTGAAGCGGCTACTCGACTCGGGGATCGCAAACAGCTGCGTGCGCGGCCCAAACAGCCTGGCACGGACGAAGGGGTGCGCCAGCGCCAGCGAGGTGAACGCGATGCCGGCCGCCGCTGCGTAGCGCGCGCGCCACACCGGCTTGCGCCACCAGCGCGGCGGCCGATTGGCATGGTCCTGCAGCACGATCGGCACCTGCGGCAACAACCGTGCAAGGCGCCGCGCATCGCCGGCAAATTCCAGCCCGTGCACATGGATCACCGCAACGTCGAGCTGCTGCAACAGATCAGCCAGCCGCCGCGCACGTGCGGCGCTGCCGCGCTTGCCAGGTTCGAGAAAGTGATACGCCACGCCCTGCCGCGTCAGCTGCTCGGTGTGCGCAGACACCTGCACTACCGTCACCTGGGTGCCGGTGCTGGCGACTGCTTCGGCAATGTCGGCCAGCGATGGCCACTGCGCGAATACCTGCGCAGCGTCCCAGCCGCTTGGCGCGGGCAGCAGATTGAGATGGGCCACGTGCACCGTCAGTCCCCGGAGCACAGGGGACGTGCGGCGCGCGCGATGTAGGCACGACTGCCCGCGTTCTGCGCGATCCGTTGCACCGCGTGGCGCCAAACTGCCGCCTTCACATCGCTCACCATGCCGCTCACGCGAGCCGTCGCAGGCGTAGCACCAGCGCCACCGGCACTTGCAGCGCGGCGGTGTCGAAGCGCGCGCCGGGCGGGATGTCGGCAGGATCGAGCATTGGCTCGGCCACCGCCTCGATCGCCAGATCCAGCGCCGCGCATGCCGAATGCCAATGGCTGTAGAGATGTTGGGTATGGCGGATGGCGTAGTGCTGGCCGTCGGCCTTGAAGTCGCGTCGCCAGCCCAGCGCATGGCCGATCGGATGCACGTCGCTGCACAGCACGCTGCCGCCGATGCGGGTGACGCGCCGCAGTTGCTCCAGCGCCGTCCACAGCCGTGGCAGATGCCCGACCACCAGGCCGCACACGGTGATGTCGGCCATGGCATCGGCCACCGGCAACTGTTCCAGGCTGCCCTGCTGCAGGGAGAAGCACGTGGTGGGCCAGCGTTGCGCCAGTTCGTGCGCGGCGCGTTGCAGCATTTCCGGCGAGAGGTCTACGCCAGTGACCTGCGCAGCGCCGCGTTGCAGCGCCTGCAGCATGTAGCGCCCGCTGCCACATCCGGCATCGAGCACATGCTGGCTGCGCAGGTCGGTGGGCAACAGCGCCAGCATGGCGCGCTGCTCGGCGAGCATCACCGGGTTGTGCGCGTGCGGCGGATACGCCTGCGCCCACAACGCATACGCTGCGGCCGGTTCCAGAGTGGGCACACTGCTCATTGCACTGTTCATTGCGCGGATCCAAATGCCACGCGCGTTGCGGCATGCGTGTGCGGCGACAGCAGTTGCACGCCGGGTTCAAGTGCCAGCACCTGCGGATCGGCCAACGTGGCGTCCAGCAATTTGGGGCAGCCATCCAGCAACACCGGCACGGTTGCGATGCCTGCTGCGTCGAACCAGTGGGCGAAATCGGGGTCGGCAATCCGCGGTTTGCCGTCGCGGATCACCGCGCGCAGCTGGCTTCGGCTGCAACCCACCACACTCGCCGCAGGCTCACCGCCGCGGTCGCGTACGATCACAAGGTCGGCCACCGCGCCCGGTGCCAGGCTGCCGCGCGCCGGCAGGCGCAGGATGCGCGCAGCTTGATGCGTGGCCAGGCCCAGCAGCAGGTCCGGGGCCAGTCCGCTGTCGGTGGCCAGGCGCAGATCGTCGAGCAGGTCGCGCCCGCCACTGACGCGCGCGTCGCTGCCAAGCGCCAGCCGACCGGCCATGCACAGGCGCCAGGGGTCCAGTGTCTGGCCGAGCAGCGCCAGATTGCTCGACGGGCACCACACCACGGCCGCACCGCAGGCGATGATGCGGTCGATATCCTGCTCGCCCAGCCCCACGCCATGGATCAACACGCTGTTGCCGGCCAGGCAACCGAGACGGTCCAAGGCGTCCAACTCCGCGCGTGCAACCGCGTCGGTGCCTTCGGCCAGATGGATGATCCAGGGCTGCTCTGCCGGGGTCGCGGCGAAACTCTCCTGTACCGGAGGACCATAAGCCGGCCCGCCCAACGCATAGCTCCAGCCGAATGCACGCAGGAGCGCCACCGGGAAATCCGCCGCATCCAGTGCGGCGTGCCAGGGATCGTGCTGGGCCACGCAGGTAACCCCGGCGAGCAGATTCTTCAGCCCACCCTGGCGCAAGCGTATGTCCTTGGGCACCTGCAGCGCAGCGGCCACGTCGCGACGCTGGAAATGCGCCTGAAAGGCGTCGATCCACGCATAGCTGTTGGCGAACGGTGCGCTCTGCGGCAGCGGCGGCACGGCATTGATCTGCAGATGCTCATGCGCGTTGATCAGGCCCGGCGCCAGCACATGCCCCTGCAGATCCAGCCGCAGCGTGCCGGTGCCCAGCGTGCCACCGAAGTGGCCGGCACGCAGGGTCACCGGCGCGCGCGACGGCCCGGCCAGGGTGATCGCGCGCGCGCCGTGCAGGCACACATCGGCCATGGCCATCGCGGTCTCCACTCAGCGCTTGCGCATCACGATCAGGAAGTGATCGCCCATGTCGCGCAGCAACGGCCAGCCGCCCATGCGATCGTCCAACTGCCCCAGGCGCGCGGACAGGCGCGGATGGCGCTCATAGAAGTCCACCAGATACGGCGGCGGCAGGAACAGGCTCAGTGCCTGGTAACGATCGAGCACGAAGTGCTGGCTGAAAGCGCGGTAGAACTCGCGCGGCAGGTGGTACCAGGTCCAGATGGTGTGGCCGTTCATGCCCACTGCGGTCGCACCCTGCGCCGCACGCACCGCCGCGCGCTTGAAGCGGCCGCGCAGTGCGTAGTGGCCGACTTCCCACGGGCAGATCCGCCCGATCACCGAAAACACCAGGCAGCCATCCGGGCGCAGCAGGCGCGCGCACTCGGCAGCGACGGCCGGCAGGTCCGGCGCGCAGTTAAGCGGGCCGAAGTTGGAATACATGCCATCGAACTCGCCTTCCAGCCGCTCCAGCTGCTGGATGCCGACATGCGCGGCAGTGAGGCGCTCCTCAAGGCCTTGTCGGGCAGCACGCTCACGGGTGCGCGCCACCATGGCCGGCGACCAGTCGGTGGCCAGCACGCTGTAACCACGGCTGGCGAACTCGCCTGCATCCAGCCCGGTGCCGCAGCCCAGGTCCACCAGCCGAGAGCCCACGGGCAGTTCGGTGGCCACGGTGTCCCATAGCGTGGTGCGCATGCGCTGGATCAGCGCGTTGTTGCCGCGCGGCCCATCGTAGTCGGCGGCCACGCTGTCGAAGGCACGCTGGGTTTCCAGCAACTGCGACGCATCCACACCGCGGCCACGCCGCGTCAGTGGCTCATTGGTTGCCGACATGCGCGCGCTCTCCCACCGGTCCTGCTGTTGTCACGACACTCTCCAGACGCGGCGCCGCACTCGCGGCATCGCTTGATTGAACCGTGAGTGCCGGCTGCCGCCACTTTGGTTGCGGCACTGCGTGGGTGCGGCCGATCTGGGCGGAACGCATGCGCGGGGTAGCGCTCACACCGTCGCGTGCGGTGCCTGCCTACGAGCGCGGCGGCGCACGGCATTGCGCAACACCGCGGCCAGCACACCAAGCGCGCCGCCGCCGAGAATGCCGGCGGCCCAGGCCATGATCGCGTTAGGAAACGCCTGGTGGTCCGGTACATACAGCGGCCACGCCAGCGAGGTCTGGTAGGTGTAGCGCTCGGTGAGCCGTGCGACCAGATCGTCACGCTCGCCCTTCAAGGCGCGGATGGTGGTGTTGCTGTCGGTAAGCAGGACGCCGGCCAGCACCTGCGCAGGCGTGGCTTGGCCATTAGCCTGCCGGTTGCCCAGCTGCTGCTGCAGCTGCGCGCGACTGGCCGTGGCCACGCGCAGGTCCTCGTCCAGGCCGCGCAGGCGCGTCTTCGCGAGCGCTAACGCCGCGGTGTTGGTCTGGCCATGCAGTGCCTGCAGCTGCGCCACGGTGGCCATTGCGAGCGTGCGCGCCTGCGCTACGGATTCGGCGCGGATGGTGATGCCGATCAGGTTGGCATACGGGTCCGGGTCGGGTTTGAGACTGCCGCGATACAGCTGCGCGGCACGGCTCTTCAGCGGCACGCCGGCGTGCGTCAGCACCGCGTCCTGGAACAGCCGCGTCTTCATGCGGTCGATCACCCGCTGGAACGGCTCCACCTTGGGATCGCGCCCGGCCGGGGTCGGCCCGATCTCGCCGACCTGGATCCAGGCCGTGGCCTCCCACTGCGGCTTGGCCACGCGGGTAAAGGCGAACGTGATTGCCAGCACTACCAGCAGCGCGGCGAGCGCCCAGCGCCATTCGCGTAGCAGGATGCGCCACAGGTCGATCAGGTAGATCTCGTCTTCATCTTTCATCAGGCTTGGCTCGGAAATCGAAAACAAACGGGGGCGGCTACGCGGAGGCAACCGGCAGGACGCGGCGGTTCGGCAACAGCAGCGTGCAGGCGTGCAAGCCCAGGCACAGGCCGATGAAGGCAAAGTTGGTCCAGGTGAATGCCTGCGGGGCAAACGGCGACATCAGGCAGGCGTAGGCGATCCGCAAAAAGATCAGCACGTGGAAGATCGACAGCGACGCATTGAGGCGGCGCACGCTCCACAGCAAGGCGGCATACAGCGCCAGCAGTGCGATCACCGCGCCGGGTGCGCCCCAGGCCATCAGGAACGGGAAAAACTCGGTGCCCACGTTGATATTGGGCGCATCCAGCGGAATGCTGGTGTCGGCGGTGGCGATGGAGCCGCCCAGCGGCATCAGCTGGTTGATCAGAAAGCTGGCATTGACGTAGCCCTTGGCCAGGATCGCGCCGAAGTTGTACGGGCCCGCGCTGATGTACAGCAGCAGCCATTGCACGCCTTGCGGCATGGCGCGGTAGAACGCGCTGAAGGGCAGCGCCACGGTGGCCAGCGAACCCGAACGCAGCGCGCCGAGCACCGAGAACACCGCGCCACCCGCCATCGCCAGCAAGGCGATGCGCTTCCAGGGCAGCTGCCGCGCCGGGTCGCGGCGCAGCAACAGCACCACCACGAACGAGAACAGCCCGGCAAAGATGCGATTGCGGTCGATCACCACGATCGGAAATACAAACCCCACCAGTACCATCGCGGTGCGCAACCCGCGGTGGCGCACGCACAGCAGCGCAATCGGCGGCAGGATCCAGCACATGTTGGAGATGTGCCGCACATGTGCCCGCAGCGGACTCAAGGTGGCATACGAAGACGGGTCACTGAACAGTGGAATCGGAAACAACGCCACGTCCAGCAGGCAGAACACCGCCACCCCGGCGGCCAGCGCCATCACCAGGAATGATTCGCGCGTGCCGGCATACCGCTGCAGGCGGAACTGCTGCACGCTTGGCAAGCGGGTGCCGAGCAATGCGTCCATCAACAGAGTCAACGAGGCAGCAAAACCCAGAATCCACAATCCTGCGAGATAGCCGGACGGCAGCTCGTAGATCCAATAGGTGATGCCACAACTTGCCAGCATTGGCGGCCATAGAAACATCGATGGCCATCTGATGAGATTGCCCTTCATGTTATGAGCTGACCATCCTGTCCCACCCTGCTTTCGCCAAGACACTTCTCGTCAGATACAGCACAAGAAATCCCGATGCCTGCAGGTATCTCTTCTCGATGAAATGTATTTTGGATGAGATCAAGCTGGATTGAGCGAGTATGAATCGCTGGTCCCTGCGACCAAAAATATGACGGGACGCAGAAGCGACCTCCAGGAATTCGGTCAGGTTGCTTAGCCTCTTTCCAGGATCACGCGTCTTGCTTGCATTCGCTCCATGGAGCCGATACGCACACACCGGAACATCAATGAACGCAAGCAGATCTTTCGATACAAGCCTGAGATAAAAGTCCCAATCCTCAATCCGAAGGCTTTCGTTCCACCGGAGACCTGCCGCGAACGTACTCCTGCGCAGCAGCAATACGGCGCCGCTTACGGCCCACCTACAAATGATCTCGCGGCGAATCCCGTCATCGCTTGCGTAAGGGCCGCGACTCACTCCATGGAGTCCGGACATCGCACTTGCATGCAAGGTCGCGCCATCACCATCGATCACGATCGCATCGCCGATGACCGCCGCTTTATTCCTATGGCGTACCAGGTAGTCAACCTGAACGTGCAGTCCGCCAGGAAGAAGATAGTCGTCACTCGCACAAATGCGCAGATACTCCCCGCGCGCGCGCAATGCCAGCTCGTTGAGCGTGGCCGCCACACCGCGGTTGCTGCGCTGGACGAACTGCACCGGCACGCGATGGCCGTGCAGCGCGACCCATGTGGCGATCTGCTCGCCGGTGTCATCGCTGGAGCCATCATCGATGATGACGATCTCCTTGGACGGGTACGGGTCCTCCAGCACGCTGTCCAGACAGCGCTGCACAAAACGCGCATGGTTGAACGCGGGAATCAGCACCGACACCAGCGGCCAGCGCGCACGTCCGCTCGGGCGTTCCAGCACGCTCATGCCGTCGCCCTCAGATAACGGCGCACCACCACGATGTTGAACAGCAGATACAGCACGTAGTTGACGACAAATGCATACATGGCGCCGATCAGGCCGAACTGTGCAGTGCACAGGTACACCAGCCCCAGATAGCTGGCGGCAAACACGCATTCGGCCACCACGAACAGCCGCGTCATCGCCTTGGCCAGCATCACGTAGGACAGCACGAACGCGGCGATCTTGATCACATCGCCGAGCAGCTGCGGGCCATACAACGGAGCGGCCGCGGCGAAGCGGGCATCGAACAGTAGCCAGGTCACCCAGTCACGCAACAGGTAGACGCACGCGGCCATCGCCACCACCGCGGGCATCACGTAACGATAGGCGGTCCGCAGCTCGCGGCGCAGTGCCTGCCGGTCCTGCAGCGAGGCCAGCTTGGGCAGGTAATAGACGTTGATCGCGGTGGTAAAGAACAACAGGTAGGCATCGGAGACCCGGCTCACCGCCTGCCAGTAGCCAACCTGCTGCCAGCCAAACTGCAGCGCCAGATGATCGCGCACCAGCATGCCCACCAGCTGCGGCACCAACGTGGCGGTGAGGGTCATCACCGAAAACGCCGCAAGCTGGCGGGTCATCTGCGCATCCAGCCGCATGCGCAGCATCTCGCGCTGGAAATACGGGCTGCGCAGCAAGGCCGGCACGGCGGCGATCAACCACAGCACCTGGCCCAGCACCAACGCCAGCAAGGCGCCTTGCAACTGCCACCCGCTGCCCAGCCAGGCGACCAGGGCAACACTCAGCACCGCCCCGCTCACCTGCACGATGGCGAGCCGGCGTACGTCCATGAAGCCATTGATGATCGCCAGGATGTAGTTGACCAGCGCGATGCCGATCTGCGCCACCGCCAGCACACAGATCAGCCAACGCGCCTGCGCATCGCCCAACAACCGTTCGGCGAGCACGTCGCTGAAGACCAGCGCCAGCACTGCCATCACGCACGCCGCACTACAGGCGTAGCCGAGTGCTGCGCTCAATAGTCGTTGCAGTGCAAGTGCATCGCTGCGGTACTGCGCCACATACTTGACGATGCCGGTACTGATGCCGCCACCGGCCAGCACCGCCAGCACCGACATCAGGGCCAGGAACTGCCCCAGCCGGCCAACTCCCTGCGGCCCGGCAAACACCGCCACCAACTTGATCACCACCAGCGCCGCCAGCAGCTTGGCCAGCGTCGCAACGCCGGTATAGGCGCTGCTGCGCACCAGATTCACGGTGCGCTACCGAACACTTGGCAGGCGGTGATGACGCGGCTGACTGCCGCGTCGTCCAGCGCCGGGCTCATCGGCAGGCTCAGCACTTCGCGATGCAGCTGCTCGCTGATCGGCAGGCAGGTATCGCCCAGCATGGCATAGGCCGGCTGCAGATGCGGCGGCACCGGGTAATGGATCTGGGTCTGGATACCGAGGTGCTGCAGATGGCTTTGCAAGGCATCGCGGCGCTGGCTACGCACCACGAACAGATGCCAGACATGCTGCTCGGCATGCGCCACCGGGGGCAACGTGATCCAGGGGTGATCGATCTCTTGCAGGTAACGCTGGGCCACTGCGCGGCGCTGTGCAGCCTCCTCATCCAGATAGCCCAACTTGACCCGCAAGAAGGCCGCCTGCAGCTCATCCAGGCGCGAATTGACCCCCTGGAACAGATGCTGGTATTTCACCTCCGAGCCATAGTTGCGCAGCGCGCGCACGCGCTCGGCCAGGCGCGGGTCGGAGGTCACTACCGCACCGCCGTCGCCCAGCGCACCAAGGTTCTTGGTGGGAAAAAAACTGAACGCCGCCGCATCGCCGAACGCGCCCGCACGCACACCGTCGCGGCTTGCGCCATGCGCTTGCGCGGCGTCTTCGATGAGCAGCAAGCCATAGCGGTGCGCCAACGTCTGCAGTGCCGGCATGTCGGCAAGCTGTCCGTACAGATGCACGGCCAGAATGGCGCGTGTGCGCGGCCCGATGGCGCGCTCCACCCTGCACGGGTCCACGTTGAAGGTCTGCGGATCCGGCTCCACCGGCACCAGCACCAGATGGTTGTGGCTGATCGCCAGGAACGTCGCAATGAACGTATTGGCCGGCACGATCACCTCATCGCCCTCGCGCAACACGCCCAATTCGCGGTAAGCGCGCAGGATCAGCGACAACGCGTCCAGCCCGTTCCCCACCCCCACCGCCTGCTGCACGCCGCAGTAGCTGGCGAACTCCTCTTCGAACGCCGCCAACTCCTGGCCAAGCACATACCAGCCCGAATCGATCACCCGCGCAGCGGCGGCCTTGAGCGCATCCGCGTAACGCGCGTTGACGGCACGCAAATCCAGAAAGGGAATTTCAGGGAGCGTCATTGACTGAATGTTCCAACGCATGTCTGCTCAGACAGGCACGCACTCAAATTCACGAACGCAGGCCCAATGACGCGCTCGCAACGACGTGCACTGCGACTACGACCAATGCGGCCAGCGATCTGCGCAAACTCGCCCGCCCCGATGATGACCAACGGCTTGCGCATGCTCATGCCTCCAGCCGGCTGACGCCGCGGGCTTCGGTGAGGAATTCGTCGTAGTCCAGGATGTAGTCGCCCGGGTCGTAGTACTGGTCGGCCAGCACCATCAACACGCAGTCCTCGCTGAACTGGTGCAGGTCGCGCCACACCATGCGCCCGAGCAGTACGCCCTGCGACGGGTCGTCCAGCACCACTTCTTCCGGGCCCTGGCCCTGGCCTTCATCCAGCAGCAGCGTCACCGACCCATGCAGGGCAACTGCCAATTGGTTGAGCTGGCGGTGCGCATGCTGGCCGCGATGCACGCCCTGGCGCGTACCGAAGATGTAGTACACGCGACGGATCTCGAACGGGACGTTGCGCTGCTGCTCCAATGAAATGAGCAGCCCGCGGTCGTCGCCGTGCGTATGCAACTGGATGCGTTCGATGGCCATGTTCCGGGGGCGTAACCGCTGACTGCACGTAGTGCGACATGCCTGAGTGCGTCCGGATGTGCGAAAGGTTGCGGCCCGTCAAGCCATACGCACACGCCAGACAGGCACGCCCATCTCATTGCGCACACGCCCATGCACGACGCACCGGCGGTGCGATTTCACGGCGATGCAACCTTTCGTCGGCATCGCCGCACATATCCGTGCACGTTCACCTGGCTGTCATGGCCGGCGTGGGGAGCGCAGGCCCGGCGACGCATCGCATTACCGGATCCAACGACCACCTCCGAAGAGGACCCCAACCCGATGAATGCCCCCCGGCATGCCCCTGACATGTCCGCCAGTAACGGCGCCGACGCACTGCCGCCGCCGTCGGCGACCACCGCGCCGCGCGTGGTTCCCCTGCCCCGCTCCATGCGTGTCCTGCACTGGCTGACGGTGCTGTGCCTGGTGATGGCCGCCAGCCTGATCCTGCTGCGCGCCGAACTGGAGGGCCGCGCCCTGCGGCAGTGGTTGCTGGAAGGCCACCGCCACTTCGGCCTGATGGTGCTGCTGCTCTTCGTCTTACGCGTCAGCCTGCGTCTGCGCTTGCGCGCCTTGCCGCCCGGCCCGCCCTCGCCGCTGATCATGCGCCTGGCTGCCGGTGGCACGCATGTGGCGATGTACGCGCTGATGCTTGCGCTGCCGCTGATCGGCTGGTCGCTGAGCAACGCTTACGGCAAAACGGTCTATCTGTTCGGGATAACGCTGCCAAACCTGGTCGCTGCGGATGAGGACCTGGCCGACACCCTCGGCACCTGGCACTTGAATGCGGCCTGGGCACTGCTCGCATTAGTCACGGTGCATATCGTTGCCGCACTCGTGCACCACCTGGTGTTGCGCGATGGCCTGCTGCATCGCGTGCTGCCCGGCAAACATCACCGATGACCCGCTTCCTGCTGCCCGCCCTCGCCCGCTCCCGCACCGCCGAACAAGGACTTCCCATGCCTTCCACACTGCCCGCTCCCCGCCGCACCCATGCCGCACGCACGGCGTCGCTGACCTCCATGTTGTGCGTGTCCGGCCCGTTGCTGCTGCTTGCCAGCACCCAGGCCCAGGCCATTCCCTCGTTCGCGCGGCAAACCGGTTCGTCGTGCGCAGACTGCCACATCGGCTCCTACGGTCCCTCGCTCACGCCCTACGGCATGCGCTTCAAGCTGGGCGGCTTCACCGACACCGACGGCAACGGCACCAAGATCCCGGCCTCCGGCCAGCTCACCTGGGCCCGCACCAATCCCAGCCGCGGCGACAGCACCGCGCGTCTCACCCAGGCCGATCTGTATCTGGCCGGCCGGGTCAACGACAATATCGGCGGTTATTCGAAGATCCGCTCCAACAACAGCGGCAACGCCACCTTCGACACGCGCCTGGACGATGTAGATCTGCGCTTTGTCAGCAAGCCGTTCCAGATGGCGGGCAAGGACGCGATGCTCGGCGTCAGCGTCAATAACAACCCAGGCATTTCCGACCCGATCCACGTGCTGCCGAATGCCTCGACGCTGACACCGGCCTCCAATGGCGGCGCCTCCACGATGCTCAGCTCCTCCGCACTGTCCAACCGCGTGATCGGCGCCAGCGTTTACGGGCTGTACGACCGCAACTGGTACGGCGAAGTGGGCACCTACAAGGCGCTTTCCACCGACACGCAGGACCGCCTGGGCTGGCCGATCAACGGCGACCCCGGCAGGCTCAGCGACACCAGCTACGCACGCGTGGCCTACATGAAGGACATGAAGCGGCAGTTCTTCTCGATCGGCATGACCGCGTTGAACACGCGCCGCCAGCGGCCGCGCAACGGGCCCAGCGACGACCTCACCGACCTGGGTTACGACCTGACCTATCAGTTCCTCGGCACCCGCGAACACACCATGTCGCTGGCCTACGTCAACATCTACGAGCGCCGCAAGTACGGCAGCCCGCTGGTGTCCTCGGACCCAAGCATGGGCCCGCTGGATCGCGGCAGCGTGCGTGACCAGACCCTCAGCATGAACTACGCGTTCAAGCAGACCTACGGCGTGCTGGCCGCGCACATGATCAACACCGGCTCCTTCGATGCGGCGCGCTATTCGCCGGTCGGCATTCCCGACACCACCAGCAATCTGATCCTGGTGTATTGGAGCCCGTTCGGCCGCGAAGGCACTTACACCACCAACGCCAACCTGCGCGTGTCGGCCGGCTGGTTCCGCTTCGACAAGTTCAACGGCAGCACCTCCAACGTGTTCCGTGGCCCCCCGATCACCAACCCGCGCGATCTGGACAGCTTCTCGCTGTCGGTGAACCTGGCGTTCTGATCCCCATCGCTGCACGTATTCCGACGGACCCCCATGCATCCATTCCACAAGACCCTGTTGTGCGCCCCGCTCGCCGGCCTGCTATTGGCCGGCGCCACCCTGGCACCGCCGGCGCGTGCCGCCGACGGTGCGGGCAAGGACACCTTCATGGCCGAATGCGCCGAATGCCACAGCGCAACGCAAGGCAAGAACAAGAAAGGCCCGTCCATGTTCGGCATTGGCAACCGCCAGGCGGCTAGCCTGCCGGACTACAGCAACTACTCCGACGCGCTCAAGAACAGCAAGTGGCAGTGGACGCCGGCACAACTGAAGACCTACCTGTCGCAGTCTTCGTCCAAGGCGCTGCCCGGCACCAAGATGAAGTACGAAGGCCTGGATGATCCCAAGGAGTTGGACGCACTCATCGTCTATCTCAACAGCCTCAAATGAGGCTGGGCATGACCGGCAGCGTACGGTCAGGCGCGGTGCACGGCGCCTGACTGCCCTGGGCCAGCTGCGTTGTCGGCAGTGATTTGTTCGCGTATACGAACGGAACCGCTGTTGCCGACGCGGCTGCACCTGGCCCGACCGGGCAGTATCGCCCACCGTTCACCGTAGACACCTACCGTTGCCGCACGCCTTCATCGCCAGCGCCGATCGCCCGCCCTGCTATGCCCATTTGAGCATGGCAGCGGGCAGCTATGGGCCATGCTGACCCCGCCTGCCCGCCTGCACCGCGGCGTTTCGACGTTCTTTCGAAACGCAGGCCACCCGTGGCCCGCCTGCCACTGCGTCCGCAGCCACGGCCTATGGCTCGCTCTGGCGCTCACGCTTGGGCCGTGTAGCCACGCCCTGGCTGACGATGTCGGCGGCGCTGTTTCGGCCTCCTCCAGCCTGATCGACCGCGGCATCTCGATCGCGCCGGACAAGGCCACCCTGCAGATGGCCGGCTATTGGCTGCCCTCGCCCGGGTGGTCGGTCTCGGTGTCCGGCGCGCTGCAGTCGCCGTCATTGAGCGACCCGGTGGCGGTCACCGCCCAGATCGGGCGCGCCTGGATGCTGGGCGATCGCTGGCAGATGCAGGCCAGCGCACTGTATTACGGCTACCCGACCAACCAGGCCACGCGCACCTTCGACCGTCAGGAAGGCAGCCTGGCCTGGTCCTACCGCGATGTGCTCACCTTTTCGGTCTCGGTCTTCAACTTCCCGCGCGCCGACCAGTCGCCGTGGAATGTGGCGGTCGACGTCACCGCCAATGTGCCGCTGCGTCACGATGTCAGCCTGGTGCTGGGCGCGGGGTCGTCGCGATTTCCGGCAATGGCCTACGGCGCCAGCGAAGCCGGCCGCTATCAATACGGACAGGTGGGGCTGTGCTGGAGCCGTGCCGGCTGGGCGTTGAAGCTGGAGCGCGTGATCACCAGCAACAACACCCCGCGCATGCAGGGCGGACCGGGCGAAACCCCCTGGCTGAGCAGCGTCTCCAAGTCGTTCTGATCCAGACGCAACCTTTTGCCCGGTGATGGGCACTGACCGATAACCTTTGCAGCGCCTCTTCGATGACTGACACCGATACCCTGGGTGACGCGACCGACCGCATGCTGCTGCGCCGCATGGCTGCGGGCGACCGTGACGCCCTGGCGACCATGTACACCGCCTATCACGGGCGGCTCTGTCGCTTCCTGTCGCGCCTGACCCGGCGCCCGGACATCATCGAAGAAGCGATCAACGACTGCTTCTGGATCGCCTGGCAAAAAGCCGGCGACTTCCGCGGCGATTCGCAGGTGTCGACCTGGATCATGGGCATCGCCTACCGCTGCGGCTTGAAGTGCCTGCGCCAGCACGACGGCGAGGCCATCGACGACACCGCCACGGTCGAAGACCACGCTCCCAGTACCGACGACAACGACGACCGCGAACTGCGCGACTGGCTCGACAAAGGCATGGAACGGTTGTCGCCAGACCAGCGGCTGGTGATCGAACTGGTTTACGGCGTCGGCCACAAGCTGGAAGAAGTCGCCGAAATCATGCAGTGCCCGGTGGGCACGATCAAAGCCCGGCTGTTCCATGCGCGGGTCAAATTACGCAATGTGCTGCCCGGCCTGGCCGGCAGCGCGCCATCTACGGAGACCATGCAATGAAGACGTTCTTCATCGCGCCGGGCAAGGAATGCTCGCACGCCTGGGAGTTGATGCCCGCCGTTCTGCTGGACAGCGCCAGCGAAGAAGAGAACACCTGGCTGATCGCACACGTGGCCAAGTGCCCGTCGTGCAGCGCCGAGTTCGCCCAGCAGAGCCGCCTGCGCCAGGCGCTGGCCCTGCCCTGCGCGGTCAAGCTGGATGCCAATGCCGGCCTGCTGCGGCTGCTCGGCAAGATCGATGCGCCCGAACAGGTGCCGGTCCCGGCACGCGCACCGCCCGCCCGCCGCTCCGGTAGCTGGACGGTGCGTGCGCTGGCCGCCGCCGCCCTGGTGCAGGCAGTCGGCCTGGGCGTCATGGGCGTCAAGCTGGCTGCGCCGGCGCCCGTGCACGACTACCGCACGCTCAGCAGCGCCACTGCCTTGCCGGTGCCGAAGGGCGCGATCCGGGTGGTACCGGATGCCGGCCTCACCGTCGCCGACTGGGATCGCCTGCTGCATGCACAGCAGTTGCAGGTGGTGGGGGGCCCCAACGAAATGGGCGCCTACACCGTGGTACCGGCCGCACAGCCGCCGGCGCCATCGCAACAGACCGTGCAGCAGCTGCGCGCCACCCCGGGCATCCGGCTGGCCGAGATCGTGTCCGCGCCATGACCACGCCCTGGGCCATCGGTGTGCTGGCGGCGCTGCTGAGCCTCACCGCCCCCGTGTGCGCGCAGGCGGCCGATCCGCAGGCCGTCGCCGCGGCTGCCGAGGCAGAGAAAGCGGACGCCGACGCAAAGGTGCCAGACAGCAGCCGCGACATCCTGCTGGCAGTGGCCAACCCGCTCACCGCGCCGCCGGCGCGCGCCGGCTCCAGCCTGATCGGATATGCCTCCAGCTACTACGGCGCCGGCCAGCATGCGGCCGCCCGCATGGAAGCGCTGAAGCAGCGCTACCAGTTACGCGAAGTCTCGGCCTGGCCGATCACCTCGCTGGGCCTGTATTGCGCGGTGCTGCACCCGCCGGCCGGTGTCTCGCGCGACGAATTGATCAAGGCGCTGTCCGACGACGACGGCGTGGAACTGGTGCAACCGGTGCAGGAATTTTCGGTGTTTTCCACCGATGCCTCGGAAAAGACCGGCGCCCTGACCGGCTACAACGACCCGTACGTGGACCTGCAACGCGGCTTCATCGCCACCGATGCGGCAAGTGCGCAGGCCATCACCCAGGGCCGCGGCGTGACGGTGGCCGTGGTCGACACCGGCGTGGACACCAGCCACCCGGATCTGAAGTCACGCATCCGCGAGGTGCACGACCTGGTGGACGACACCCCGGTCACCACCAGCACCGATTCGCACGGCACCGAAGTGGCCGGCATCATCGCCGCCGGCAGCAACAACCATCAGGGCATCGTCGGCATGGCGCCGCGGGCCATGCTGAGCATCTACAAGGCCTGCTGGTATGCCCCCAGCGCCGGCAGCACCGGCAGCACCGCCCGCTGTAATTCGTTCACCCTGGCCAAGGCGCTGGCGGCGATCAACAACAGCTCTGCGCGCGTGGTCAATTTGAGCCTGGGCGGCCCGGCCGACCCGTTGCTGCGCAGGATGCTCACCCACCTGGTCGACCAGGGCCGCATCGTGGTCGCAGCCATGCCGCCGAACGGGCGCCTGGACGGCTTTCCCAACGATGTACCGGGCGTGCTGGTAGTGCGCAGCAGCAGCGCCACGGCCGCCCTGCCCGGCGTGCTCAGCGCACCGGGCAAGGACATCCTGACCACCCAGCCGAACGGCCGTTACGACTTCACCTCCGGCTCGTCGATGGCCACCGCGCATGTCAGCGGCATGGCCGCGTTGCTGTTGTCGCTGTCGCCATCGATGGACGCCAACGCCTTGCGTGCGCTCATGCAGCGCACCAGCAAGGTCTCCGATGGCCAGTTGCAGGTCAACGCCGGCGCCGCGGTCGACGCGCTGGCGCTTTCCAAACACTCCAACTGACGACGCGCATGGCCAAGTGGATTCCCCTGTGGCTGCACAAGCTCAGCTCGCCGCCCACCTTTTACCGGTTCGCCGGTGTGGTGCGCCCGTGGGCGCTGGGCCTGGCACTGCTGCTGGCTACGGTGGCTGCCTACGGCGGGCTGGTACTGGCGCCGCCGGATTACCAGCAGCACGACGCCTACCGCATCATTTTCATCCACGTGCCCAGCGCCTGGATGAGCCTTTTCATCTACGCGGCGATGGGCGTGTCGGCGTTCATTGCGCTGATCTGGCGGATCAAGCTGGCCGAAGTGGTCACCATGGCCTCGGCACCGATCGGTGCCGCCTTCACCTTGATCACCCTGTGCACCGGCTCGCTGTGGGGCAAGCCGATGTGGGGTACCTGGTGGACCTGGGATGCCCGGCTCACCTCCGAACTGTTGCTGCTGTTTCTGTACCTGGGCGTGCTGGGCCTGTACCACGCGGTGGAAGACCGCCGCCAGGCGATGCGTGCGGCCGGGCTGCTGGCGCTGGTCGGCCTGGTGAACCTGCCGATCGTGCATTACTCGGTGGTGTGGTGGAACACGCTGCACCAGGGCTCCACGGTGCGCCTGCTCGGCCCCTCCAAGATGGGCGCGGACATGCTGTGGCCGCTGCTGCTGATGCTGGTGGCGACCAAGCTGTATTACGTGGCCAGCCTGTTCGGCCGCGTGCGGGTGGACCTGCTTGCGCTGGAAAGCGGCAAGGACTGGGCACGCCGCATCGTCTTGACCGAGCGCACCGCATGAGCGCCTTTCTCGCCATGGGCGGCTACGGCGCCTACGTGTGGACCGCGTATGCCTTGTTCGTGCTGGTGCTGCTGGCCGACCTGATCGCCCCGTGGCTGCGCCGGCAGCGCTTGCCCGCGCAACTGCGCGGACAGCTGCAGCGGCAGGCACCGCGCCGGCCGCGCGAGCAGCCGGTGCCGGTGCTGGAGCGCGACGCATGAACGCCACCCGAAAACAACGCCTTTGGCTGGTGATCGGCGTGCTGGCGGCGGCGGCGCTGGCGGTGACACTGATCGTGCTCGCCCTGCAGCGGAACATGAGCTACCTGTTCACGCCCAGCCAGGTGGATGCGGGCGCGGCGGCCGGCTACCAGCAGTTCCGCCTTGGCGGCATGGTCAAGGCCGGCTCGATCCAGCGTGCCACCGACAGCCTCACCGTCACCTTCACCGTGATCGACAAGCACGCCGCCACGCAGGTGGAATACACCGGCATCCTGCCGGACCTGTTCCGCGACAACCAGTCGGTGATCGCCAACGGCCGCATGCAGGCCGGGCGCTTTGTCGCCAACGAAGTGCTGGCCAAGCACGACGAAACCTACATGCCGAAGGAACTCAAGGACGCGATGGCCGAAGGCCATGTCGGCAAGCCGATCCCAGCGGCCGCGGCCCCGTTGAGCGGTGTGCGCTGACCCGCGCCACCGCTCCATCACTCCGGATCCAGATGACTCTCTCCCGTTGCCCGCAGCGCCACGCCCATGACGCCTGAACTTGGCCAGATCGCGCTGATTTTGGCGTTGCTGTTGTCGCTGGCGCAGGGCGTGTTGCCGCTGATCGGTGCCTGGCGCGGCAACACCGCGCTGATGGCGGTCGCGCGGCCTGCCGCTGCCGGCCAGGCGGTGTTCGTGTGGCTGGCCTTCGGCCTGCTGGCCTGGTCGCTGCTGTCGCTGGATTTTTCGGTGCGCTATGTCGCCGACAACGCCAACATCGCCCTGCCCTGGTATTACCGCATCGCCGCGGTGTGGGGCGCGCACGAAGGTTCGCTGCTGCTGTGGATCGCGATCCTGTCCACCTGGACGGTGCTGCTGGCCGCCTGCAGCCGGCACCTGCCGCAGCACTTCGCCGCACGCGTGCTGGCGGTGCTGGGACTGGTATCCGTGGGCTTTCTGGCCTTCATCCTGCTGACCTCCAATCCGTTCGGGCGGCTGTCGCCGATTCCGCTCGACGGCAGGGAACTCAATCCGGTGCTGCAGGACCCGGGCATGACCTTCCACCCACCGGTGCTCTACACCGGTTATGTCGGCTTCTCGGTGGCATTCGCGTTCGCGGTAGCCGCACTGCTGGGCGGCGAACTCGAACAGGCCTGGGTGCGCTGGGCACGGCCGTGGACCAACGTCGCCTGGGCCTGCCTCACCGCCGGCATCGTGGCCGGCAGCTGGTGGGCGTATGCGGAACTGGGCTGGGGCGGCTGGTGGTTCTGGGACCCGGTGGAAAACGCCAGTTTCATGCCGTGGCTGGTGGGCACCGCGCTGATCCACACCCAGGCGGTGACCGAAAAACGCGGCAGCCTGCGTGCCTGGACCATCCTGCTGTCGATCCTGGCGTTTTCGTTGTCGTTGCTGGGCACCTTCCTGGTGCGCTCGGGCGTGCTCACCTCGGTGCATGCGTTTGCCGCCGACCCACGGCGCGGGCTGTACATCCTGATTTTCCTGGTGGCGGTGGTGGGCGGCTCGCTGCTGCTGTATGCGCTGCGCGCGCCCAAGATCGCCACCGGCAAACCGTTCGCAGCGGCCTCGCGCGAGACCGCGATCCTGGTCGGCAACCTACTGCTCACCGTGGCCGCGGCGATGGTGTTGCTGGGCACCTTGTTCCCGCTGGTGGCCGATGCGTTCGGCCTGGGCAAGGTGTCGGTGGGACCGCCCTATTTCGGCCTGCTGTTTCCATTGCTGATGGCGCCGGTGGTGCTGTTAATGCCATTCGGCCCGTACCTGCGCTGGGGCAAGGCAGAGATGGCACCGCTGCTGTCGCTGGGCGCGCGTGCGGGCATTGCCGCCATCGCCTGCGCGCTGGTCGCCAGCGTGTTCGCCGAGGGCCAGGCGAAGGCCATTGCCGGCATCGGTGCGGCCGCCTGGGTGGCTGCCGGCACCGCGTTGTACATGCACAAGCGCTGGCGCGAGATGCCGCGCGGGCGGCGCTTTCCTGCCGAGATGGCCGGCATGTTGCTGGCGCACGCCGGTGTGGCGGTGTTCGTGGCCGGCGTGCTGGTGTCCGACAGCCTGTCGGTGGAACGCGACGTGCGGCTGGCGCCCGGCCAGAGCGCGGAGATCGCCGGCTACAGCTTCCGCTTCGATGGCGTGCAGCTGGTGGATGGGCCCAACTGGAAAGCCGAACAAGGCAGCGTGCAGGTCAGCCGTGATGGTGCGCCGGTGGCTACCTTGCATCCGCAAAAACGCCTGTACAGCAGTGAGCGCATCCAGACCGAATCGGCGATCGACGCCGGCGCCACCCGCGACCTCTACGTGGCGCTGGGCGAGCCGCTGGACGATCAGCATATCGAAAACGACTGGACGCTGCGGCTGTACTACAAGCCGTTGATCCGCTGGATCTGGGCCGGCGGGCTGTTGATGATGCTGGGCGGGTTCGTCAGCGCCTGCGCGCGGCGCTTCCGCGCACCGGTACCTGCGGTTGCCGCGGTGTCGTCGCCTGCTCCCATCGCCCCCACTCCCCTCGCCGTTGCCGGAGAGTCGCACCTGTGAACCGCCTCCTGCCCCTGTTGGGCTTTCTGGCGCTGGCCGCGCTGTTCGGCTTCGGCATCTACTGGACGATGCAGCACAATCCGCGCGATGTTCCCTCGCCACTGATCGGCAAGCCGGCGCCGGCGTTCTCGCTGCCGCTGCTGGATCAACCGCAGCAGCAGGTCACCCGCGATCAATTGCTGGGCAAGCCCTACGTGCTGAATGTCTTCGGCAGCTGGTGCGCCGCCTGCGCGCAGGAGCATCCGGTGCTGATGGCGCACGGCCGCACGCTCGGCGTGGCGTTGATCGGCTACAACTACAAGGACGCGCCGGCCGATGCCAACGCCTGGCTCGCGCAGCATGGCAATCCCTATGGCATGGTGATTGCCGATGAGCCCGGCCAGACCGCGATCGACTTCGGCGTGTATGGCGCGCCGGAAAGTTTCCTGATCGATGCGCACGGAATGATTCGCTACAAGCACATTGGCGTGCTGACGCCGGAGGTCATCCGCAACGAGTTGATGCCGGCGATTGCGGGCTTGTCCCAAGGCGCACCGTGAGCCTACGGCAACGCATCGCGCGCCTGCTGCTGGCGCTGCTGCTGGGCATGCTGCTGGCCCCGCCGTTGGCCGCCCAGGCGGTGGACCCGTTGCCGTTCAAGGACCGCAACGAAGAAACACGCTTCCAGCAATTGACCGCGCAGCTGCGTTGCCTGGTCTGCCAGAACGAGAACCTGGCCGACTCCAATGCAGACCTGGCCCGCGACCTGCGCCACCAGGTGTTCGCGCAACTTCAGGCCGGCCGTAGCGATGCGCAGATCAAGCAGTACATGGTGGAGCGCTATTCGGATTTCGTGTTGTACGACCCACCGGTCAAGCGCGGCACCTGGCTGCTATGGTTCGGGCCGTTGCTGATATTGGGCGCAGGCGCGGCCGTGGTCCTGCACACCGTGCGCAAACGTGCGCGTGCCGGCACCCCGGTGGCGCCACAGACCGAGGAAGACTGGTGATGATGGGGTTTTATCTCGCAAGCACAGCGATGGTGGCGGGCGCCACGGCGCTGCTGGTGATGCCGGTACGCCAGCATGCGCAGCGCAACGGCAGCGCGCGGCATGCGCTGCCGTTGCTGCTGATGCTGGGCCTGCCACTGGGCACGGCGGGGCTGTATCGCCTGGTCGGCACGCCCAATGCAATGGTGGCCGTGCAACCACAGCGTGCGGCTGCAAGCGCCCTCGCACAGCCCGGTAGTGCAGCGTCTGCGTCAGGCATGACTGCTGCGGTGGAGGCAACGCCAACACCGGACGCGCAACAGGCCGCCGCGCTACAGGCGCTCACCAGCTGGATGCAGCAGGCCAAGGCGCACGAGCAGGAAAACCGCCCTGCCGAGGCACGCGATGCGTATGCGCAGGCGTTGCAGCTGGCACCGGACAACAGCGCGGCCATCGTGGGCTGGGTGGCCTCGGACATGGCCACGCGCGCAGACTTCGCCATCGACGCGTCCTCGCGGGCACGCTTGCAGCAGGTGGTTGCCGCCGAGCCGGACAACCAGCGCGGCCTGTGGCTGCTGGGCATCAGTGATTTCCAGCAACACGACTACGCCGCGGCCACCGACCACTGGCAGCATCTGCATGGGTTGCTGGACACCGGCTCGCCGATGCAACAGGCCGTTGCCGACAAGATCGCGGTGGCGCAATCGCTGGCCAGCGCGCGGCAATCGAAGGCAGCCACGCGTTGATCGCCTGCAGCGCGTGGCTGCAGCGACGCACGCGCAGCGTTACGCGGAAGGCCCCAGCACTTCGTGCAACTTGCCGCTGAACTCGCCCAGCGTAAATGGCTTGGCGATCATGCTCATGCCCTCGCCCAGGAATTCGCCGCGATCGCGCGCGGTTTCCGCATAGCCGGTCATGAAGATCACCGGCAGATCGCGACGCGACTGGCGTGCGATCTCTGCCAGCTGGCGGCCGTTGAGGCCAGGCAAGCCGACATCGGTGACCAGCAGATCGATGCGCTGCGGTGAGGCCAGGATCGGCAATGCCGCATCGGCATCGGCCACCACTTCGGCCTGGTAGCCGAGCTCCTGCAGTAATTCGGTGACCAGCAGCCGCACCTGTGCATCGTCTTCGACCACCAGCACCTGCTGGCCCTGCCCGGCGACCACGCTGCTGGGCAGCACGGCCGGGCGCGCATCGTGCACGTTGACGCCGGAGGGCAGATACAGGCTCACGGTGGTCCCCGCGCCCGGTTCCGATTCCACCCACACCTGGCCGTTGGACTGCTGCATGAAGCCATAGATCATCGACATGCCCAGGCCGGTGCCCTGGCCGATCGGCTTGGTGGTGTAGAACGGCTCGAACACCCGCTCCAGCACGTCCGGGGTCATGCCGGTCCCGCTGTCGGTGACCGACACCACCGCATAGCCGCCGACCGCCAGCGTGATGCCGCGGCCGAGCAGCAACGGCGCGTCGGTGACAGTCAGATGCCGGGTGGCGATGCGCAGCTGGCCGCCATCGGGCATGGCGTCGCGCGCGTTGATCGCCAGGTTGAGCAAGGCGCTTTCCAGCTGGTTCTCATCCACGTACGCCGCCGGCATGTCCGCCTGCAGGTCGGTCACCAGCTGTACCGATTCGCCCAGCGTGCGCGCCAGCAATTCCTGCAGCGACACCACCAGATCATTGACGTGCAGATGCCGGGCCTCCAGCGATTGCCGGCGCGAAAACGCCAGCAGCCGCTGGGTCAACGCTGCAGCGCGCAGCGCCGAGGCCGAGGCCACATCCAGGAACCGGCCCAGCCCTTCGCTGCGGCCCTGGTCGATGCGTAGCCGCGCCAGATCCAGTGCCGAGAGAATGCCGGTGAGCATGTTGTTGAAATCGTGCGCGATGCCGCCGGTGAGCTGGCCCACCGCTTCCATCTTCTGTGCCTGGCGCAATGCCGCTTCGCTGCTTTCGCGCGCCTGCATCTGCTGCTCCAGCTCGGCGGTGCGTTCGGCCACCTTGGCTTCGAGCAGCGTGGCCTGCTGCTGGATCGACTCCATCGCCACAGTGCGCGCGGTCACGTCGGTGGCGAACACATGAAAGCCGTCCACCTCGCCATGCGCATCGAAGCGTGGCAGGTAGCGGATCTCCGCATCGCGGCGGCGGCCGTCTGCGTGCGGCCAGCTCACCTCCACGGTGAGCGCCTTCCCGGCAAGGGCGGCATCGATCCAGCCGCGCCGCTGGCGCACCAGCGCCGGCCCCATCACCTCGTCCAGCGACCGCCCCACCACAGCGGCGGGCGACTGCCCGATCCACACTTCATAGGCCTGGTTGGCGAAGCGGTAGATCAGGTGTTTGTCGATGAAGGCGATCAGTACCGGCAGCGCATCGGTGACGCGGCGCAGCTCGGCTTCGCTCAGCGCCAGCGCCGCCTGGCTTTCGGCCAGCTGCGCCATCTGGTCGCGGATGACGAATTGCTTCTGACGCGAGCGCAGCGCCGTGGAAATAGCACTCTGCAACGACACCGCACCCAACGGGCGTTCCAGCTCGATGACGTTGATCGCCGCCGCCGGCAGCGTGGTGTGCCGGTTGTAATAGGCCCCGCGCGAGGAGCGCAGCAGCACGAACGGAATGTCCGACCATGGCGGCTGCGCCTGCAGCGCGGCGGTCAAGGCCTCCACATCACCGGCCACCGCTTCTTCGGTCAGCACCACTACGCCGGCGGAGTCGTCCAGCTGCCGCGCCATCTGCGCGAGCGAATCATGGATGCACACCGACAGGTCCTGACGATCCAGGATGACCGCAATGCTCTCCGCATCACGGCCAAATGGCGCCACGATGTGGACCGTGCCGCCGGGGGCCTCAACGCCGCGCAAGATCGTTGCCCAGCAGCGGCGCCTCGTCACCGATGAAATGCGGCGTCCCGGTCAGCACGCCGTGGAAGTCGTTGAGCGGCGCGCTCAGGCGAATGCCCGAATTACCGATGCGCAGCTCGCGGATGGCATCTTCGTGCGCACCGCTGCGGTTCTTGATCACCGACAGCGCCTTGCGGATGCGGCCCTGTGCTTCGAAGAAGCGGAACAGGATGACGGTGTCGGCCATGTAGGAGATGTTGAGGTTGCCGGTGGACATCGTGCCCACCAGACCATGCTGCGGATTGATCAGGAACGTGGTCACGCCGCTCTGGTTCAGATACGACAGCAGCTCGTGCATCTGCAGCATCAGCTGCTTTTCCTGCGGCATCGACGACAGATAGCCGTTGAGGCTGTCGATCACCAGCAGGCGGCAGTTGCGCTGCTCCACGCCGGCGCGCACCTGCCAGGCGAACTCGCCCGGCGACAGCTCGGCCGGATCCATCTGAAGCAGTTCCAGCATCCCCGACTCCAGATGCCGGCGCAGATCCAGCCCCAGTGATTCGGCGCGCGCCAGCAAGGTGCCGGTGCGCTCGTCGAATTCGAAGATGCAGCAGTGCTCGCCACGCGCACACGCCGCAGCGACGTATTGCAGGGCGACATTGGTCTTGCCACTGCCGGCCGGGCCGGTGAGCAAGGTACTGGTGCCACGCAACGGCCCGCCGTGCAGCAGATCGTCGACTTCCTGCACCCCGCTGGAGACTGCCTCGCCGATGAAGGTGACATGGTGGTCGGAGGCGATCAGGCGCGGGTAGATCCGCAGGCCGCCACGCAGGATCGACAGGTCGTGATAGCCGGCAATGAAATCCACGCCGCGCAATTTCTGCACCTGCATGCGCCGACGTGCGGCGCCGAAATCCAGCGTCAACCGCTCCAGCGATACCACGCCATGACACAGGCTATGCAGATGCGAATCGCGTCCCTCGCTGGTGCCGGTCAGATCGTCCACCAGCAGCACGGTGATGTTGCGCGGCGCAAAGAACTGCTTGAGCGCCAGCACCTGGCGACGGTAGCGCAGCGAGTCCTGCGCCAGCAGGCGCAATTCGGACAACGAGTCGAACACCACGCGCTGCGGCTTGACCCGGTCCACCTCGGCCTGGATGAGCTTGACGGTGCCATCCAGTTCCAGTTCCCACGGGTGCAGGATGGATTGCTGCCGCCCGTCGCCCAGAAACGCTTCGGCCGATGCCAGCTCGAAAATATGCAACGCATCCAGCGACCAGCCGTGCGACTGCGCAACTTCCTGCAGCTCATCCAGCGTTTCGGACAAGGTGATGTACAGGCAACTCTCGCCCTTGCACGCGCCTTCCAGCAGGAACTGCAGCGCCAGCGTGGTCTTGCCCGAGCCTGGCTGGCCTTCGAGCAGGTACAGCCGGTTGGACGGCAACCCACCACGCAGGATGGTGTCGAGTCCGCTTGTTCCCGTGGCGATACGCGTTGAGGTCATTGGATGAAGTGTCCCTAGGCCATTCAGGTTAACACGCGCGTTCACTCCTTCACCGAAGCCGGCTGAAGTGCTCAGCTTGCTGCCAGGGCTGCCGCTGGACACCGTCACACCTGCCCCAACGCAACCCTCACGGCCCCTGCCCTAGCGTTGCACGCAGATCGCTGCACCGCGACAGATGGTTTTGAGGCTCTTGGTGAATCACGCAACTGCACACGCACGCATCCCGCTGGTGGAAGACAACGACGCTATCCGCCTGATGACCACCGACATCCTGAGTGACGAAGGCTACACGGTGGTCGCCGCAGAGGATGCCGAAGTTGCATTGCAGCAGCTGCAGAACCTGCCGGTCTTTGATTTGCTGTTGTCCGATATCTGCCTGCCCGGCATGAACGGGCGCGACCTGGCCGATAACGCACGTGTGTTGTACCCGAGCTTGCCCATCGTGTTCATGACCGGGTTCGCAGGTGCGGCATCGGCGCGCAAGGACTTTCTGGCCAGCGGCATGCGTCTGCTCACCAAGCCGTTCACGCTGCGCGATCTGCTGGACACCGTCCGCACCTCGCTGTAATCCACTGCGGCGCCAGCAGCAGTCAGCCTGCACCGCTGACGGGACGAGCGAGCAGTTGGCCAACCCTGCGCTCCAGGTCGGCGGCCAGGAATGGCTTGGTCAGCACTTCCATACCTGTTTCCAGTTGCCCGGCACCCACGGCCGCGCTCGCTGCGTAGCCGGTCACGAACAACACCGGCAGCGCTGGCCGCTGCAGACGGCCGGCATCGGCCACCTGCCGTCCATTGAGCGCGCCAGTAAGGCCGACGTCGGTCACCAGCAGGTCGATCACCTCCGCCGATTGCAGGCGCTCCACCGCGGTACTGCCGTCCGCGACGTCGATGACCCGGTAACCGGCATCGGTCAGCACTTCGCAGATCAGGATGCGGATCGGCGCTTCATCTTCCACCAGCAACACGGTCTTGCTGTCGGCGTCCGTTGGTAACGTGGGCGCGTCGATGGCGGCCTGGTCGGCGGGCAACGGTTCGCCGGTAAAGCGCGGCAGGTACAGCGACATGGTGGTGCCGACCTCGGCTTCGGAATGCATGCGTACCTGCCCGCCGGACTGCCGGGTAAACCCGTAGATCATCGACAGACCGAGGCCGGTGCCCTGCCCGATCGGCTTGGTGGTGAAGAACGGCTCGAACACTTTTTCCATCACCTCTTCGCTCATGCCGGTGCCGGTGTCCTGCACGCTCAGGCACACGTATTGCCCTTCCGGCAGCTCCAGCTGCTGCGCGGCGCTGCCACGCAGCTCGGCATTGGTAATGGCGATGGTCAGGGCACCGCCATCGGGCATGGCGTCACGTGCATTGATGCACAGGTTGAGCAAGGCGTTTTCCAGCTGCGGCGCATCGACCAGCACCTGCCACGCTTGCGCATCGGCACGCAGTTGCAGCGCGATCGATGGTCCCAGCGTGCGCGCAATGATCTCGCGCATGCCGCGCACCAGCGTTTCCACTTCCAGCGCGGTGGGCGCCAGCGTTTGCCGCCGCGAAAACGCCAGCAGGCGCTGGGTCAGCGCCGCCGCACGCGCCGCGCTGGATTGCGCCATCTCCACGTAGCGCTCCAGCCGGTCGTAACGGCCTTGCGCGATGCGCGTTTGCAGCAGCTCCAGCCCCACGCTGATGGCAGTCAACAGATTATTGAAGTCATGCGCCATCCCGCCGGTGAGCTGCCCCACCGCTTCCATCTTCTGGCTCTGGCGCAATTTTTCTTCGGCCAACAACAGCTCGGCGGTGCGCTCGCGCACGCGCTCTTCCAGGGTATCGGTGAGCTGGCGCAACTGCGCCTCGGCCTGCCGCTTGTCGGTGATGTCGGTGGCGGTGCCGAACCACTCGATGATGCGCGCGTGCGCATCCAGCAGCGGCACCGCACGCATCTGCGTCCAGCCGGTCTGCTGGTCGGGAAGATTGACGCGGTACTCCACATCCAGGCTGGCCGTGTTTGCGATGGCGGTGGCAATGGCTTGTGCCAGCTGCGCGCGATCGTCCGGATGCACCAGCTCCTGCTGCCAACGTGGATTGGCCGGCAGGTCGTCACTGAGCACGCCATTGCCCACGCGGTGGCGCAAGGCGCTCCAATCGGCACTGGCCGAAAAGATCGCATGCGACGACGCACGCACTAGCGCATCCAGGCGGCGCTCGCTCTTGAGCAGCGCTTCGCCTGCCAGGCGCTCGGCGGTGCGGTCGCGCAACACCTTCACGAACCCGATGGCTGCGCCGGTTTCCTCGCGCAGCACCATCATCGAGCCGTTGGCCCAGAAGCGCTCGCCGGAGCTGCGCACATGCCAGCGCTCATCCGTGCCGCTGCCTGTTTCCAACGCGCTCGCCATTTCGATCAGCAACTGCTTGCGTGCGATGTCCTCGGGAGTGAAGGTGCGCTCCAGCGTCTGGCCCAGCATGTCGGCCTCGGCCCAGCCCAGGATGCGCCGCGCGCCCTCATTCCATGACGTCACCCGGCCCTGCAGATCGGTGGCGATGATGGCGTAATCCATCACGCTGTCCAGGATCTGCCGGTTGCGCACCTCCGCTTCGCGCACGGCGCGTTCCAGGCTGAGGCGGTCGGTGATATCCAGGCCCTGGATGAACACGCCGGAGATCGCGCCATCGCTGCCGGTGATCGGCTGATACACCAGATCCAGCAGGCGCCGCTCCACTGCACCGTCCGGTTCGGCCTGCATGGTGTAGGCAAGCGCATTGGCCGTGTACGCACGGCCGGAGCGGTACACCTCGTCCAGCGGCTGCAGGTAGCCCTGCTCGGCCGCGTCCGGCAATGCCTCGGCCAGCGGCTTGCCGATCACATCGCGGTGCCCGATCAGCTTCGAATAGCCATCATTGACGAACTCCACCCGATGCTGCGGCCCGGTGAGGAACGCCATGAACATCGGCGCCTGCTCGAACAACCGGATCAGGCGTTCGTGTTCGTCGGCCAGGTGCTGCTGCGCCAGCTTGCGATCGGTGACCTCGTTGGTGACGCAGAACGCACCGCCCACACGGCCATCGTCCAGATAGATCGGCGAAAACGAAAACGTCCACCAGGTCTGCTCCGGGCTGCCGTGCCGATTCATGCCGATAGGCATTTCCTCGAAGCGCGACGCGTGGCCGGCAAACGCGGCCTCGATCGGCCCACGCACGGCGTCCCACGCATCGGCCCACAACACGCGCAACGGCGCGCCCAACGCACGCCGTTGGCGCGGGCCCAGGATCGGGGTGTAGGCGTCGTTGTAGAAAAATGTCAGCGCCTCGCCCCACACCAAATACATGCTTTCGGGCGAGCTGAGGATGAGGTTGACCGCGTTGCGCAGCGGTGCCGGCCATTGTGTTGGCGGCCCGAGTGGCGTCAGCGCCCAATCGTGCTCGCGCACCGCTTGCGCCATGGTGCTGGCACCGTGCGGAAATGCCGCCGTCACGCGCGCTCCCGCCGCACCTGCGGGGCCATCATCGCGCACGGCAGCGACACCTCGCCGATAAAAACTTCTACGGCGTTGACGCTGGCGAGCAACACCGTGGCATCCGTGGTCACGCGTGCATACATGTGTCTGAACACCAGAAAGCAAAGGGAATGCGACATCGCAGCTGCAGGTGACCATGGCTAGCAGCCGCTGCCGCCAATGATGGGAGTGCGGCGCAGCCACGTCCAGCACGCACGCCTGGAGTGCTGGTTGCTGTTGTCGCAGGTCGCTGATGAAGGTGTCGCGTTCTTTGCTGATGGTGTGGCAGGCATCAGCCACGCAAGCGCGCTCAATCACGCCGCGCCGCTGGATGCTGCTGTGAGTGCAATACGCCGCATGCTGATGCCTGCGTGTTTGCCAATCGGCCGTGATCTGGCGATTCGGCCTTGCTGTGCATCCAGAACGCGTCTTGATGGGTTGATGCACCATTGGCGTGCAACCAAGCAATTGCTGCATTCAGTGGGCGCGCATGCACAACAATGCAGCACGTGCACGACAGTTTGTTTGCACGCAGGTGATCGCGCTCTTACACAGTTGAAGTTTTTGCGCTGAGTCACAGCTCGCGAAATCCAGCGTTGACGCTCGCGCTCGCTTGACGGATATCTAACTCACCGCGTGCCACTGCGTGGCGATAGGGGCGCGGCAACCACCATTCACTGACAGGCCTACACAGGCGGCCTTCGGCTGCCCGCGACATCAACGCAATCACGCATCTCGCTCGACAGGTGGCGGACGTTTCCGGTGCCTGGCGCCAGCGGCGTGCGCCTAACTGACAGACACACTACCCACGGAGATGTGCCGCTATGCGTTTGGGAATCTTCCTCGCCGTTTTCCTCCTCACCACCTTCAGTGCCGGTGCCCAGGCCCAAGTGGTCACGCTCAACAAGGGCGGCTTCCTGCTGCGCTACGACTGCACCAACCGCACGGCCTTGCGTTACGAATACACGCTCACCGCCGACACCGGCTCGGCCGCGCGTCCGTCCAGCTTCTTCCTGGACACCGACCTGCCCAGCGGTTGCGCCGGCCAGACCACCACCAATTCGTATGCAAGCGTGCGCTCCGGCTACGACCGGGGCCATCTGGTCACCTCCAACCACATGGACTACAACGCCACCTACATTCGCCGTGCCAACTTCATGTCCAACATCGTTCCGCAGGTGGCTGGCTTCAACCAGGGTATCTGGGTGCGTGCAGAAAATGTCGCCGAGTGCTACCGCGATATCGCCAGCGTGCAGGTCTATGGCGGCGTGATCTATAGCGACACCAGCAACGATTATTTTCTGACCAGCCACGGCATCCGCACACCGGATTTCTTCTGGAAGACCATCATCACCGCCAACCCGGGCGGCGGCACGCGCGCGATCAGCTGGCTGATTCCCAACAGCGCCACGCTTGGCTCGCTCGACAGCTACATCGTCAGCATCGACGAGCTGGAAGACCTCTACGGTGCCAGCGAGATCGGCATCTCCGCACCGGCCGCGGTGAAGGCAATGCTGCCTGCAACCACCTGGCCGCAGCCGAGCAATTGCGACCTGGGTTAACCGATCTGACGTAATGCGCAAGAAGCCCTGTATGCAGGGCTTTTTGCTTTTACGCGCGGCGCATAGTCGCGCTACTTACTAAAGCTTCTGCCTGCTTGCACTCCATGCATTGCAGGCCGGCGAGATTGTCTCTTGGCGATCGCCCGCACTGCTAAGAGCGGCTAACAAAACGTAGCGAGCAGTCGTCAGGTGGGTGCGGACGGCGCGGAGGAACCGGAATGTACGTGGGTACATGCCGATTCCGAGCACCGGCCGCGCCCGCCTGGCGGCTGCGCAGTAGTTTTGATAGCTGCTCTAAACATCGGTGGCGCGTTTGTGATCAGGTTCGTGCCCGACGCCCACGCCTGTGCATACGCGCGCCGCAACTGCAGTGCGTCCCGATGCCGAGCAACGGCGTGGCGGTGGCTGGCCTCAAGCGCGGCGGTGTGTCGGGTTACGTGTGGAACTGGATCGCCGCGCAGCGTCTACGCATCACGGCTGCGCTCTTCCAGACCATGCCAGGCAAGAATCTCGTCGATGCGCCGACCCACGAAGCGCGCATCTTCGACCGACAACGCACGTGCCTCGATGACCTCAGCCATCCCGGCATAGGCTTGCCAGAAATGGCAGCGATCCGGGCACGACTTCAGCAACGCCGGCACCGCGGCATCGAGATGATCCAGATGTGTGCGCAGCGCGGTTCGATCCATCCGACCTAGTATCGGCCACACCGTCTCACGGCATGAGACGCGCACTGGCGACACTTCTGCCATGGCACCCCCACCTCACCCGCCCACCAGTCTGTTCGAGCAGCTCTGCCGGCGCGTGGCGACCAGCGCGGACCCGTGGGAGGCGATCGAAGCGTTCGAGCGCGACCTGCTCCGCCGCTATCCCGACGATGGCGCCGAAGCGGTGGAGCTGGTGATCGCCTTCGCCTCCAGACTTGGCCTGCTGTCGCGGCAGGCGCTCGACCGCCAGCACGACGCGTAAGCATCGAAGCGGCAGAAGCGACGCAGGGCCTGCGGTCAGCTGATACGTTCGAACCGCGGCCGCATCATGCCCTCTACCTCGACCTGCGCCACAAACATCTCGAATGGCCGCACCCACATCCCTACGTCCGTCTCGAGCGGGCGGTACAGCACCAGCGGCGCCAATGTCTCGCTGTGACGAACCACGCCCAGTACCTCGTAGTGTCCCCCTTTGAAATGCCGATAACGGCCGGGCTCGATGGACGGGAGTGGAGGCAAGGAAGGCATGGGCATGCGTCATGAGTGGAAGTGCGCAAGGGTAGCGTAGCTTTGCCGACCGCGTTGCGCAGAGGCAGCGGACTGCAGCGCTCGCGCCTGCGATCAGCAGACGACATGACGCGTGCTGGCAGGCTTGCGCACACACACTGCAGCTTGCTTAGGCGATGCGCGCGACGCGTGCAGGCTACACATCGTGCTCCGCAAATAAAGCGCCCTGCTGCGGCGGATAGATCAAATCTGCGCCTGCCACCTGCGCGCCGGGCGTCAGCTGGTGCGGCTGCGGGGGCTTCTCGCTCATCACGTGCAACACTGCATGGCCGCGGTGCACCAGCAAATCGGAAATCAACCGGCGGTGGCACTGCCACCACAGCGCCTCTGCACACATCAGCGCGCTACGCGTGCTCGCCGCAAGCGTGGTCACCCGTGCAAATGCCTGCTGGAATTCCGCGCTGGTCATATGGTCGGCGTAGCCCTGAAACGCGGCATTACGCCAGGCCCCATTTGGCGATACCGGCTGCGCGCGACGGCGTCCACCGAGCTGTGGCAACCAGACGTAGGCCAAGCCGATCTCGGCCAACGCCGATGCCATTACGTCACTTGCAAACCACGGATAGCGCCTGGAGCCAGGAAAACGCCGCACATCCACCACTGCCTCGATGCGGTGCACGCGCAGCAGTGCGACAAACGCTTCCCAACTGCGTGTGGAATGGCCAATCGTCCAGACGGTGCTGGGAGCACCGGCATCCGCTTTGGCCAACGCATGTACCTCGTGGATCTGCGGCGTTTCAGTGTTCATCGCCATGGCATTCGTTGATCGCAAAAGTTCAGTGCGACCGTAAAAGATCTTCCACGCACGCGAGGTGAACTGGCTGTTGCGCCAATGCATGTGTTTGCTGGCTGCAATTTCGCAACGTCGCTGCAAATGCCGCCGCTTCGAGACTCCCGCCTTTCTGTTGCTTGCACGCCAACGAATCCTCGTGACTGTCTGCTCACAACACACGCAAGCCAACTCAACCGGCGTCATCACCGCACCGCGATGACCGCCTCACACCTCTTGCACCGAGCGCTGCTTAGCTTTTCGTGATGAACGCACGCATCAGCCCGATGACACTCATTTCGTCATCACCTTCTCCAGCATCCGCGCAGAGCGGCCTCGACCTGGCCGCAGCGAATACGTGGCTGGCCATGCATCCCACGCTGCCCTTGCCTGGGCGCGGGAGCACCCTCGCACGCTGGCGCATCCTCGCCAACATCGCGGCGGCGGACTTGTGCGTTGCCAAATTGCTGGAGGCGCACTACGACGCACAGGCCATCTGCGCGGACCTGGGCAGTGATCTCATGCAGCCGGGCCAGTGCTGGGCCGTATGGGCAGCCGAACCGCCAGGCACAGACATGCATTTCACCAACAATGCATTGCACGGCACCAAGGCCTGGTGCTCGGGCGCAGCGCATGCCACGCATGCACTGGTCACCGCGCCGCACCAGGGTGCTCCAGGCCTGTTTGCCGTCGCGCTCGATCGACCCGGCGTTCGCATTGATGCCAGCGCGTGGCAGGCGCTCGGCATGCGCGCGATCGAAACGGCCAACGTCACCTTCTCTGCCACGCCGGCACAGCTGGTCGCCGCAAACGGCGGTTATCTGGCGCGCCCGGGGTTCTGGCACGGTGGCGCCGGCATTGCCGCGTGCTGGTTCGGCGCAACCACGGCGGTGGCAGACGTGTTGCGGCAATCACCGCGCGTGCGCCGCGACCCACACGCCGCTGCGCACCTCGGCGCCATCGATACGGGCCTGGCCAGCACGCGTGCGCTGATGCGCGAGCTGGCAGCACGCATCGATGCGCAGCCACACCTGGCGCATCAGCGCGAGGTGATGCAACTGCGCAGCAGTGTCGAAGCCATCGCCCGCGACACCGTGGACCGCGTCGCCCGCGCACTCGGCCCGGGCCCGCTTTGCATGCAGGGCGCGCATGCGCAGCGGTGTGCAGATCTGCTGGTCTTCATTCGCCAACACCATGCAGAGCGCGACCTGCAATCACTGGGCGAGCGATGCCACCAGGAGGCGGCCGCATGGACGCTCTAGCAGGGCAGCCGATCGAAGGCACCGGAACGCCGGAATCGGTGTGGCGCGCTGCCGCCGTGCTCCAGCACATGCCGCAAGCGTCACTGGGCGCGCTGCTGCAAGATGCGCGGCGGTTGGTAGTGGTTGCACCACATCCGGACGATGAAGTGCTTGGCTGTGGTGGTTTGATGGCCGCCGCGCAGGCACACGGCATTCCGGTCTGTGTGATTGCGCTGACCGATGGCGAGATGGCCTACCCGCACGTGCCCGCCTGGGCACCGCACCTGTTGGCACCTGCGCGCAGGCAGGAACTCGACGCGGCACTGGCGGCCCTCGGGCTGACTAACAACGCGGTGACCCATTGCGATCTTGGCGACGGCGCTTTGCACGAGCACGAAGACACCATGACGCATGCGATTGCCAGCTATCTCCAGCCAGAAGATCTTGTATTGGTCACCTGGCATCGCGACGGGCACCCCGACCACGAAGCCGCCGCGCGTGCCACCCGCGCCGCCTGCGCACACCACGGTGCGCGCCTGCTCACCTATCCGGTGTGGGCATGGCATTGGTCGCAGCCGGGCGACGGCATTTTCGAAGACGCCCGCGCGCTGCGTTTCGAGCTCACGCCCGCCGTGCACGCCGCCAAACAGCGCGCGATCACGTGTTTTTCCACCCAGCTTGGCACCTGCATCCCGCCGGTCAACGAGCCGATTCTTCCACCGCATGTGCTGGCGCGTTTCGATCGCACGTTCGAAGTGTTCTTCGCATGAGCGTGTTGAACAGCGACGACTTCGAGCAGCTCTACGCGGACGCTGACCCGTTTGGCTACCGCTCCCGCTGGTACGAGCAACGCAAGCGCGCCGTGCTGCTGGCCGCCCTGCCCTTTCCCTTGGTCGACTGCGGCTGGGAGTTCGGCTGTTCCAATGGCGAGCTCACCGCAGAGCTGGGCACGCGCTGCACCCGCTTGCTGGCAACCGATCTTTCTCACCACGCCGTCAAGCTGGCCAGCGAGCGCGTGCAGCAGCACCCAGGCATCACGCTGCAACATGCCAACCATCCGGCCGACTGGCCAACCGAACAGTTCGACCTGATCGTCTTCAGCGAAGTCGGTTACTACCTCGACGCCAACGCATTCGAGCGCACCGTCGCCTTGTTCGCCACATCGCTTGCGCCGCAAGGTTGCCTGGTGGCCTGCCACTGGCGGCATCCGTTCGAAGGCGCGGTGCGCAGTGCGGAGCACGTGCATCAAGCGCTCGATCAGGTGCTGGCGCGCGACACCCTGTGCCGTTACGAAGACGCAGATTTCCTGCTACAGGCATGGATGGCAGGCCATTCGATCGCACAACGCGAGCAGTTGCGATGATCGCAGTCACCATCCCCGCGCATAACGAGCAGGCGCTGATCGGGCCCTGCCTGCAGTCCATCCGCGTGGCCGCGCAGCACCCTGCCCTGCAGGGCGAAGCGGTCGAGATTCACGTCGCACTGGACCGTTGCACCGATCAAACCGGCGTCATCGCCCGCGCGCATGGCGCGATCACACAGGAGGTGTGCGGCGGCGTGGGTGTTGCACGCGCGGCCGCCGCAAGCGCGGCCATTGCGCGCGGTGCGCATTGGCTGGCGTGCACCGATGCCGACACACGCGTCCCGCCCGATTGGCTTGTGGCGCAACTCGCCTGCGCGGCAGATGCCTTCTGCGGCGTCGTGGAAGTGACCGACTGGCGCGATCACCTGAGCCAGACCCGCGCCGCGTTTCTGGCCAGCGAAATCCGGCACGACGGCCATCCGCATGTGCATGGCGCAAACCTGGGCATGCGAGCCTCCGCCTATCTGGCCGCCGGCGGCTTTTCCAACGCGAGTAGCAGCGAAGATGTCGCGCTGGTCGCCGCTCTGGAACAGGCCGGCATGCGCATCGCGCGCCTGGCCAACCCGGTGGTGAACACCAGCGCGCGCCGCAGTGCACGTGCCAGTGGCGGCTTCGCCGATTATCTGCTGCGCCTGGAGGCAGCCCTGCTGCCAGCCAGCCCAAGCCTGGGCTGACCCTCTCTACTAAGCAGCGATCAAAACGACTGCGCAGCCGCCAAGCGGGCGCGGCCGGTGCTCGGAATCGGCATGTACCCCCGCACACTTCGGTTCCTCCGCGCCGTCCGCATCAGGTGACGATTGAAATCGGGTGCACCGTCGTTCCACCAGACCGCCCCACGCTCACCGAGTCCTGTTTTTGCAGCATCCACCTCACCGCGCGCTGCTTTGCGTTGCATCGCGTCGCGCGTACGTAGCGCCGCTTTGACCGCACGTCGCGCGTCCATCAAGGCATGCACCAGCGCATCGCGTGCTTCTGCCGGTAGATCAGGATTGGTCGCGCGCCACAAGCGCCCGCAGACTACGAGATACCGGCCATCTGGGGTGCGGAGAGGCCCGTCAGCTGCTTGCTTGGGAGTCGCGCTACGCATGTGTGGCAGAAATGTCGAGAGACGCGGTAGTGAACCGTGCCTTCCGCGAATGCGATGTCGAGAAGCAGGAGGAGAGCCTTCGGAGTTAACTATTCGAGGCTTAGCGGCGGTCGAGGTCGAACGCACAAGACGATTGGCGGAGAGAGTGGGATCGGATCACCTTCGATCCAACCCCTTCAAACCGTTGCAGAAAGCCTGCTGGGCAGGTTTCCTTTCAATGTTTCCTCGATCATAGCCTCCGTATCGGCCCGATTGCTAGCGCCCGCTTGCCATGGACAAGTTGCTGACGCCATTGTCTGTCTGCATAAAATCGGACCTCACAGACATGAGCAACTCAAACAGCCCGCATGAAGCACGTGTCGCGGTATTGGTCGACTGCGACAACGTGCCGACCGACATCGTCGAGCACGCGTTGCTCATGGTGGCGCAGTTCGGCCGGGTCGTGCTTCGTCGCGGGTATGGCAACCACAACACCCTCGCCAACAAGTGGCAGGAAGTCCTGGTCCGCCAGGCGTTCACCCCCTGCCTTCAATACCAATACGCCTCCGGCAAGAACACGGCAGACATCGCCTTGGCGCTCGACGCTTTGGAGGCACTGTTCGACAGCCGGGCCGACACCTTCTGCCTGGTCACCAGCGACTCGGACTTTTCCTACCTCTGCCGCAAGCTCCGCGAGCGCGGCGCCACGGTTTTCATTGTGGGCGAGCCCAAGACCCCGGATGCCTTGCGCAACGCCTGCGACCAGTTCTTCGAATGGGACCGGACGGCCAAGGAGGTGGCCGCACCCGAAGTCCAGGGCAATGAACTGCCTGTCCTGAAATCGGAAGCGACGAAAGAAGAAGCCCCTCGCGTAGAAACCAAGCCACTGCCGAAACGGCGTCCCCGGTTCTTGGTCGAAGCCGTGACCCTACTGACCGGCGACACTTCCGAGGGCAAGGTAGGACTGTCAGCACTCGGCCAATACCTCAAACGCACTGACCCATCTTTTTCGCCCAACCTCTACGGGCACTCCGGGCTGCTCAACATGGTGAAAACCTATGACCTGCTGACAACGCAGCGAGAGGAGACCGGCGGTTGGTCGGTCAGCATCTCGCACAAGCCAGAGATTCTCGACCAGACGGGATGATCCGCACTGGATTGATGACCGCCGTGGGGCGACAAACTTATTCGCGGCATGTGAGCTACTCCACCAGGGTGAAAGCAAACTTGAGCTTGAGGAAGATGCCTATCCATCCCGAGCTGTTCGCCCTGGGCTTCCTGGCTTGGCCCCGGCGCGCGCGCCGAGGGCCAGGAGCGTTTGTTCCCAGCAGCCAAAGCCGACGCCAAAAATGGTCAAGGCCACTGGATTCCCAAAGCGTTTAGCCGGCACCTTCCCGAAGGTCTATGGCCTCAGCCTCAAGTCCATTCTTTCCCTTCTTTCGCAAGCCTATGGAAACAGGAAAGCATCGGGCGCACATCCACCACGCTGAAAGAAACGAGTGCAGCGTGTGGCGAGACTCCCAAGGATTACGGGCCTAATAACGGCCGCATAGCGGCATACATCGGATCTCTAGTCGCAGCCGGTGAGATCACCTCGACGACAATGAGGATTGTCCAGGCAGATGAACAACAATGACCGACTCTACGTTCAGCCCTATCCCAAGCACCTTTCAGATGCTTCAGAAGATCAAGCGTCCGAAGAGGGTAAGCAAGCTTGAGCGCATTGAAAACTACATATTTTTGGGGCTACTGGCTCTTACACTTTTCGGTCTTGGCGTGGTAGCAGCTGACAACTTTGATTGGATTAGCAGGCCGACTGCTAAGGACATCCTGTTGGTGGTGCTACTGGTTATGGCGATTGGATTCCTGGCCCTAGGCCTCCTTCAAATTGCCCAAGTCATTTTGGCCTGGAAAGAGGGTTATGAACCGATGGCGGACCGAATCGACATGGTCATCTCCGCAGAGAGCGAAATTTTGGACGAACTCGGCACATGCAATCCGCAGACTCTCCGTGAGCGTTCAAAGCACATTGACCTTGAAAACAAACTGTTGACTCGCCGGGCAGGACTGTCCACCTTTTTTGGCGCGATTGGCGTCGTGTTGGTCAATCTTTTCGACGCCGGGGAAAAGATCAACATGTGGTCCAACCCAGCCAACGCCAAAGTATTTGTTTACGCCGGAAGCCTCGGCATCCTCATCGGCTCGATCGTGGTTTTTATATTGGCCGGAAAGCTTGAACGCATTGCAGGACTGCTCGCACTAGCGGCGGATCGTATTGAACAGAAGCCTGGGCGAGGGAAAGGGATTGGCTAACGCAACACGTCACGGCCGCCACGCGCCGCCCTGCCAATCTCCCATTCCCAAATTGGCATACAAAACATTGAATCTCGGCGCGCATTCAAATTTGTGAAACAGCGCCCGAAGCGAGCTCTTGCGGAAGTGGCGATTCTTGGTTGGATGAGGACTTCCCCACACGCAGGAGTTTTCATGACCCCCCATCCCCAACAACTCGAAATCGCTGGCCAACTGCTTGCCGGGCTGATGAGCCAAACGCTCTCTGACGAGCCGCTGGTGCGCCAACGCAATGTCTGTAATGTCTGGGCCTCTGCTGGTGAGTTGATCGTCTACAGCCAGAAGAAGCCCCCAGGTGGGGGCAACGCCGCCCAATCCTTGGAGCACGCTCCTCCCCAGCCCTCCCAGCCGGTTCGCACCCGCGAAGCTGTCATTGTTCGAGAGCTCCCATCGATAGACGAGTGGCGCGCGGGCCGGAAGAACAAGGACGCACATCTGGACCCAGTGCGCAGCAAGAAGCGCCCGACCCTGCACTAAGCCGGACGAGAGCACGCAAACATTGAGCCCCGCAGTGCGGGGCTCTTTGGTTTCAGTGGAAGCGCGGCGGTTTGGGAACGTAGACGGGCGCCGGAGGGGCGGAGACGGCAGGGCTTGGCCGGGGCCCGTCCGGTTGATTCGCCATGTCGAGCTGGAGGGGATAGCGCTGAAGCATGTCCCGGCTCCAGGCCTCCAGATGCGCCGCGCTGGCCGAGGCTTCTTTCTCGCAGAGCGCTTGTTCCTCGGGGCTCACCCTGGTCCTTGCATCTGCAAGCTCTGCGGTCCGGCTTTCCAGGGTGCTGAGTCGGCGACCGCGTCGCTGCTTCCATTCCCCCTGCATCCACGCCACTCCGGGCTCGGGATTGTTCGCCAGGAAGTCGTGCCACGCGTTCTCGGCCATGTGGTGCAGCTTCTCGGCTCGGCGCACCGCCAGTAGCCGCCGGGCGAACTTCATGGCCGTTGCCTTGAAGCGCCGCAACCGCCGCAGCAACTCGTTGAGGTCCGGGCGCAGCCGGGCCTCCTCGGCGAAGGCAGTCACACGCTCCCTGATCCATTGCAGCAGGTCCAGGGTTGCTTGGAGGTTTTGAGCCAGGCGGGGATCCGCTTGAACAGCCACGCCCCACTCGTCGCTGGCCTCCTCCGCAAGCTCGGCGACCGAACGTGGCGCGCGCGACGGCTTGGCCTCCTCGGCCTCCATCAGCCCCAGCCCACGGGCAATGGTCGCCATGCTGCGGGACACCTCGATGTGCCCTGCCCCGCGTCTGAGCGGCAAGGACAGCACGTCAGAAGGTCGGCGGACCTCGCGCTCGGCCTGGGCCTGGCTGTGACCGTCGGGCACCGGCATGGCACGCTCTTCCTGCTCGAATACGGCGATGAGTTTTCGGAAGGTCTCCTCGTTGGTCTCTTCGATTCGACGGTTTGCGTCTGAACGCTCCGACGGCTGGCCGCGCCGGGCTAGGGCGGTGCCGTTCTTGCCGACGTGCTTGGTGGGCTTCCGGGAGAGCACGGCAGCCGCGGCCAGGTCGCCACGCGCCAGAGCGTCGTCCGCCTGGGCGGCCAGGCTTCGGTGGTCCACCCGAATCTCCAGTGCCGCCTTCTCAAGGTGGGCGTTGATGGTGGAGGCGATGAGTTCGCGCACCCACTGCACCTCGACACGTCCCGACGGCCCGCCGTCCAACTCCTTGGTTTTGTCCATGAGGCCGGCCGGCCCCATGCGCCGCGTCGTCGCCAACACGTGGACATGCCAGTTCAAGCCATCCTTGCTGCCGGGGCTGTGGATGCTGGCCTGGGCCGCAAACCCGTAGCGATCGACCAAGGCGCGGGTAACCTCCACGGCCAAGTCGGAACGCTGGAGGTCATCGAGTTCGTGTGGCAACGCGAACTCGAACTCCCGGGCGACCGTCGAATCTTTGCGACGCTCAGCCGCCTCTGCCGCCGACCAGAGCTCAGCGGGAGCCAGAGCCCAATCGGGCGCGTCCTCGGGAGCAATGCAGCGCGTTTCGACCACGCCGTCCCGGCGGCGGTAGTCGTGGCGCAGGCCGGTGAGCGCGTCCTCCAGCAGCAGGCCGGCGCGGTAGGCCGCCGCTGCGATGGAGGAATGCCCTTTGGCACGGCTGAAGGTTTTGACATTGGCGTGGTAGATGGCCATGAGGCGGCGACTCCGAAGCAGTGGGGTTGCTTGGTTTATGCCTCGGCTTTGGATTTTCGCAAGCGCCCTGGGTGCTTGGGGTTCAAGGGGCGAAGACCCTTGCGCACGTGTCACGCAGTGACACCTAGGTGCGCTCTTGCTTGTTCTTAAAAGCTCTCGTTTTTAAGATCTTTTCGATTTTCGCAGCGGGCAAAATTCGAGACCGCCCGAAACTTGACGCAAGCCGTTTTCCTGCTTGACTCATTTCTACAACGTAGGAGAAACCCATGGCCACCACAAATCACTATCACGATCAAATTCAACGCGCGACGGAACGTCTGGCCCATCTTCAAGCGAAGCGGCTTTTAGTTAACCAAAGGCAAGAATCGAAGAAGAAGGAAGCTGAAATGCGCGAACAAGCCAAGCGACGCGTTCGGATCGCAGAGCTCGTGTTCCTTGTAGGGGCTGAATCGCTGGATGACTCCGAAATAACAGCCGCTCTACGCAGCCACATGAGCAGGCGTGCGATGACATCTAAAACCACGACGGGAAATGCTGATCACCCCATAAACCCGCACATCTAAAGGATATCGTCATCGTCTATATCTTCATCATCACTAACCCATTGATTGAAGCGACCGTCTTCTGAGCGCGGTAGAGGATTCGCCGTTGGAGCCTTAATCAGGGTCGCCATCTGCAAGCTGCCACCGAAGGCCAAGGCATTTTGTCGGGCAAGACCAGCAATTCGTCGAACTTCCCGCTTGTCCGCCCATTCACTCGCAGACTGGATGGCTGAAAGGTCCTTCTCCGAAGACAGCCGGAAAGACACCCACGTATTGCACTGGGAAAGAACGGTCGGAGATATTTCCGACGGTCGTTGGGTGCTAAGCCAGAGCGCCAGTCCGAACTTCCGCCCTTCCTTGGCAAGACGCTCATAGGCCAGGGCATTGTTTACGGCCTCATCGCCTGTCCCCATCTGCCGCAGATAGTGGTGCGCCTCCTCCAATACCAACAGCGTTTCCCGCTTGTTCTCCTGTCCGCGCCTGAAGAGCTCAAACGCGTAGAGCTCCAAGACGGCTCCTAGGACAAATGGAGTCAGGTCGTGCGATACGCGCCGGAGGTCAACAATATGCACCCGCCAGTTGACCTCATCTCCGCCAAACAGCCGTTCCACGACCGCTTTTGATTCGTTGCGCCAGCTGAGTGGGCCTCCGCAGCCCACCCCGCCGGCCACACTCACCACGTCCTTGAACATCTCGTCATCCACGAATCTGGCGATACGAGTGATCAGAGGGGAAATGTTTCCGTAGTTCCAAGCACTGCGTTCGAAGCCGCCGTTCCGCGCCGGAGCAATGGCGTGGCTGTCAGCAATCAGGGGGCTGAGCGCTTGCATGGGAGGCCATGAGGCAGCTAAGGGCGGCGTTCCGGCACGCAGGTCACCGATGATCGCCTGCGCCTGGACTACGCGGTCACTCCGACAGTCATCGAAAAGCGATGCTTGTATATCGGCCGCCAGACCCGCACCCCCAGTAGGAAACCACCTGACCTTGTTCAAATGATCCAAGGCAAAAGTTAGTGCGGGCCGCTGGGTCTTGTCGCTGGGCAACAGCAGGCGTTGCAGGCCCAAGCGACCTAACGCGTAATAAGGGATGCGGTAGCTATTCGGATCTGACCCGCCGATGCGGGTGACTTTGATGGCTCCCGCAGGATAGTTGGCAGCAGGGAAAGCGTCTTCGTATTCGCCATTGATATCGAAGATGACCACCCGCGCCTTGGGCATCTCGGCGACCTGCTGGAGCACCGCAGCCGTAAAGCAGCTCTTGCCTTGCCCTGAACTGCCAAGCACCGCGACATGCCTGGAAACCAAACTCTCCAGGTCCACCATCAGACGGCCACCACCCCGGAGGTCATCCCCAAGGTGAATGTCTGCCGGTGAGGCTACAGAGCTACGCAGGATCGAAGACAGCTCTTCGTCAGTGAGCGGATAGGCCTCAGCGCCTAGCGCAGGCGAGGAAAGCGAGTCAGACACGAAAGCCAGCTTTCCCGTGTCACGCCGCAGCCGACCCACCACCAAACCGGTGAGATGACGCAATGGCTCGGAAGCAACCGATGTTCCCGAGAGCCCAAACCGGTGAACCTCTTTGGGCTCAGCAAAGGACAAGGACTGAACTTTCATCACCAATAGCCGGCCACCGGATTCAATTCCGAGAAGACTTCCCACTTCAGTGACAACCGAGACTCCATGCGCGTGAGCGGCCAGTTGGCCGCGGTGGACATCCATGAGGTTCAGCGTGATATCCACGCCGTCGATTTGGACAACGTAGCCGATGGCCTGCCGGCTCCTCATAGCTCGTCGTCCTCCTCTACGTCGGGCTTCTCGGGCATCAAACGCCTGCGCAAGTCCGCCAGCTCCTGATCGTAGATCGTGGGGTCAGGCAGATCGGCTGCCAAAGCGCTGGTGTAGGCTCTTTCACCACCACCAACGATGGTCAAACGTGGCGTTTGAAGCGCAAGCAATCGGCGCACGGTTTGCGGGAGATCACCCGCTGTGGGATCGCCCTTGAACTCAGGGAGATACACGACCACCTGAAGCGTCGGATTGAGCAAGGCGGAGCGTATGAGTCGGTTGATGTGTTCATCGCCAAAACCATAGCCACTTATGATGAGCGCCGTTTGCGGTCGGGCCATGAACTCCGCGAACCGGCGGAGCAGCTCGCCCATGACATAACCCACGGTCTGGAGGTATTTCGCGGCACGCGGCAGGACCAAATAGCTCAACGTTTCTTGGAAGCCAGTAAGAAACTCGTCTATATCTCGCCATGCTTCAGAGGCCGATACCTCATACAAACTGTGGTCAACTTCCTTCCAGGTTAATGACCCATGGAGCTTGGCCAAGTAGATGTTGTAAACGCCGAAACGAGCCTCTCCCTTGGCTTGGGCATTGCGGAATCCGAGATCAAAGCTTTGAGGTGAAAACCGGCGGCTATGCACGCCAAGGAAGCCGTTGATGACCTGAAGGTCTACCGACTCCGCCGCCCACTCGATGGCCAAGTCATAGTTGGTCGTGAAGACCCATGGGGCCGGCTGGCCAGGCTGGCGTGCAGCGGTGAGCTTCTGAAGAATCGAGCGATGGGCTCCCAGTTCGTCGGCCAAGTCAGCACCTAAGGGAGACTTCCACCAATCCTCCTTGAGCTTCGCAGCATTCACGACGGATCTGAAGAGGGCCGTTCTGACACCCTGGGCTTCGGTAAGTTGAGGACTACCTTGACGCTCCCATTCAAGGATTGCGATTTCAAGCTTGTCCAGAAGGACTTCGAAGTTTGGTAAGACTGCGACAGGGACCGAGACCTGGATGAAGGGGTTCGGCGCGGACGGCACAACTCCAGGAGGAGGCCGGGGAGCCGTAGGCAGTGGCAATCTTTTCTCGTTCTCCGTGATGAACTTTTGCGCCAGAAGCCAATCTGCCTTGACTGGGTTCCCTGCCAAGAAGCTGCTCCATAGAGTCCTCATCGTCTGCCCACCAGCAGAGCAGGATGCTCCGGCCCCAAGCAGCAAACCGACGTTTTCTAGCCTCAACAAAGAGGCGAGATAAGCCTGAAGCTCTATCTCGTCAGTGATCTGCTTCCCGCCGCGATACGCAACTATGCTCATGCCGCCCCCTGTTCGTTGAGTCTTCGTCCACCGACAAATTCAATCGAAATTCTTGCTCATCGTTCCATCCAGCTTTCCCGCTAAATGGTCATGCGCGGTCCTTGCTCCTGCTGAGCTGTTTGTTGCTGGGTCTGCTCCATCTGCTGCTGTCGCGTCTGGTCCTGCTTAATGACCTCCGCCTGCTGCAGGTTCTGCTGGGCCGGTTGCTGGGAGGCCTCGCGCCCATCCACGTGGGCATGGAAGAACGGTCCTTTGTCCCCGAAGGGCGCATAGACCGCGAAGACGTTTTGAGCGCCATTGTCCCCCAAGCCTCCCGTCACCCGGTCCACCCGTTGCAACAGCGAGTCTTCGGCTTGCTGCTTGTAGAGCGACGCCGACACGTTCCGGCTCTCTTCCTCGCTCCAGTTGCCCGTGCCCCGCACCCAAGAATGGATCTGCTGGTAGGTGGCGTGGTCCGGGTGCGCGGGGTTGTCGGCCAGCATCCGTTGCGGCTGGACATCGTTGCCCGACATCAACTCAGGGCGATTGCTGTTGCCTGCGCCTAGCTGACGCACCTCCACTTGACGCACTTGTCCCTGGGAGGTATCCGCAAACCCGAACGTCTTGCCCACCCCACCCAGGTCAATGCCAGCGTCTTCGGCTTGCTGGGCACTTACCCCCAGCTCCTGCAGGTTGTAGCCCAACTTAGGCATCGGCTGCGCCGTGACATTCGCACGATCTTTCCAGATTTCGGCGCCAGCACCGATGGCGTAAGCCGTGTAGTAGGCCTGATAGGCCGAGGTGCCCTTGTGCCCCAAGGTGCTGCCGCCCTTGTCAAAATGGCACTCGGCCACCGCCTCCACGGCAGGACTCGCAATACGGCCCTGCGTGAGCTGCAACCCATGCGCATCCAGCCGGACGCCGGGCTCCAACTGCTCGTTGGTAACGCAGGCGGTCGTGGGGTCTAGCCGACGAAGCAGGTCTTTTTGGTTGACTTCGCCGGTGGTCGTGGCTACCCGGCTCGCCACAGAGTTCATGCTCATCAACTCTGCAAGGCCCTCGTCCCGGCGAGCCGAGGCAAGATATTCCTTGGCTATAGGAGTGACATCCACCACCGGCTCACCGTATTGGGCTCCCTCCTTGAGGGCTTGATCGATGCCGTAGGCAAGCTTGTATCGCGACTGCTCAGCCGACTTGGCCATCAATGCGTGCCCGGTCTCATGCCCCAACACACCAGTCAGCAAATCCACGCGATCCGATTGCTTGGTCCTCTGGAATACATCCGCACTGACGTTGACCGTGCCCGTGCTCGCGTCGTAGTGCCCGCCCTCGTTCGGCCGGTTTGACACCGACAGGTGACGCAAACTGCCGCTCTCGATGGCCTGGGCCATCGCGGACGCTAGATAGGGAGAGGTTTCGACGGCCTCGCGAAAGTCCCGAGCAGCCGAAGGCGGCAACCCGGATTGCTTCTCTACCTCGCTGAGGAGCTGCTCGACACGTGGGTCAACCATCGATTGGCTCCAACTCGAAGGTCACTCTCGAAACACAGTGCGGATCGTTGCGGTTGTCTGTCTGGACGGCGATGTAGACACCAAGGTTTTGACCGGCCTGCTTATCGAACATGATCCGATGGTCATCACCAAAACCCGGCTTGGTCATCCGGAAGCCCGCCGACACCAACTGGGCTTGCACCGCGTCCATGGTGAGTTCGCATGAACTAGGCGGGCTGACCGACACTTCTATCAAGTGGCCAGGGTGTTTGGCGTAAGGCTTCCAGACCGCCACCGCATAGCCCGCTTTCTCCAAAGCGCCTCTAGCCCCATAGCGGCGCCCCTTGGCATCGGGAGGCAACTTCAACCCCATGGCCCGCTCAACAGCTCCCGGATCCGTGTCGGCTTGGGAGCGAAGAGCCTGCGCTAATTGAACGATGGCACTGGTCAGTGCGGGCGCGGTCAACGCGGGCCCCGGCAGCAACTCGGGGTATTCGTCCACTTCGACAAGCCGAGGCGTGGCCTTTGCCGCCGCGTCAGCCGCGATATCAGATGCCGCAGCAGCTTTGTTCTGTTCGGCCTCGATTGAGGCCTGGCTTGGGGGGGATGGCACAGTGGTCTCCTGAGGCGAAGCCGAAGGTTGAGCGCACGCCACCAGTCCCGAAGTCAAAACCCCTGCGGCCAATGTCATGGCCAAGGCACAGGAGAGGGGGCGTCCATTGCGACTGAAGTCCATAAGCCAGCTCATATGAAGAGTTGGGAGGCTCAGTCTATCCGCACAGTAGCCCAGCAAGTCAAACGTGAGAATTACCGGACGCACCCCATGGTTGTGTGACATATCTCTCGGTATAGCGAGTCGCTCGTGGGCCATGTTTCGATCGCTGGGCTACATTGAGTGAAATGCTTCCATTGATGCGCTCATGTCCCAAGCAAGCAGCAATCTCGACTCAGCAGCCACCGACGCCAACACGCCTTGGATCACCGCTGACCAAGTTGGGCCCCTTGCACGGCTAGAAGGGGGGAAGACGCCAATTCGCGTGGCTGGAAGAGCGAAGAAACTCTCGCCCTGGAAACATTTCTGCTATGGGGTTTTTGAGCCTTATCCCGGCACCGAGCTGAGCTTCAGGATTCCCGTGGATGAGCAACCTCAAGACGACGCCCCGATCATCATTGCAGGCGTGTTGACGGTGAACAGAAAAATGTCCGTAGAGCTCCAGGGGCGTGTGGAGGGCCCCTGGCTCACGGTCACGCGCGCGCCAGTGGTGCCCATCCCGGATCGAGGACGCAATCCAGTGGCGATTGGGGAGTTCCTCGGGAAAAACGGCCTTTCTGGGCTCGGATTTCTCGCGAGCAAGACGGGCTGGGACGACATCTGCTCAGCAGCGCGATTGCCAGAACTGCGCAACAACTCGCAAGTGACGGCCCACTTCGGGGATGAAACCAAGTTCCTTGAAGCATTGAAGCAGCTCACTGGGACCGGCGTGAAAGGACTGGTCATCGCGCGAGGTGGTGGCGAGCGATTAGAGACCATTGGTGACTCACGCAACGTTACCCGTGCCCTGATCGAAACAGGCCTGCCCTTCTATGTCGCGCTGGGCCATGCCAACGACGTGCTGTTGCTGGACAAGCACGCCGACGATGTTTTCCTCACGCCCAGCGATTTCGGCCACCGACTGCGAGATTGCCTGGATGCAGCTCAAGAGGCAGAAGACGCACGAACCGAAGCAAGCGATGCCGAAGACAAGTTGATTCAACTCTCGACAAGACTGGATCGGAGGGAGTCCGAGCTTGACGAAACTCGCCGCCACCTGGGAGAGCTATTGCAGCAGAGCAAGCTGGATAGTCAGGGCCTAAAAGCCGAACTCCGACAGTGGAAGATGTTCGCTACCGTCGCGGGCGCATGCATATTCTTGCTATTGCTGTGGCTTGCTATGCGGTAAGCAGTGGCTCCCGTTCTACGGAGCACAATGGAACCGGCGTCAACCGGTAAAGGAAGGGGGCTATGCCCACCACCTGGCCGCCAGGCTCGTATGCTGCCGGCCACCCCTAACCAAGTGGCCCATTACTTCAATGTCCAGAAGGCCCAAGGCCTGCTGTAGGCACTCGGTGACCTGACGGTCTGCTTCGCTCGGCTCCGGATTGCCCGAAGGATGGTTGCGGAAAAGGATGACGGCGACAGCGTTGAGCGCCGGGGAGCGCTTGGTGGCCACTCGCTGATAAATGTCTAGGCTGCCGGTTAAGAGCTCCTCGATGACCAGGAAGCGATTCTTAGCCTCCAGGAGCCGCTTCGTAAGGTGATCGCCCAGATGGCCGATTGCGGATAATTAGGTATCTTCCCGCACCGGCCAATCGAGGGGTATCAACGCCTCCCCAGACTGCCTTGTCCATCGCTCACGCGTTGCCTCTCTATATCTCACGTCATCAGCGAAGTAGGCGTGCTCGATCAAGAGGACTTGGAGGCCGCTGCGTCTCTGCGTCTCTCGAAAGAGGAAGTCGATGTGCTGCCTCATCGCTTGAGTATCCTCATCTTCCGCTCCGCCCCCCATCTCACTGACGTCGTAGTCATCTCCCTTCGCAGGGAAATAGGGACGACTGACTTGGTCCAAGACCAACAACCCTGGCACAGGCGAATTTACCAATTCAAAGTAGCGGTGAAGGGCGAAGCACAACGCGATGTGGATAGCCAAGTAGTTCTGATCAGACCCCAGATCAGGCATGCGAAGGACAGCGTTGCTCTCCTCCTCTACCATCACTACATCAGGACCTCGCGACAAGAACTCCAGTTCAGCCCCAACACAAGGAGCAACCGTGGGAAGTTGTTGAAAGGCCACTGATGCAAATTCCGATACCTTGCGCTCGGCCCGCTGCAGTCGGATATTCTTGGCCTCTCTATTTACGCGAGCCTCTAGCTCTTCGATCTCTGCGCGGATCCCTTCCAAGTCCACCCCCACCTTTGGGGATTCATCGACAATGTTCTCGATAAAGTAAGAGATACGACCTTTCAGGTGGCTTTGCACTTGTGCAAAGCTGCTGAGTTGCCGCGCTCTTTCACTCTGGCTGAGCCAACCTTCGATACGACTGTCTATACGCCTGAGCTCAACGTTCAAGCGCTGTGCGTCCCTCTCTAGCTCGCTATCGACCTCGAGCAACTGGGGTCTGACCCGCTCAACGACCATGCTTTCTGTCCGCACCTTGGACAAAGCGGCTCGCAGTGCAGCAGCGACTTCTCGACCGCGATCGGACGGGCTTTCACACACCGGGCAGGTATGAGACACATCGCCAAGCTTTAAGTGATCAACAAGCATGAGCTTCTCATGCTGCTGCTTCACCGCACCTTGATAGCCGGATGATTCTCTAATGGCAGACTTTGTCGCTCTCGACTTCTTTTTGACAACTTCGAGCTGGGCGAGAACTTGGCGGCGGGATGCATGCAGATCAGAAAGCTCATCGCCGGAGGGCTCCTCCCCCTCCACCATCCGCCCATCCAGAACAGCGCGTAGTGCACCTAGCACCTCGAACTCTTCAGACAGTGTCGCTGTGGCACGCGAAAGTCCGACTTGCCTGGCCTCCGTTAGAAGACCGAGCGCACGGTTCATTGTCAGACTTTCGGATGAAAATTTTGCTTGCGCCTTTGCTTCAGCTATTTCCAGCCCGCGTTGCAACTGACGCAGACGCCGCTCCGCGAGAATGCTCTCTTCATCGGTTGCGCGAAGAAAGTATGGCAGCGTTGCAATGATGTCCTTGGCCTTTTCCACCTTCTCGAGACCATGGAGAAGAACGGTTTCACTGTCAATGACTTCTTTGGTCAAGAAAAGATAGGGGGTCACTTGGCGGACGCTTGCGCGCCCCTTCTGAGCGGGATCAATAGCTGCGCCCTCCGTGTCGCCGATGCCAAATGCCCGTTCCAAGAAGGCCTTTGCGGCAGATACAGTGGTGCCCCCCTCAAAGCGATCTATTCCCACAGGAATTCGTAAGTCTTGGCCCTTGGAGACAAACATTTTTCCACTTGTCTGTTGCCCAACGGGTGGAACGATGCGTCCGACAATCATTTGATCATCGCCGTGGGTCCAACGCACGCCCACTGCGAGGGTCCTTCGGCGCACATGCGCGGGCAGCTCGCATTTGCTGGAACCCAAACAGTAGTCAATGGCCTTGATAAGAGCGGATTTTCCGGTGCCTGAGGCTCCAGTGATGATGTTCACTTGGTCCGGCACTAGGCTGACTATGCGGCGCTGACCGTCGACACCAAGGAAGAAGATATCGAGAATGTTCCAGCGCTTCATACGGTAAGCCCCATCATGTCAAATGACGTTCGTGCTGATCCTGCCATGCCGAACCAATAGCCAAGCCGTTCTGAATTCTTGATCACCGCAACCGGCCGTTCGCTGAGGCCGTTAACTGCGGCTTTCTTTAGCTTTTCCGGTCCCGACTTTAGCCGCCCCTCTTCGTCTAAATTAAGTGCCTTCATGAAGCAAGTGAAGCGGACTGCCTCCGTAACGATGCTCATGGAGCCATTTACGCGATCAACCAGCTCAATCTGTACTTCAGGGCACCTCATCAACCACTCCAGCAGCCCTGTGTTCTTGTTTGTTCCCTCAAACGTTCGCGCCAAGTCGCCTGAGAGTGCGATGGGAAGTGCGATGTAAATGAGCGGCAGTTCTGGCCCATTGGCATTGACCTTCTCAAAAGCCTCAGTGAAGCGTGTCAGGGCGTAGGCGCAAAACGCGGGATTGGTTTCAGCGAATACGTCGTAAGTGCTTCTCACGCGTCCTCCTCCAGACGTTTGAGATAGTCCGGATGCCAGCCAACTTTCCTATCCACCGCTAGCACTTGGTAGCTCCCACGCACGTAGAAGACTGCACTCCAGTTGGCTGCGATTGATTCTACGGATCTCGGCGCATCGTCATGCGTCCAATGGAGCAACGCCAGCCCTTTTTTGCACTTCTCGGACTCGTCCGAGGATTGACAATTCTCAATCATTTGTCTATGTCGATTCGACCATTCCTCGTGGAGGTGATCATCATGCCGATTGATTGTGGTCGCCATGGCAGGGTTGTCCTCAATCCACTTGGAACGCTGAGATCGAGCGCGCCATTCTTCCACGGTTGCCTTACCCTCATCGATTTTGCTACCACCAACTAGCCGGATCTGCCGAACAAGTATGGAATCGGGCTCGTGCGAAGACGGGGGCTTAGCTCCTGAAAAGTCGGCATGGAGAAGTCCGGACTCAATCTCTCCCACTATCGACGAAATCTGGGTCTGGACTTCCAGCTTGGCAATCGCCCTGTCGCGCTTACCGCACAAGGAATAAACGACCTCTCTGTCCCACCATGCCACCAGCCTCGACGCCACAAATGCACGCTGCTCGGATGGCAGTAACTTAAGGTTCTTAGCGATATCTTCCTCAACAGCTGCAATGTTGGGCGAGTTGGGGTGAACTTTGATCCGGCGCACTAGCGTTTCACGGCTCGGCGCGGAAAGAGCCAAGAATGCCTCACACCCGTCCGCGCGATCGCCATAAGGTAGATCCTTCTTGGCAGCCTTGGCTTCGGCACGTCTATCCGAGATGCGATTGGCCTCTGTGACCAGCGCTTCGATCAGCACTTTTCGATCAGAGCCATCTTGTAAAAGCGCTTGGAGAGGACTCGCTGCGGGAACTTGTCCAACGGCGACCAGATGCAGAGTTGTTTCCGCCATAGATAGTTGCGGCAACGTATCGATCCAAACTTTGAGCGTCTTCCAAAGCGCCCGTGATGCCAGGGTCACCGAGGGAGGTGTGGCGCTCAACGAGTGCTTCAGCTGAAGAAGCAGAGTTTGCTGATCGGCAACAATTTCTACGTCGTCCAGGCGTTCTACCGCGACAGCGGCATTGTCCGAATCCAGCTCTATGAGCGTTTTTAAGGCGAACAGGGACTGGTAGTAAAACCCAAGCGCGGATGCTTCAGCTGCGTGTGTTCCCGTTTGACCTTCGACCTCTTCCATGTTCTATCCCTGCACTCATGCCCTTAACTTATTGACAACTTCACAAGAAATCAACTTTCACGATCTTGTGCGGTTTTGCTACAGATATCGGGCTTTGGTTGCTATTGGGCTCTGGGCGCCAGAGGTCCCCTAAGCACACGTCGGTGGGTGAGTGCCGGTTCAGACATGGCACACACTTAGCGGGAAAAGGGAAAGGGACGCCGACCAAATCGTATATCCGTCAACCCCGACTTGCGTTCCTGATATGGCCGCCGGCGGTGCCCTCTACGACAACGAAGTCCCTCACTAACCAGCCGTATGCATCGCTCAAGACATCGACGATACCCTGTTCGCTATCGCATTCGACAGTTGCTCCACCCGGCAACACAGGGCGCCTGGCTTCTGCCTCCCAAACAATACCTCGCACGTGGAACACCTTCATTTCACGCTCCTCGGAAATGCATCTGCCTTGGCAGCCAGCCTCAGCAGATTTCATCAGTGAGGGGGCTATGCCCACCCCCTTGCCGCCAAGCTGGTGTGCTGCTGGCCGCCGATAACCAGGTGGTCGAGGACTCGGATGTCCAGCAGACCCAAGGCCTGCTCCAGGCGCTTCGTAACTTTGAGGTCGGCTTCGCTGGGCTCCGGATTCCCGCTCGGGTGGTTGTGGAAGAGGATGACGGCGACGGCGTTGAGGTCCAGGGCACGCTTTGCTACGACTCGCGGGTGGACATCGCACCCGTCGATGGTGCCGCTGAAGAGGTGCTCGGTGGCCAAGATGTGGTGCTTGGTGTCGAGGAAGATGCATCCGAAGATCTCACGCGGCAGGTGGGCGCAGCGGGCGACCAGGTAGCTGCCGGCTTGCTCCGGGCTGTGGATGCGGCCTTGGCGTTGAAGGCGCTGCTCCAGGATATTCGCTGCCGCGAGGAGAATCCCCTCCTCGTCCATCTGGAGTTGGTATTGAGCCTTCAGGTCTTGGGTGCGCTTCATCGGTTTGTCTCCACCAGCGCGTTGTGCGCCTCGTGGGAACCGGCAGGCGAAGCGTCCGGCCCTACCGCACCCGAGAGCGAGCACCGCGCAAGCGGCGCACAGCGAAGGGCCGCAACAAAGCGCAAGCGCCGAGAAGGAGGCCTGTCCTTGCGGTCGGAACAGCGAAGCCAAGATTCCCTTCAAGAGGCCCAGCGCTGGTGAAGAAAACACCATGCATGCCAACGAGGCTTACGGGCCAAACGGCGTGCGGATTGAGGGGGGCGACTGATGTTGTCAGCAGGCGATGGCTGGGCTTGGCAGCCAGTGATGAGGCCACTGCGGAGCTTTGCTTGCTTGCGTGAGGCCTGCATGCCTGCGCACGACAAGTGCACTGCTATCCAAAAGGATGGACCAAGGCAGCACCGATGGACTCAGACGTTTTGGTCTGTGCTCTCGAGCCCGTGCCAGGACAAGATTTCGTCAGCTCGACGGCCGACGAACTGCACGTCCTCACCAGTCGTAGCCTCTTGCTCGATAGCAGCAGCCATGTTGGCAAAGGCTTGCCAGAAGTGGCGGCGATCAGGACTGGAAGCCCGCAGGGCGGGCACCGCGGCATCCAAACGCTCAAGGTGACGGCGAAGCTCGGCTCTGTCCATGGGCTTGAGTATCAGCAGCCTTGTCGCACTGCTTGAGACGCATCCACCAAGGCAGCGCGGAATCAGTTTCGGGTGCCGGCACGACGCTGCTCAAGCGTCCGCAGGGTGAGCGACCATCGGGTCCCACGTCCGGCAAGGTCAGACTGCACTCCTGGCATTCGTCGCACCATCGGTGTCGCGCCCTATCGGATGTCAGAAAGTTCCGATCCAGGCATATCGCTGTTTTGAATATAAATTCTGACTAACAATAATAGGCTAACATTTAACTTAAATTCATTTAAAAAATCGAGCGACAAGCTCATTTAGTTAGCTTATTTACTGCAAACAGTACACAAATGACTGCGATAAATCGACCCAAATTTCCTCGCAGGCCTTGGCATATAAGGATTTCTGCCAGGTAACGAATTGGCGAATCAGGGAAGCACCCCAGAGGGGACACCCCAACACCTTAGGACTGCGCTGGCAACGCAGATTTTTGTATCGCCCCCGTTGACGAATTTTCGTCCTGTCATATCCCTACTTCCATCTCTAGATGGAAGTGACCCATGACCGCTCTACCCTCCGTAGCACTCAACGATTACATCGCCTCGCCCTTCGGGCTCTTGCATCTGGAAGGCATCCACATCGGCCGGTTCCGCATTGACCGCGCCATCATCCGAGGCCGAGAAGCGGCTATCAACCTTCAAGAATGCATCCTCGCCGCACTCGACGAAACCGGACGGAAGAGCGGCCTGAAGAACAGCACGCGCTACCCTGCGCAGTTACCCATGGGCACACCGTCACGCCCACTGGCCAAGGAAATCGAGGACCACCTCGAAGACATGCGCCGCCGGCAGCTCGACCCGAAGACTGTGCAGTCCACCGAGCGCACGTTGAAGCTGCTGCTTCTTACTTGCGGCAACATCTCTGCGGCTCGAGTCGACTACTATCACATCCAAGCGCTCTGGACGCTGCTGCGCTGGGCCCCAAGGAACCTCGTGTCGGATCCGCTACTGAAGGACCTCTCCTTTGATGAAGCGATCGCGCTGGGGAAAGAGCAAGACGTGCCGCCGCTGGCGCCTGCCACCGAGGAGCGACACCGCCGGTTTTTGGTCGCCTTCTTCAACCACTTGGTCAACGGACAAGCCATCGACTTGTCACCGATGAAGGCATTCCGAAAGCCCAAGAAGGACGACACCATCGATCCCGACAAGGCGATCCGCCTGTTCGAGGACGCAGACCTGCAAGCCATTTTTGACCCCGCGACATTCATTCCTTGGGCCAAGAAACCGCAGTATTGGTGGGCACCGATGATCGGCCTATATACCGGAGCCAGGGTCAACGAAGTCTGCCAGCTGAAGTTGACCGACATCATCGAGGAACGCGGGGTGTGGTGCATCGCTTTCCAAAAGACGTTGGACCAAGACCTGGCCGCAGACCCAAGGCGACGGCGGCGCAGCCGGCAAAGCATGAAAGGCACGGGGTGCATGCGCATCATCCCTATCGCCAAGCCGCTCTTGGAGGCAGGATTCTTGGAGTTTGTCGAAGACATGAAAGCGATCGGCCACCCTCGCCTGTTCCCGCTGCTCTCCGCGGGCGTGAATCGCACGACAGGGGAAACGAATGCGCGTTACAGCCAGCAGTTCGTCGTGGACTTCGGGCGCTACCTGAAGAGCCTCGGCTTCCCCAAGGGCGTCGGATTCCACGCCTTCCGCCATACCCTTGCCACCGAGCTTGATGTCAACGATGTTCCAGAGAAGGAGATTGCCCTGGTCACCGGCCACAGCACCGATCCCCGCGACCGGGTCCAGGTCTTGCGCCAGCACTACCTGCACAAGAAACCGCAGGTGACGCGAAGCAAGCAAATCAGCGCGTTAGAGCTGTATCAACCCAACGTGGAGCTGCCGCGCTACCAGCGGGGGCAGTTCGCTCAGTGCTTGGCTGATCCGAGCAAGTTCCACCCCTGAGGCAGACTTGCATACGCCGCGGAGACTATGCTAGAGTTTTTTCATACCAGCGACTAGGAGTAGCTCCGGTCTAATGTCTGGTCCCTAGGGCGTTTCATTTATTTACGCATGCCCGGTCGCAGGCTAACGCCCGACCGGGCATTTCGTTTGTGCAGTCCTGGCAGGTAATCGGATACGCTTTCATTTGTCCAATTCAAACGTCAGGCCGCGATCCGTGACCCCACAGCCGCTGCACAAGCTGTTCGATGCCATGTTTCACGGCAAATACCGTTTCGAAGATTTTTTGGCGATCTCTGCTGAAGAGAACCACAGCCTTGTCCGCTGGAAGAGCCGCACCATCTACAAGCCGTCCAGCACCCTGAAGGACTTCCACGTCTTCCTGAGTCGGGTTGTTCTAGATCATCTACCTGTCGACGCTTCGGTCTCCTTTGCCTACCGCAGAGGCGCATCCCTCATACAGGCGGTCGAACCCCACGCAAAGAGCCGGGCATTCTTCCAAGCAGATCTGGAACGGTTTTTCGACAGCATCACGACACCGCTGATTCGCAAAGTCTTGGTGGAAAGCCAGACGCCAGTTACCGACCTGCAGGATCACCTAGAGCACATCCTCAAGCTCCTAACGGTCGAAGGCAAGTTGCCTATCGGCTTCTCCACCTCACCTATTTTGAGCAACGCCTGTCTCCTCTCCTTCGATCAGCGATTGGCACGGATTAGTCATGACAGGGGATGGATCTATACGCGCTATGCCGATGACATCATGCTGTCTACACTGGACCGATCCAAACTTTCGGATGCAGGCACCGTCATCGAAGAATGCCTTTCCGCTGAGATCGGCGACGAATTTAAGCTCAACCCTGCAAAGAGCAAACTGACCACTATCGGGCGTAAGGTCAAGCATTTGGGGCTGGTCATCCTCCCCAGTGGCGATGTTGCTATCGATCGCGATGTTAGGAACAGGATTGAGTCCTGGATTCACTTCTACCTGCGAGATCGGGCGAAATTACTGAAGATATTTGAGGAGACTCCGAATCAAGGGATGGAAGAGGGCTTAGAACGTCTTAGTGGCCTCGTTAGCTATGCTCATACTGCAGACCCGACCTATCTTGACAAGCTTAGAAGCAAGTTCGGCACCACCGTCATTGACAGCCTCCTGCACAGGTCTGCCAAATGAGCCGCCTTCAAGTGACGCTGGACGCTATCCAACACGTCGCTCACCTCCAGCTTGACGTCGATCTTTCCAAGAGTGGACTGATGTGCCTGGTCGGCCGAAACGGAGCAGGAAAGACGACCTTGATTAGGGCGCTCCGAAACCTTTCCAACTCAGATACGTTTGTGCGAACAGCAACACCTTACGCGTTCTCAGAGGAAAGCAGGATCGTCTACGACCTAGACGGCGAACAAGTGACGTTCTCCTACAACAGCGCTGTTCGCTCTCTCGACTGTCGCGAGAAAATCTCCAAAGAAATGCGCGAACTTGTCGATGCTGAACTTCCGATGCCATACGGGGCCCGGTTCAACTATTTCAGAAGCGCCAGCGAGGCAGACCAGGACATCCGGACCGCCATTGCCTTTGGGACCTATGATCGCCCAGAAGAACTCATCTCCTTTTTGAACGCGGTTTATGAGACTGACCGTTACTCAGCAATGGTCGAGGTTCGGCTCAAGGGGAAGAGCTACTACGCGCTTGTCAGGGAAGACGGGACATACATCAGAGAAGATTATCTGAGCTCCGGGGAGCACTTCCTTATCAATCTCTTTCGCACCATCAAGGGACCCTCAAAGCTCTTAGTCATCGACGAGATTGATTTGTCCCTGGATGCAGCTGCGCAAGCAAACCTGCCCAGTTGGCTACGCGAGTTCTGCGCGGAATATGACCGCAAGATCCTCTTCACCACTCACTCTCTTGCGCTGATGCGCCAACTAGAGGCTGACGAACTCTTCTACATGGAGGCAGAGTCTGACAGTGTCTCAATCAAACCCACGTCTTACAGCCATGCAATGCTGATGCTTTTTGGATTCGTCGGTTATGATAGATATATCGCGACGGAAGATAAAAAGCTCACCGCCCTAGTTCACCACTTGATTAAAAAATACTGCCCAAGCACTTTGCTAAATTACAAAGTTATTCACATTGGAGGCGCGTCTCAGGTTGCAGCATTCATCGAAAGCAATGAGCTAGATAAATTCCTATCCACTCCTGAAAAGGTAGTCGCGTTCCTCGATGGCGACCAATACAAGGAGAGATACGCCCAACATGCGAGCATTCACACGATCCCTCTAAAAAGCGTTGAAAAAGCGCTCTGGGCGGCCAGGAGTGAAGACCCCGAATTCCCATTTACTACTCCGCGCGACAACTTTACCAGCGACAGAGACTTCGAAAGATATCTAATAGATAAGGGAATCGCTACGCAGGAGGAAATTTTCGATTATCTAATCGGAAGGCAAGAAATTGGCTTTCAGAAAATAGAGCAAATTTTAATCAATTTGTTACCTCCCCCTCACGGTTGAGCTTAGGAGAATCTTTATGGGGACAGGCCTTTAGCCTAGCTATCGCCCGCCATGTTCTCGCAAGCTGTCTCGTGCAAAGTCGCGCATCCGGCGCACCAATTCCTCCTGCGCTGCTTCAGGCAGCTTCGACATTACCAAGATGGCCTCCGCCATTGGATCGCTGACGGCATGGAAATACGCCACCGGGAGCCCCAGCGCCTCCGCCAGCTTTGCCATGCTTTCGTTGTCAGGCATGCGGTCCCCTCGCTCGTAGCGCGAAATCCTGGGAGCTGCCGAGTTCTGTTCCTCCAGCCCGAGAACAGCCCCCAAGGCGGCTTGGTTCATGCCTCTCGCAAGCCTGGCCTCTCGAAGGCGACGGCCAAAGGTAGATGCGGGAGGCAGCGGAGCAGGCATGAAGACCAACGAAAGATGAATTGACCCCCAAGTCTGCCGCTTCCAATCCTGCGCTGCATTTGCCATATTTGCAAATACGCCAAACGGGCGCTATTGCAGGGGTTTGCGATGAATCACACAGGACAAGGAGCGTTCGCTGCGCTCTTGGCGTTGGCGCTTGCCGCGCCGCTCACCACCCAAGCTCAGGACGCCCAGCCCCAGAAGCCCGGCTTCTTCCGCCAGCTCGGAAAGAGCCTGGCCGACTCGGGGAAGCAGATGGTCGGTATCAAGCCGAACTCGGGCAGCAAAGCCGGCAGCCAGGGAACTGGCTCGATCTACACGCCTATCAGCGGCGCCGGAAAGCTGCCCGGGCTCTTCAAGGGCGACAACCACCAGCAGGCCCAGCTCGCGAAGTTGGACTGGCCCCGGGTGGCGCTCACGTTCAACGAATGGGGAGCCTCGTTGCCATGCTGGACGGTGGAGGCCCGCATCTGGACTGGCCCCAACGCACCGAGCGTCGAGACCTTCCAGGCCTGCGCCAACGCTCCGCTGACCGAGACCGACGAGCTGGGCGAGACGGCCGAGCTCAATACCTCTGCGCTCTGGAAAGGACGGGATGTCCTCAACGGTGTCCGCGTGCCTTCCAGCAAGCCCAACACGGGCGCCCAGCGCTCCACGGGCCCCAACCCTCCGGCCCAGCCCTTTGTCGTCAACGTGAGCCGGCCCGGCGTGGCTGACCGCGCCGTCGATGTCGCCCTGCGCGTGGCGTGGGTCTCGGGATTCATCCAGACCGCAGATCTGCATCCCGGACCGTCGGGGATGCTGACGCCCTTCAAAGACACCAGGCTCTGGATTGCTGCCTTCAGGCCCGACGGGAACCGCGACAAGTAGTAGGTCCCGGCTTGGCCCGCCTTCCGCGTCACCATCCCTCAAAAAAGGAACGACATGAAAAACGCATGGATTGGCCTGGTCGCGTTGACCATGGCCTTGGGCCTGACTTCCTGCAGCGGCAAGCCGTCGAACGACAACGCCAAGCAGGCGCTGGTCACCCTGCTCCAGCAGAGCGGCGCCGGCCAGGTCACGGACATTCAAAACTTCGAGCTTTCGGGCTGCGTGGAAGCGGAAGGCGCCGACGGCTACAGGTGCGATACCCACGGCCAGGTGCTCCTGCAGATTGCAGGTCGGCAGGTCCCCGTGCCCGTCAACAAGAACTTGCGCTATGCCAAAGCGGACGGCACGTGGAGGGCCTACGCCAAATGAGCGCGCCTCCCCTACTTGACCAGCCGGTGCCCGCCCGGCGCAAGCTCATGACGCCACGGGACCGGTTCTTTTGGTGGTATTCGGGAGCATTGCTTCTCCTGGGACCTTTTGGATTTCTCGTTGGGCCAGTGATGGCCCAACGCGGAAACCGGAAGGCGGCTCGCCTCTACCCGGCAGAGGCCCGTGCGGCTCAGGCGCGGGACAACGGTTTCGCTTGGTGGCAGTGGTGGGCCATGACAATCCTCACCCTGATCGGCGCTTTCTGGGTGTTTGGCCTGCTGAGCGGGCTGCCGATGTTCCTGTTTGTCGTATATGCGAAGCTGGCTGGCTATCCGGTTTCTTCCTGATCCCGACGGCACCCAACATCTTAATAGCAAAAGGGCTCCTTACAAGGAGCCCTTTTTCGTAAAAAACGCGCAGCAAAATCCAATAGTCTTAAGCCACTTTGAGCTGCACCTTCATCCCCGCCCGACCAGCGAGTGCTATTAAGGTGTCAACGCTGAATTTTTCGACCTTCTTTCGATAGATGTCAGACACCCTCGGTCGGGATATCTTCAAAATAGCTGCAGCATCTTCCTGGCGCAACTTCTCATCATCGATCCAAGATATCAACGCACCGGCTAGCGTCTCTCGCAAAGCTTGACGCTGAGCGATCTCGGCATCCGCCTCGGCTAGCAAGGCAGTTGCACTAGCCTCGGAGAAGCCCAAATCAGTGAAGATATTGCCGGAAGCTTTCGTTACATGGGCGACACCATGATCATTAACATTATTGGCCATCTTATTTAACTCCTGCGTCTTTCTTCGCTGCTGCGTATCGGGACTTGGCTATCTGGATATCACTATCTGATGTCTGATTCGTTTTTTTCTTGAAAGCATGCAGTACATATATCGATTTCTCGAACTTTGTAACCAAGATGACTCGATACCATCCATCCTTGTCTCTGAACCGTATTTCGAAAGCGCCATGCCCGACAGCGCTCGAGAGACCATCGGCATCCTTAGGTTCCTCACCAAACTGTACAGACCGCAACTCTTTACCAGCTTCTTTTCGGATTTCTTCCGGGAACAAACGAATCAAGTCTTCCCTTGAAGAGCCCATCCAGCTAAGGTCTTTCGCGCTTTTACGCTTCCTGCTTCTGAGCACAGTCGCCATTGTATACCTATTGATACATCTGTCAAGTGTGTCCCGTCGGGGTGACCGAAGACGCTAGAGATTGTCGAAGCTTACCTTTGCTAGTCCGGGCGAATGCTTTCCTAGGCCGCTGAGCTTTTCCCGAACATTGAATTCTCGACTATAGGTTGAGTGATGCTCGTCATCGAGCTCATGGCCAACGATCTGCGCGCGCAACTCCGACACGACCCCAGCCCCCTGCAACTCCTGAATAAAGGTCTTCCTGAGCGAGTGGAACCCTCTTTTTGCTGGCTCCCAGGCCCTCCCAACCTCGGCCAGATGCCGACTGAAAGCCTTGGTGATCCAGTTCCCTTGCCCATTGACCGCTGTAGCCTTGGCAGCCGGGAACAGCCTCGTTTCGCCGACCCTGCGCTTGCCATCGACCCAATCCAAGAAGCCGATATTGAGCAGCTCAGGATGGAGCGGCACCGTCCTAAGGCTGACATCGGTTTTGACTTTTTGGTGCTCGCCCTCGTCTGAGATGCGGAGGCACGGAATACCGTCCTCCTCAAACACGTCCTTGATAAGCAACTGGCCGACCTCTGACGCCCTCGCCCCAGTGTAAAGACCAAGGAGCGATGCCCAGCGAGCCGACTCTGACAGCTTGGCCAGCGCATCAGGTGCAAACAGCGCCTTTATCTGGGCGCGGTCATACGCCTTAAAGCCCAGCTTCTTCCGAGCCCGCTTCTCGCGCTGGGAGTAGCTCACATGGCCGGACGCAGGGTTGTCGCCTTTCGGGTAATGGCCCGACGCCATGGCCCATTCGAAGAACCCGCCCTTGCCGCCGATGTAGCTCTGCTTGTTCGTGAGGGTCGGGGTCGAAGCGCCCTTCTCGCGCATGTCCTGATACCAGCGAGCCAGGTCCGAGCGCGTGATTGCATGGACTTTCATCGTCGGCCCGAGAAACGCCACGAGCGCCTCGATGGCCGTTTTCTTGATCGTAAATGTCTTAGGCAGCGTCGAGCCCTTGAGGGTCGCCAGGAACGCGTCACGTGCCTTGCCCAGCGTCATCGTTTCGATGGCCGGCGCAGATGACTGCCTACTTGGGCCAGCATGCGTTGAGCCAAACATGGTTGGCACGGCAACCGGGTGGGCCCGAGCTTGCAGGGCAGCGCCGGCCATCGCTTCCAGCTCCATCAGCTGCCGATACAGCTTCAAGTCCTTCGGGCTGTCGATCTGCCACTGCTCCGTCACCGTCCCATCCGGCTGGCGGATGCGGTTGAGCGTCAGGTCCTGAAGATTTTCTGCGCTCGTCAGACGCGCAATAAGGAGGTCAGCGTCCGTCTTGCTCAGCTTGTCCACGCGTTGATCCGTCAACTGTGCGAAGAGCCGAGCATAGCCCGCCCCAAGCACGACTGCACGCACGTGTGCCTGAGCAAGGTCTTTGGTCTTGAGAGTCCGCTTGATGAGCCGGCAATCGAGCACGGCTTGAAGAGCAACAGGGACGCGCTGGACGAACGACCAGCGGCCGGTGGACGACCGGCTCAAATGATGAGGGATGCGCATGCGAGTTTTTCCTCTGCATGCTTCCTGGCTCCAATCAATTCGCCTAAAAAATTAGTGATTAAAATCAATAACTTAGACGTGACTGGCGGAGAGAGTGGGATTCGAACCCACGGAAGGTTTGACCCTTCGCCGGTTTTCAAGACCGGTGCCTTAAACCGCTCGGCCATCTCTCCGATGCTGCTGGTGCGTGCGCCAATGGCCTTGGTCGCTTGCACGAGCGCCACCATGCACTGCAGGTGGCGCTGAGGTGGTGACCGCCAAACTGCTTGGGGCTGCCACCGCCGGGATCACTCCCGGGCGCGCATTCTCGCATGCCCGGGCCGGTTTGCCCACGCGTCGGCGTTGACTCAGCCGGCTTCGGCCACCACCAGGCGGGGGGCCGCTGCGGCGGTGGCGCGCTTGAGCTTTTCCGCCAGTTCGGCGCAGTTGCCGCCGCAATCCAGGCGCGAGCGCTCGATTTCCTGCGGCAGGTGTTCGGCCAGGAAGTCAATGAACACGCGCACAGCTGGCAGCAGGCCGCGGCGCGAGGCGAACACGGCATGGCAGATGCCTTGCGGCAGCGACCAATGCGGCAGCACCACTTCCAGTTCGCCATTGCGCACCGCTTCGGCGCACACCGTCTCCGGCAGCATGGTGATGCCGAAGCCGTCGCGCGCCATCGATTGCAGCAACGGGAAGTCGAAGCCGGCCAGCCGCGGCTGCAGGTCCACGCGGCGCATCTCGCCGTTGGGGCCGTGCAGTTCCCAGCGCTGATGCGCTTCGTCCTCGCTGGTGCTCATGGTGGTGTGGTTGGCCAGCTCGCCCGGGTCCTTCGGACGTCCGGCGCGGTCCAGGTACTTGGGGCTTGCAACCAGCAACTCCTGCACCTGGCCAAAGCTGCGCATCACCAGGCTGCCGTCGTCATCCAGACGCGAACGCACGCGCAATGCGACGTCGTAGCCCTCGTTGATGACATCGACGCGGCGATTGCTGATGTTGAGCTGCAGCCGCACCTTCGGGTATTTACCGAGGAATTGCGGCAGCAGTTTCGGTAACTGGATCTGTGCCAGCGACACCGGCACGCTCACGCGCACCAGGCCGCGTGGCTCGGCGCTGAGGCGGTCCACTACCTCGCGCGCGGCTTGCGCTTCGGCCAGCATGGTTTGCGCATGCCGGTGCACGCTGGTGCCGACGTCGGTCACCGCGAAACGGCGCGTGGAGCGCTGCAACAGGCGCACGCCCAGGTCGGTTTCGAGTTGGCTGATGCGGCGGCTCAGACGCGATTTGGGAATCCCCAGCGCGCGCTCGGCAGCCGCAAAGCCGCCGTGGTCCACCACCATCGCGAAGTAGTACAGGTCATTCAGGTCGTGCATGGCGCAGGTATCCATGGATAGAACGATGCGCGACATTTAACCACCTTTATCCCAATCGAGCAACGAACGTGTCCGGCGTCACGCCTTGCGCCACCTGCCTCAAACGCCAACGGGGCCGTCACCGGCCCCGTTGGGTTACGAACACTTTTGGGTCACTGCGTCGAACGTCGTTGCCCATGCAACGCTGGCGCTCGCTTGGGCCGGCCGAACGCTGCGGCAGCCGCGTGACTACCAGCTATCTAATGCCCTCACGACTCCGCAGCCACACGGCTGCGCAGCAGTCCAATGACGCTCAGCCAATCCGCTCCAGCCCGCCCATGTACGGGCGCAGTGCGTCCGGCACATCGATCGAGCCATCGGCGTTCTGGTAGTTCTCCATCACCGCGATCATTGCGCGGCCCACGGCGGTGCCGGAGCCGTTGAGCGTATGCAGCAGTTCCGGCTTGCCACTGGCCGGATTGCGCCAACGCGCCTGCATGCGCCGCGCCTGGAAATCACCGCAGTTGGAGCACGAAGAAATCTCGCGATAAGTCGCCTGCGAGGGCAGCCACACTTCCAGGTCGTAGGTCTTGATCGCCGAAAACCCCATGTCGCCGGTGCACAGCAGCACCTTGCGATACGGCAGGCCCAGTTTTTCCAGCACCACTTCGGCGCAGCGCGTCATGCGCTGGTGTTCGGCCTCGCTGTCTTCCGGGCTGCACGCGGTGACCAGTTCCACTTTCTCGAACTGGTGCTGGCGGATCATGCCGCGGGTGTCGCGGCCACCGCTGCCCGCTTCGGCGCGAAAGCACATCGAATGGGCGGTCATGCGCAGCGGCAGGCGCTCGGCGTCGACGATGGCATCGCGCACGATATTGGTCAGCGGCACTTCGGAGGTGGGAATCAGATAACGCTTCGAATCGCCCACTTCGGTCTGGAACAGATCGTCTTCGAACTTGGGCAACTGGCCGGTGCCGCGCATCGAATCGGCGTTGACCAGTAGCGGCACGTTGGTTTCTTCGTAGCCATGCTCGCCCACGTGCAGGTCGAGCATGAATTGCGCCAGCGCACGGTGCAGGCGAGCGATTGGGCCACGCAGCACCGTGAAACGCGCGCCGGACAACTTGGCCGCGGTTTCGCCGTCCAGCCAGCCGTGCGGCGCGCCGAGTTCGACATGATCCTTGACCGCAAAATCGAACTGCCGCGGCGTGCCCCAGCGCGCCTGCTCGACGTTCTCGCTCTCGTCCTTGCCCGCCGGCACATCGGTGGCCGGCAAGTTGGGAATGCCCAGTGCAATGCCTTCCAGCTGCGCGCGGATGACATCCAGGGCGTCTTCGGATGCTTTGAGCTCATCGCCAAAGCCGGCCACTTCGGCCATCAGCGCCGTCACGTCTTCGCCCTTGGCCTTGGCCTGGCCGATCGCCTTCGACTTGGAATTGCGCAGGCTCTGCAGCTCCTGCGTGCGCACCTGAATCCGCTTGCGCTCGCTCTCCAGCGACTCCAGCTCCGCAGTGTTCAAGTCGAAGCCGCGCGTGCTGCGCAGGCGCTCGGCAAGGTCGGCGGGATGTTGGCGAAGCAGGGCCGGATCTAGCATCGGAGGATCGTTTTTGGTGGGAGCCGGGGATTATCGCCTGTTCCGACAGTCGCTGCGATCGATTCACCGATGCTATGCCAGAATCGGCCTGATCCTTCAGGTGAGCCCTATGCCCGCGCCCCGCCCTGCGTCCGATCGCCACATCGTTCTGCGTCTGCCCCGCCACACCCTGAAAATTGCCGGTATCGCGTTCGTCGCGGGCCTGCTGCTGTTCCTGCTGGTCTGGGCCACCGGGCGCAAGGACGACTTCTACAAGGCCTCGCCCGCACAACCAACCGCTGGCGCACCCGCCGACACCATCCAGCCGCTGCCGGCGCCGTTACCGGCGCAGGATGGCTCCATCGAGATGCCGCAGGCCAAGCCGCCCGAAGACGCGCCCACTTTGGTGGAAACCACCCCGCCTGCGCCGCCCGCACCGGCCCCGCTGCCCGAAGACGCAGTGCCCGGTGCACCTGGCGCCCCGACCAGCGCCGCGCCCGTTGCAGGCGGCGATCGGCCGGTGCCGATGCAGGGCCAGATGCCACCACCACGCTATCCCGCAGCGGCACTGCGCCGCGGCGATGCGGGCGATGTGGTGGTGCGGGTTGAGGTGGATGCCGCCGGCAACCCTGGCGGCGTGGCGCTGGTGCAGCGCAGTGGCTCGCGCGATCTGGACCGCGCAGCGATGGAGGCGGTGCGTCGCTGGCGCTTCCACCCGGCCCAGCGCGGCGGCCAGCCGGTGGCTGGCAGTATCGATATCCCGTTCGAGTTCAAGCCCGCTCAGTAAGCTGAACCTCGCCCGGTCGCCGACCGGGATGTGAAAGCGCAGCCTTAGCTGCGCCTCAGGCAAGGCCGACCAGACTGTGGGTGTCATCCCGAAGATGCGCCCGGAGGTTGGCCATGTCCTTCACCTCACAGTCTTCATCCCACCACGCCACGCCGCTGCAGCGCGACGCAGGCCGCCGCGTACGTGATCACGACAGCGACGGTGCCTCGCCCTGGTTGTGGGCGACCGTGCTTGCCGTGCTGGTGGTCATTCCCAGTTGGTGGTGGGCGCGGCATAGCGACGAATCGCTGGCAACTGATGCTCCAGCGCCGATGGCGCGCCAGGTCCTGCCCGCGTCCGATGTGCCACGTGAGGCAATGATGATCCCGCATCTACCGGTGCGCCCGCCGATCAGCAGCCAGGAGCCGCAACCGCTACCCGGCAACGCGATGCCCAGTTACCCCTCGCAGGCTCTGCAGGATGGCAGCGCCGGCAGCCGCATCGCGCGGCTGCAGTTGGATGTACAGGGCCGCGTCAGCGCGGTGACCATCGTGGAGCGCCAGGGCAGCCCGGATCCGCGTCTGGACGAAGCCGTGGTGGAAACGCTGCGTCAGTGGCGTTTCGAGCCTGCGCTGCGTGACGGCCATGCGGTCGTCAGCAGCGTGCAGGTGCCAGTGGAGTTTACGGACGCGCGCTGAGCCCGAACCCGGCGCCCTGCGCCAGGCTGTCGAAGCCTGGGAACGAGGTGGCCACGTTCGCCACGTCGTTGACCTGTACCGTCCCGGTGGACAGCTGGCCTGCGATGGCAAACGCCATTGCAATGCGGTGATCGCCGTGGCTCTCGATGACGCCGCTGCCCAGCGTGCCGCCGTGAATGGTGGCCCCGTCCGGGGTCTCGTCCACCACAATGCCGAGCGCGCGCAGGCCGGTGGCCATCGCGGCAAGGCGGTCGGATTCCTTGACGCGCAATTCCGCCGCACCACTGACGACCGTGTCGCCGCGCGCCGCAGCTGCGGCGACGAATAGCGCCGGGAACTCATCGATCATATCCGGCACCAGCGCTTCGGGAATCTGCGCGCCCTGCAGCGGTGCGTAGCGCACGCGCAGGTCCGCTACCGGCTCGCCGCCATGTTCGGCGTGATTGTCTTCCACGATATCGGCACCCATCAGCCGTAGTGCGGCCAGCAAGCCGGTGCGCCGCAGATTCAGCCCCACTGCACGCAAAGTCACGTCCGAGCCGGGAATGATGCTGGCGGCCACGATGAAGAACGCCGCCGATGAAAAATCTGCCGGCACCGCGATGTCGGTCGCGCGCAACCGCTGCCCGCCACGCAGACGCGCCTGACCAGGAGAAAACGCGATCTCCACGCCGAATGCGGAGAGCATGCGTTCGGTGTAGTCGCGCGTGGGATGCGGCTCACTCACCGAGGTCTCACCCGTTGCGTACAACCCGGCCAGCAGCACGGCCGATTTGACCTGTGCACTGGCCACCGGCGAGGCAAACGTAATGCCTTGCAGCGGCTGGCCGCCGTGCACCCGCAGCGGCGGCGTGCCATCCGATTCGGTTTCGATACGTGCACCCATCTGCGCCAGCGGGCCGGTGACGCGGCGCATGGGCCGCTTGGACAACGACGCATCGCCCACCAGTACGCTATCGAACCGCTGCGCCGCGAGCACGCCGGCCAGCAAGCGCATGCCGGTGCCGGCGTTGCCACAATCCAGCGGCCCCTGCGGCGGCTGCAGGCCGTCCACACCGACGCCATGCACGATGCGCTGCGACGCCGACGGCGTTTCAATGCGCACGCCCAGCTGGGCAAAGATCGCCGCGGTGGAGCGCGTGTCTTCGCCTTCCAGAAAGCCGTCGATCTTCGACGTGCCATCCGCCAGCGCGGCGAACATCACCGCACGGTGCGAAACCGACTTGTCGCCGGGAATGGTCAGGCTGCCCTGCAGCGCGGTGCCGCGCTGTGCGATCCAGTGTTGCGTGCTGTTGCTCATGCGAATGATCCGATTGCGACGACATCGCTGCGGTCAGCAATGCGCGTGGGAAGGAAGGCGGTGTAGAGACAGGCGCCGCGTCAGGGCCGACGCGGCGCCGCAGCCGATGCGCTGCTTAGGGAATGGCGACCGGATACGAGCCCAGCACCTTGATCTGTGCCGAATGCGCTTCCAGTTCGGCCAGTGCCTGTTTCATCGACTCGTCCTCCACATGGCCGGCCAGGTCGATAAAGAAGCCGTATTCCCACTTGGCCTGGTGCGACGGCCGCGACTCGATGCGGTTCATGCTGATGCCATGCCGCGCGAACGGGCTGAGTACATCGAACAACGCGCCCGGCTTGTCGTGGATGAACACCAGCACCGAGGTCCGGTCATGCCCGGACGATGGAAAGATCTGCCGGCCGATCACCAGAAAGCGCGTGGTGTTGTCGTCGTCGTCCTCGATCGATTTCATGATGACTTTTTTCAAGCCATACACGTGCGCGGCGCTTTCGCCACCGATGGCCGCCGCGTCCTCGGCATTACGCGCACGGCGCGCGCCTTCGGCATTGCTGGAGACCGCAATCTTTTCCACCTTGGGCAAGTGCGAACGCAGCCAGCCGGCGGTCTGCGCAAACGACTGCGAATGCGCGTAGATGCGTTCGATGTCTTCCAGGCGCCCGTTGCGCGAGAGCAGGTACTGGTGCACACGCAACTCGACTTCGCCGCAGATCTTGAGGTTGGAGGTGAGAAACATGTCCAGCGTGACCTGGATCGTGCCCTGGCCGGAATTTTCTACCGGCACCACGCCGAAATCGGCATTGCCGGCTTCCACTTCCTGGAACACTTCTTCGATGGTCGCCATCGGCAGGCCCACCGCCGAGCGGCCGAAATGCTTGAGCACCGCCTGCTGGCTGAAGGTGCCTTCCGGGCCGAGATACCCGATCTTCAGCGGCTCCTGCTGCGCAAGGCACGCAGACATGATTTCGCGGAACACATGCACCAGCACTTCATCGCTGAGTGGTCCTTCGTTGCGGTCCACCACCATGCGCAGCACCTGCGCTTCGCGCTCGGGGCGGTAGTAATCCACCGCCGCTGCCAGCTTGCCCTTGGCCTTGCCGACCTGATGCGCGAAGTTGGCGCGCTCGGCAATCAACGCCTGGATGCCACGGTCGATCTCGTCGATCTTGGCACGCACATCGGCCAGCACTGGGGCAGCGGTTGCCAGTGGCTTGGCGCTGTCCTTGCCAGCCAACTTGGTGGCTTTCTTACTGCTGGCCTTGGTAGCCGACTTGGCGGTGCCGCCAGCGGCGTTGGTGTTCTTGGGCTTGGGAGCCATCGGGGGGCTTTCCTTCAATAAAACGGCGCACTGCGCCAGCGCGGCAATGCCGCGGTTGTGGGGGACTCAGCCGTGGCGCTGCTGGAAATCGTGCATGAAGGCCACCAGTGCCTGCGCACCGGCCACCGGCATGGCGTTGTAGAGCGAAGCGCGGATACCGCCCACGGCCTTGTGCCCCTTCAGCGCGAGCAAGCCGGCCGCCTTGGATTCGCTGACGAACAACGCATCGAGCTGCTCATTGCCCAGGAAAAACGGGATGTTCATGCGCGAACGCACCGTCGGCATCACCTGGTTGCGATAGAAGCCACCGGAGCTATCGATTGCGCCGTACACCAACGCGGCCTTTTCGGCATTGCGCTGCGCGAATGCGGCCACCCCACCCTGATCGAGCATCCATTTGACGGTGAGCCCGAGCAGATACCAGTTCCAGGTGGGCGGCGTGTTGAGCATCGAATCGCGCGCCACGTGCGAGGCGTAATTGAAGATGTCTGCACGCGGTTGGCCGGCACGCTCGAGCAATTCGCGGCGCACGATCACCACCGAAATACCCACCGGGCCCAGATTCTTCTGCGCGCCGGCATAGATCAGGCCATAGCGCCTGATGTCCAGCGGCTCGGAGGCGATCGACGAACTGAAGTCGGCAAACAGCGGCAAGGTGCCCACGTCCGGCGTGTCGCGGAACTCGACCCCGTGAATGGTTTCGTTGGCAGTGATGTGCACGTACGCGGCGTGCGGTGACAGCGTCCAGTTCGCGACCGGCGGAATGTCGACATAACCGCCGGGCTGGCCATCGGCGGCCACGCGCACGTCCACATACGGCGTGGCCTGCTTGATCGCGGTCTTGCCCCAGTGGCCACTGACCACGTAATCGACCGCCTGGCCGGGCGCGGCGAAATTAAGCGGCAACAGCGCCTGGATGGTGGTCGCGCCACCGGAGGTGAACAGCACCGCGTAGTCGTCGGGAATCGACAACAGTGTGCGCAAGTCCGCCTCGGCAGCGGCGGCCACCGCCATGAAGTCGGCGCTGCGGTGGCTGATTTCCACGATCGAGGCACCCACGCCGTTCCACTCGACCATCTCCTCCTGCGCTTGCCGCAGGACCGATTCCGGCAATGTCGCAGGGCCGGCACTGAAATTGAACGCGCGTGTCATGGCACACCTTGTCGAGCTAGCCTCTTAGTATGCCGCAGCGCATCCGCGTTGGCAGCGCCAACAAACGGTTGCACCTGCATCCTTTTGACCCTGCGCCGCGTAGTCTGGAGGCCTGGAGCAGAACTTTCGTCCTGGTCCGTTAGTCTCACCTTGCAGCCACTGCCTGGAGCCTGCCATGTCACTTCGCGATGCCTTGAAGACGCCGTCCAGCGAGATCACCGATGAGGCCGTTTATCGCGACCGGCGGCGCTTGCTGCAGTTGTTTGCGCTGACGCCTGCACTGAGCGTGGCCGGGTGCGCCGAGGCCGATCCGCCGCCTCCGCCGAAGACCGTGGTGACGCCCGCGCAAGCGCGCAGCGGCCTCCGCACCGCCGAGGAACTCACCCGGCTGGAAGATGTCACCAGCTACAACAATTTCTACGAGTTCGGCACCGACAAGACCGACCCGTCCAAGGCGGCCAAGACACTCAAGCTGTCGCCGTGGTCGGTGAAGGTCAGTGGCGAGTGCGAAAAACCCGGCAGCCTGTCGCTGGACGAGTTGCTCAAGGGCATCAGCGCCGAAGAACGCATCTACCGGCTGCGTTGCGTTGAAGGCTGGTCGATGGTGATCCCGTGGACGGGCGTGCCGCTGGGCGAAGTGCTCAAGCGCTTTGCCCCCACCTCCAAGGCCAAGTACGTCGACTTTACCACGCTGGCCGACCCGCAACAGATGCCCGGCGTGCGCTACCGTTCGATCAACTGGCCCTACCGCGAAGGCCTGCGCATAGACGAGGCCATGCATCCGCTGACGCTGCTCGCCACCGGGCTCTACGGCAAGCCGCTGCCGCAGCAGAACGGTGCGCCGCTACGGCTGGTGGTGCCGTGGAAGTACGGCTTCAAGAGCATCAAGTCGGTCGTGGAGATCCGCTTCGTCGAGAAGATGCCCGAAACCGCCTGGCACGACCTGCAGCCGTCCGAGTACGGGTTCTTCTCCAACGTCAATCCGGCCGTGGATCATCCGCGCTGGAGCCAGAAGACCGAGCGCCGCATTGCCGGCACCGCCAGCAAGTTGTTTGCGGAGCGAATTGCGACCAAGCCCTTCAACGGCTACGCCGACCAGGTCGCCTCGCTGTACGCGGGGATGGATCTGAAGAAGTGGTTCTAGGGACGCAACGCCCAGCGTGACATCCACCCGTTGTCTGTAGGGGCGCACCCGGGCGCGATGGATTTCCCGGAACTGCCACTTGCGCCCGAGTGCGCTCCTACGCCAATCAACGCATCGCGGCTGCGATGCATCGCTTCATCTTCGAGATCGCATGGCCAAGACATCCGTTTCCGTGATCGCTGCCAAGACCGCCGTGCATGCCGCCGTGCTCGCGCCCATTGCGCTGCTGGGCTGGCAGTTCTGGCAGGTATGGCAGCAAGGCAGCGACGCGCTGGGCGCCGACCCGGTGGCCGAGATCGAGCATCGCACCGGGCTGTGGGCGCTGCGCCTGCTGCTGATCACCCTGGCCATTACGCCGCTGCGGCAGCTGACCGGCCAGGCGGTGCTGATCCGTTTCCGCCGCATGCTCGGCCTGTATGCGTTTTTCTATGCCAGCGTGCACCTCACCGCGTACCTGTGGCTGGACCTGCGCGGGTTCTGGACGCAGATTTTTGAAGAGATCGTCAAACGCCCGTACATCACGGTCGGCTTCACCGCCTGGCTGCTGCTGGTGCCCTTGGCGATCACCTCGACTCAGGGCTGGATGCGGCGGCTCAAGCGCAACTGGGGCCGGCTGCACATGCTGATCTATCCGATCGGGTTGCTGGCCGTGCTGCACTTCTGGTGGCTGGTCAAATCCGATATCCGCGAGCCGGCGCTGTATGCCGGCATCCTGGCGTTGCTGCTGGGGTGGCGCGTGTGGAAACGGCTCAGCGCGCGCCGAACCACAGCAAGGCGCTCAGCGCCGCCGCCAGCAACACCGCGCTGAGTAGTAGCCACGGCCAGCGGGCTACCTTTACTGGCGCCCGGGTCGGGGCTTCGCTCACGCGCGGCAACGGTTGCGGGTCGCTCTCGGGCAGGTGCCAGGTGGCATCGTGCTGAATCTTGGGCACTTCCACCACGAAACGGTGGCGCGCGTCGAACACGACCTGATCACCGGCTTGCAGCCAGCCGTCGCGCACCTGCACGCCGTTGATCCAGCTGCCCTCTTCCGAGCCGAGATCGCGGATCAACACCCGGTCGCCATGCCGTTCAAGGCGGGCGTGCTGAGCGGCGAAGGCCGGGTCGTCGATGACGATGTCCGCCGCCGGGTCGCTGCCGACCAGCCGCGAACGGTCCAGCGTGAAACTGCGCCCATGGTGGCGACCGCCCAGCCCGCGTAGCAGCAGACAGACTTCGCTCAGGCCGGCATCGTCGTCATGGATGTCGTTGGCCGGTGCAGTGGACGGCGCACTGCGCAACAGCATCTCCACGCCATCGGCATACAACGCATCGCCGGCACGCAACAACGCCATGCGCCGCACCGGCCGCCCATTGACGTGGATGCCGCGAATGCCGTTGGCCACCTGCAGCCAGAGACCGCGCTGATCCAGGCAGAACTGCGCCAACAGCAACGCCCCCTGGGCATCGTCGACGATCCGCACGCTGCCGGAGGCATGGCGTACGATCCGGTGGACGCCGGGCTGGAGAGGATGATCCGGCTGCTGCCGGTGGGTGAAATGAACTTGCAGATCGCGCACCCGCCGCAGCCTAGCAGGTTTGCCCGCAGCCCCATAGCGCATGCCGCCGCACTTGGAGCGCGCCCCGCACATGCGCACAATGCGCGCTCCATCGCATGACTTCAGGAACCCATGTCCAGTATCGATATCCGCCACGACCATTCCAGAACGCCGGCGCAGGCCCGTGCGGCGATCGAGGAGGCGGCACGCAAGCTGACCGATCGTTACGGCATCGCTTCGCACTGGGAAGGCGACACCTTGCGCATCGCGCGGGCGGGCGTGGACGGGGCGATCAATCTGCTGCCGCAGCAGGTGCATGTCACCGCTGAGCTGGGCTTTTTGTTGTCGGCCATGCAGCCGATGGTCGAGTCCGAGATCCGCCGCCTGCTGGCTGAAAAGCTGGCCTGATCCAGCCCCAGGCTTCAGCCGCAAGTCACCTGCGCCACAGCCTGCGGGCGGATGCTTGATGGATGCTTCACCTGGCCGATGCATAGCCGGCACTAGGGTGATGCAACGTCAGTCCGCAACCGACAGGAGCATCGCATGACGACCGGATACGATCAGAACGGCAACCGCGGCAACGCGGCTCATGGGTTCCAGGCGCAGGCCGAACAGGTGTCGCGCCGGCTCGGCGAATCGGCGCAGACCGTCTGGCTGGCCGGGCTCGGCGCCTTGGGCCGTGTGCAGAGCGAAGGCAGCAAACTATTCGACTCGCTGGTACGCGAAGGCGCCGCGTACGAACGCAGCGGCCAGCGCAAGGCCGCCGCCAGCGCAGACGAATTACGCGAGGAAGTGGAAACCCAGTTCGAGCAGGCGCGCGATACCGCGGTGCGTGGCTGGGACCGGCTGGGCAAGGCGTTCGACGAACGCGTCAAGGGCGTGCTGCGCACCCTCAACATCCCCGAGCAGGACGAGCTGGAAAACCTGCGTCGCGAGGTGGAGTCGCTCAAAGCACAGGTACGCGCGAACACGGCTGCGACCAAGCGGGCCAACCGCACCGCCAACCAGGCCGCACAGGCGGCCAGCAGCGACACTGCGCCTGGCACCGCAACGCCGGGCAGTGGTCCCGCAGCTACGCACAATGCGGCCTTTGACGGCGAATAAACCCTGCATAACTGGATTGTTGCAAAGCAGCATGGTTTTTTAGACAATCGGGAAGACCCGCCAGTCCTGCAACACGAAGTCCGTTTGCTCCCCTCCCCTCACGGCTTCGGACTGGCGGGTCTTTCGCTGCCTGGGTCACGGCTCGTGCATTCACCGACCGCGATCCATTGACGAATCTGCCGCGAAGGATTCTTCTAAGCGCACTGCTTCGTTAGACGCGCCATTGCTTCGCTAGATACTCATGTCCCATTGGATGTTGGCGCTTGTGGCTGCACTCCTGCCCTGGTTGGCGGTGAGTGGCTATCTCTGGTTGGTGCGCCGACGCGCCAACGAACTGACCGAAGGCGTACGCGCGCTGGCCGCGATGCATTGGCGCGACTTTTCCGCCGTGGTGCTGCGGGTGCTGCAGGACCAGCGCGGCTGGCAACCCACCCAGCTGCCGCAGGACGGCCTGCCCACCGCCGATTTCATGATGCAGACCGAGCACGGCACCCGTCTGGTGGCCTGCAAACATGGCCGTGGGTATCGCATCGGCGTGGCTGCGGTGAACGAGCTGGGTGCGATGGCCCGCCTGGCTGGTGCCAATGGCGGGGTGATGGTCACCGAAGGCCGCATGGAACGTGAAGGCATGGCCGCGGCCGACAAGCAGTCCATCGAGGTGCTGGATGGCGCGCGGCTGTGGCCGCTGCTCAAGCCCTACCTGCCCGGCGATATCGAAACCGGCGTGGTCGGTGCGGCCAGGCGCCGGGCGATCCGCCACACTGTGATTGCCGGCGCAGCGGCGGCAATGCTGGGGGTGGTGATGGCAGTGGCTTTGCAGCCGGCTGAGGTGCCGCCCGCCCAACCACTACCGCGCACGTCAGCACCGCTGAGTCCCGCGCCAGGTGCAGCATCGGCCGCTCCACCGGCTGTTGCGCCGGCTCCGGCATCGGCCGCACAGGCAGCGACGTCGACTCCACCGGCCATGCCGGTCGCCGCCGGCGATGAGCCGGACCTCGCCACGTTGCAGGGCTACCAGCGCCAAGTCTCCAAGGCATTGGCGCAGACGCCGGGACTGGTGCGCGGAATCTGGCTGACGCAGTTGACGCTGGCGGTGGACCGCACCGTGGACGATGCGACCGCCTGGCCGCTGATTTGCCGCGAACTGGAGCGTTACCCCTACCTGCGCACGGTGCGCGTGCAACTCAATCCGCGCGCCGGCGTCGCCGAGCCGGTGCGCTGGCGGCAGTGCACGACGATCTGAGTCGCGCCGCCTGATGCGTGCGTGCGGGCGGTGCGTTCTGCGCGAAACCCGCCAGCCGCGACCACCTCGCCCGCCGCTCGCCTTGCCCGTCGCTTCATCCAACCCGTCGATTTACCTAGTACGCACCATGCCGCCACCGGCCGCATGCGCGCGCAAGCTCGAGGTGCGCAGTGCGGAATCGCCTCAGCGCATGCCCGGCGCGAAGCGTGCAATCAGATCGTAAGACCCGCCCAGGAACAGCTGCCGCACATAGGTGACCGGCTGGTCGCCGCGCCAGGTGTGCCGGTCGATGACCAGGCAGGCCGCGCCATCGGCAACCTGCAGGCACCTGGCCTGGGCAGGATCGGCACTGCTCGCGCTGATGCGGTGCTCGGCACGGGTCCAGGGCACGTTGCGCAATAGCCAGCTGCCGGGCGCGAGGGTGTCGAATGGCTGCGCCAGCGCCTCGGGCACGGTGGTGATGTCGATGACCCGTTGCTCCAGAGCGAACGGACTGCCATCGGCCAGATGCACGCTTTCCAGTGCCAGCAATTTGCCGCGGCTGCCCAGCGCACGCTCCTGCGGCACGCGCTGCCGCACCGCGCGCACGCGCCGCGACAGCAACTGAAACTGATAGACATGGCCGCGCGTGGTCATCTCCACTTCGATATCCGGGATCGACAGCGCCACCTGCTCCAGATGCGGATGCGGCCGCGCGACGAACGAACCAGTGCGGCGGCGGCGCTCGATCATGCCGGCGTCGGCCAGCAGGCCGAGCACCTTGTTGACGGTCATGCGCGAGCAACCGTACTGCGCCATCAATTCATGCTCGGGCGGCACGCGGTGCCCGGGCGGCCAGTCGCCACTGTGGATGCGTTGCTCCAGGTCCTGCCGGATCCGCTGATGCAAGGTTCCGGGTGTGGCGGGGGTGGCGGTGGTCACGACAGGGTCTCCGGTGAGACCTGCATTGTGCCCGCTTCGCACATCGCGCCGATCACCCTTGCAACAGCGTTTGCATGACGGCGGCAAAGCGTGCGGCGACACGTTCGCGCGCCACATGGCGGCCATCGCGCACCACCCACTGCCCGGCACGCCAGACATGCCGCACTGCGCCGGCGCGTGCGGCGAACAGCCAGCTGTCGAGCAACGCATCGTCCGTGCGTGCCAGCAGCGCCGGATGAGTGTGGTCCAGCTCCAGCAAGTCGGCCGATGCACCAACGCAGATCCCGGGCTGCCCGCTCCCCAGCGCCTGCGCCGCGCCGGCCAGTGCGCTGCTGTACAACCAGCGGCCACTGGAGGTGTCGGCGGGCGCCAGCACATTGCGCGCGCGCAGCTGCAGGCGCTGGCCGTATTCGAGCAGGCGCAGTTCTTCGGCCGCATCGATCAAGACATTCGAATCCGAGCCCACACCGAAGCGCCCGCTGCGGCTGGCGAATGCCTGCATCGGGAACAGGCCGTCGCCGAGATTGGCCTCGGTGATCGGGCACAGGCCGACCACCGCGCCACTCTTGACGATTGCGTCGAGCTCCCCCGCCTCCACATGCGTGGCGTGCACCAGGCACCAGCGCGCATCCACTGGCGCATTGGCGTACAGCCACTGCACCGGGCGCTGCCCCGACCAGGCCAGGCAGGCCTCCACCTCGCGCTGTTGTTCGGCGATATGGATGTGGATGGGGCCATCCACTAGCGGCACCAGCGCGGCGAGCTGCGTGGGCGTTACTGCGCGCAGGCTGTGCGGCGCCAGCCCGAGCACCGCGTCCGGCAGTGCGGCCAGGCTGCGCGCGCAGTCCGACAACAGCCGGGCAAAGCCGTCGATATCGTGGATCAGCCGTCGCTGCGCAGGGTTCGGTGGCGCCCCACCGAAATCCGAGTGCGCGTAGAACACCGGCAACAGGGTCAGGCCGATGCCGGTACCCGCGGCCGCCGCAACAATGCGCTCGGCCATTTCGGCGGGCTGCGCGTACGGCGCGCCGCTGACGCTGTGGTGCAGATAGTGGAATTCGCCCACGCGAGTGAAGCCGGCTTCCAGCATTTCCACGTACGCCTGCTCGGCAATGGCCTGCAGGCTGTCCGGGTCCAGCCGGTCGACGAAGCGATACATCAGCTCGCGCCAGCTCCAGAAACTGTCGCCGCTGCGCCCGCCCACTTCGGTCAGCCCGGCCATGCCGCGCTGGAAGGCATGGCTATGCAGGTTGCCCAGCCCGGGCAGCAGTACCTCGGCACGGGTATCGGTGGTGGCGGGCGTGGCCTCCGTCTGCACAGCGGCGATGCGCCCGTACGCCACGGTGATCCGCACGTCGCTGGCCCAGCCATCGGGCAACAACGCCCGGGCCGCCCACACCGCTTGCACTGATTGGTCTGCCACTGGACACCCTTGGTTGCCGACTCTATTGTATATACATATCAGACCACACAGGCCTGCGCTATGCATTGCGATGTCCTTTGGCACAACGCGCGGTTGATGACGCTGGACGCTGGCGACGGCGGCCTGGGCAGCGTGGACGATGGCGTGGTCGCCTGCCAGGACGGCACCATCGTGTACGCCGGGCCGGCAGCCGATGCGCCGCCGCTGCAGGCCACCCACACCCACGATTGCCAACGGCGCTGGATCAGCCCCGGCCTGATCGACTGCCATACCCACCTGGTGTACGCGGGCAACCGCGCCAATGAATTCGAACAACGCCTGCGCGGCGCCAGCTATGCGCAGATCGCCGCCGCCGGCGGTGGCATTGTGGCGACCGTGCGCGCGACGCGTGCCGCCGATGATGCCGCCTTGCTCGCCGCCAGCCTGCCGCGCCTGGACGCGCTACTCGCCGAAGGCGTGACCACGCTGGAGATCAAATCCGGCTACGGCCTCACGCTGGAAGACGAAATCAAGCAGCTGCGCGTCGCGCGCCAGCTCGCCACGCTGCGCCAGGTGGAGGTGGTGCCTACCTTCCTGGGCGCGCATGCGGTGCCGCCTGGCATGCAGGCACAAACCTATATCGATGCGGTGTGCCAGGAGATGATCCCGGCGGTGGCGGCGCAGGGCCTGGCCGAAGCGGTGGATGTGTTCTGCGAGCATCTGGCGTTTTCGCCGGCGCAGGCCGAACAGGTATTCGTCGCCGCGCAGGCGCACGGGCTGCAGATCAAGATCCACGCCGAGCAATTGAGCAACCAACACGGCGCCGCGTTGGCCGCGCGCTACGGTGCCTTGTCGGCGGACCACATCGAATATCTGGACCAGGCTGGAGTCGACGCAATGGCCCATGCCGGCACCGTCGCAGTGCTGTTGCCGGGCGCGTTCTACTTCACCCGCGACACCCAATTGCCGCCGATTCCCGCATTGCGCGCGGCCGGTGTACCGCTGGCCCTGGCCACTGACTGCAACCCCGGCACCTCGCCGCTGACCAGCCCGCTGCTGGCGATGAACATGGCCGCCACCTTGTTCCGCATGACGGTAGACGAATGCATCGCCGGCTTCACCCGCGAAGCGGCACGTGCGCTCGGACGGGGCGACCGGCTGGGCCGGCTGCGCGCCGGCATGCAGTGCGATCTGGCGATCTGGGACATCGACGCGCCGGCCGATCTGGTCTACCGCATGGGCTTCAACCCTCTCCACACCCGCGTTTGGCGCGGGCATCCTTGCTGACCCGGAGTCGTCATGAGTGCGTCTGTTGTGTTGCAGCCCGGCCAGGTCACCCTGGCGCAGTGGCGTGCGCTGTATCGCGGTGCCGAAGTCACCCTGGACCCTGCCTGCGCGCAGGCGGTGTTGCGTAGCGCGCAGACGGTGAAGGCCATCGTGGCGCGGGGCGAGCCGGTGTACGGGGTCAACACCGGCTTCGGCAAGCTGGCCAGCGTGCGGATCGAACGCGACGATCTGCAGACCCTGCAACGCAATATCGTGCTCTCGCACGCGGCCGGTGTCGGCGAACCCACCCCGGTGCCGGTGGTGCGGCTGATGATGGCGCTCAAGCTCACCAGCCTGGCGCAGGGCGCCTCGGGAATTCAGCCCGATACCCTGGCGCTGCTGGAGGCGATGCTGCGCAAGGGCATCACCCCGGTGGTGCCGTGCCAGGGCTCGGTGGGTGCGTCGGGCGACCTGGCGCCGCTGTCGCACCTGGCCGCGGTGATGATCGGCGTGGGCGAGGCATTTGTCGGCGATCAGCGCCTGCCGGCGGCGGACGCGCTGGCCCGGGCGCAGCTGCAGCCACGCGTGCTTGGCGCCAAAGAGGGCCTGGCGCTGCTCAACGGCACCCAGTTCTCCACTGCCTGCGCGCTGGCCGGCTTGTTCGAGATCGAAACCGTGCTGCAGGCCGCGCTGGTCACCGGCGCGCTGTCGGTGGAAGCGGCCAAGGGCTCGGACACGCCCTTCGATGCGCGCATCCATGCCTTGCGCGGGCAACCCGGGCAGATCGCAACCGCGGCCGCCTTGCGTGCGCTGATGGCGGAATCGGCCATCCGCGAATCGCATCGGCTGGGCGATGTGCGCGTGCAGGATCCGTACTGCCTGCGCTGCCAGCCACAAGTGATGGGCGCTGCACTGGATGTGATGCGCCAGGCCGCACGCACGCTGGAAATTGAAGCCAATGGCGTGTCCGATAACCCGCTGGTCTTCAGCGATACCGGCGAGGCGTTGTCGGGCGGCAACTTCCACGCCGAACCGGTGGCGTTTGCGGCCGACATGCTGGCGCTGGCGGTGTGCGAAATCGGCTCGATCAGCGAGCGCCGCACCGCGATGCTGGTCGACCCGGCGCTCTCGGGCCTGCCGGCGTTTCTCACCCCACGCCCTGGCTTGAATTCGGGCTTCATGATTCCGCAGGTGACCGCCGCCGCGCTGGTCTCGGAGAACAAGCAACGCGCCTATCCGGCCAGCGTCGATTCGATTCCCACATCCGCCAACCAGGAAGATCACGTGTCGATGGCCGCGCATGGCGCACGCCGCCTGCTGGCGATGGCCGACAACGCCGCGCACGTCATCGGCATCGAACTGCTGGCCGCCGTGCAGGGCTGCGATTTCCACGCACCGCTGCGCTCCAGCGCCGCACTGGAAGCCGCGCGTGCACTGCTGCGTGCACAGGTGCCCACGCTGCAGGACGACCGTTACTTCCATCCGGACATGCTGGCCGCCAGCGCGCTGGTGCGCTCGGGCGCCCTCGCCACTGCGGTGGGCATTGCGCTGCCTGGCGTGGAGCTGAGCGCATGAGCCGGCCCATCGCCTCGCATCGCGGAGCGCGCGCATGAGCGCCCTGCCCGACTGGCTGCACGTGCAGCGCGGCAACGCACCGCTGCTGATCAGCTTCCCGCACACTGGCACCGACCTGCCGGAGAGCGTGGCCAACCACTTCGTCTCGCCATGGCTGGCCTGCCGCGATACCGATTGGTGGGTGGATCAGCTCTACGACTTTGCGCAGAGCCTGGGCGCCACCACCGTGCGCACGGCGATTTCGCGTTCGGTCATCGACGTCAATCGCGACCCGAGTGGTGCCTCGCTGTATCCCGGCCAGCACACCACGGGCCTGTGCCCGTTGACCACCTTCGACAATCAGCCGCTGTACCGCGATGGGCAGGCGCCGGATCCGGCACAGATCGCGTTGCGCCGCATGCAATGGTTCGACCCGTATCACGCTGCGCTGGCCGATGAAATTGCACGTCTGCGCGCACTGCATCCGCGCATCGTGGTCTATGACGCGCATTCGATCCGCTCGCACATCCCGCACCTGTTCGCCGGCGAATTGCCGCAGTTCAACATCGGCAGCAACGACGATGCCAGTTGCGATCCGGCACTGGCCGATGCGGTGGAACAGCTGTGCCGCAGCAGCGGCTCCAGCACCGTGCGCAACGGCCGTTTCAAGGGTGGCTGGATCACCCGCCACTACGCGCAGCCGGATCAGGGCGTGCACGCGCTGCAGATGGAACTGGCCTGCCGCGGCTACATGCAGGAACCGGAACAGATCACACCGGACACCTGGCCAACGCCGTGGCATCCGGTACACGCGGCCGCACTGCGCGCCGTCTTGCGGCATGTGTTGCGCGCCTGCCTGGATTTCGCCGCGGGCGCCACGCCCGCAGCTCACCGTTGATTGAAGGACCTTGGCATGACCCGTCACGACTCCACCCGCGTCATCCGCGCCGCCACCGGCACCACGCTCACCGCCAAGAGCTGGCTCACCGAAGCGCCGCTGCGCATGCTGATGAACAATCTGGACCCGGACGTGGCCGAGCGTCCGGAGGAACTGGTGGTGTACGGCGGCATCGGCCGCGCCGCGCGCGATTGGGAATCCTTCGATGCAATCGTCGCCGCACTCACCCGCCTGGACGATGACCAGACCCTGTTGGTGCAGTCGGGCAAGCCGGTCGGTGTGTTCCGCACCCACGCCGATGCGCCTCGCGTGCTGATCGCCAACTCCAACCTGGTACCGCGCTGGGCCACCTGGGACCACTTCAACGAACTGGATAAAAAAGGCCTGGCCATGTACGGCCAGATGACTGCGGGCAGCTGGATCTACATCGGCGCGCAAGGCATCGTGCAAGGCACCTACGAAACCTTCGTGGAGATGGGCCGCCAGCATTACGGCGGCAGCCTGGCCGGCAAGTGGCTGTTTACCGGCGGGCTCGGTGGCATGGGTGGCGCGCAGCCGCTGGCCGCGGTGATGGCCGGCGCCTCCTGCCTGGCGGTGGAATGCCGCCGCTCCAGCATCGACATGCGCCTGCGCACCGGCTACCTGGACACCTGGACCGACTCGCTGGACGAGGCGCTGCGTCTGATCGAGGAATCGTGCACCGCGAAGAGGCCACTGTCGGTCGGCCTGCTCGGCAATGTCGCCGACGTGCTGGACGAACTGCTGCTGCGCGGCATCAAGCCGGACCTGCTGACCGACCAGACCTCCGCGCACGACCCGGTCAACGGCTACCTGCCGCAGGGCTGGACGGTCGAGCAGTGGGACGAACAGCGCGTCAGCGCGCCGAAGGACGTGGAAGCCGCCGCGCGCGACTCGATGGCCAACCACATCCGCGCCATGCTCACCTTCCATGCGCTCGGCGTGCCCACCGTGGATTACGGCAACAACCTGCGGCAGATGGCGCTGGAAGAAGGCATCGACAACGCCTTCGACTTCCCCGGCTTCGTGCCCGCATATATCCGGCCGTTGTTTTGTCGCGGCATCGGGCCGTTCCGCTGGGTGGCGTTATCCGGCGACCCGGAAGACATCGCCAAGACCGATGCAAAGGTCAAGGAACTCATCCCCGACGATGCGCACCTGCACCGCTGGCTGGACATGGCCGCTGAAAAGATCGCCTTCCAGGGCCTGCCCGCGCGGATCTGCTGGGTCGGCCTGGGCGACCGCCATCGGCTCGGCCTGGCCTTCAACGCGATGGTGCGCAGCGGCGAGCTGAAGGCACCGGTGGTGATCGGCCGCGATCATCTGGACTCCGGCAGCGTCGCCTCGCCCAATCGCGAAAGCGAAGCGATGGCCGATGGCTCCGATGCGGTCTCCGACTGGCCCCTGCTCAACGCCCTGCTCAACACCGCCAGCGGCGCCACCTGGGTTTCGCTGCATCACGGCGGCGGCGTCGGCATGGGCTTTTCGCAGCACGCCGGCATGGTCATCGTCTGCGACGGCAGCGAAGCAGCAGACAAGCGGATCGAACGCGTGCTCTGGAACGACCCGGCCACCGGCGTGATGCGGCATGCCGATGCGGGATACGCCATCGCCGTGGAGTGCGCGAAGGACCAAGGCCTGGATTTGCCGGGCATCCTGAGCTGAGCCTGGCCCCACTGACAGCGCCACGCGCTGTCAGTGGGGCGAAGCCACGCGCAAGCCCCTAGTTGGCGGTTGCCGCAAAGGCCGCGGCACTGCACATCGAGCATCTTCAAGCGAAAGCGCTCAAGTCTGCCGATTCCTGGCCGACAAGATATGCATCGTTCCGAGGAGCCTCCATGGGCATCCTGATCTACCTGGTGCCTGCCTTCGCACTCTGGGCGCTCATCGCCACGGGGTTGGCGTTCGTGCGTGGGCGCCAGCTCACTGCCGAGTACGGGCAGCACGCCAGCACCCAGGACAGTCTTGCGCGCTATCAGGCGGCGCTGTCGCAGCTGAAAGCACGTGCGGCGGCGACCACGCTGGAGCTGGAGTCCCTGCAACGCAGCTACACGGTGTTGAAGCAATCGCTCGATCAGCAGGAACAGAATGCCTCGGTGCAGCAGTCTTCAGACACGCCCGACCAGGTGATTCCGATGGTGATGGTGCAGCGCCTGGATATCGCTGCGGAAATCGGCACGTTGTTTGCGCATGTCGCGCGCGTGGCACGCAGCCTGCGCCGTTACAGCGCTTACAGCCGCGGCCACAACGCGCCCGAACCCAGCACTGCACGCTACGACCTGCATTGGCTGGCCGATTGCCTGCACAGCTTCGACCAGATCGGCCATGCGCTGCTGCGTGGCAACGCGGCTGCGCTGATCACGGCGTGCCAGGATCTGCTGTCGATGTACGAGCACTACCTCAAGGATGGTTCCGGCTATAACAGCCGCGATACCTTCCAACGCCTGAGCAGCGACATACCGCTGTCAGAGGCCACCGACGCCATCCGCTCGATCATCGTCAAGGCCACACTGGCGCAGGACGTGCAGGATGCCGTGAAGGAAGAGCAAGACAGTCTTGCAAGTGCTGTGAACTGAGTGCCTGGGTTGAGTGCCTGAGGCGTGCAGCGCGGAATCTGGGACGTTTGCTTTCTTACAACGCATCCGCGCAGGTCCTTCGTATCGCGCCTTGAATTGAGCGCTCGGGCTGATTGTCCGAGCTGCGCGTCTGGACGGGTTGCGAGGGATGCGCGCTAAAGAAACGCGCCGCAAGCGGCGCGTTTCTGATTTACAGATCCAACCAACCGCGTTGCCGCTTACCGCTGCGGCAACGCGTAGGCCACCAGGGCATCGCCTGCCGGGGTTTCCATGAAGTGGTGACCGGCCGCCATGATCACCAGATACTCGCGGCCGCCGTAGGCGTAGACCATCGGGTTGGCCTGGCCACCGGCCGGCAGCTTGGCGTGCCACAGCTCCTTGCCGGTGGCCAGGTCGATCGCACGGATCAGGTCATCGGTTGCGGCGGCAATGAAGATCAGACCGCCCGCGGTGACCACCGAGCCACCGTTGTTCGGCGTGCCGATTTCGATCGGCAGGCCGGAGCGAATCCCGAACGGCCCGTTGCCGCGCGAACTGCCAAAGGGACGGTCCCACAGGGTCTTGCCGCTCTTCAGATCGATGGCGCGAATGCCGCCATAGGGGGGCTGCTTGCACAGCAGCTTGGTGAACGGCAACCGCCAGCCGGCGTTGACGTTTACCGCGTAGGGCGTGCCGGCCTGCGGGTCGCCGGCGCCTTCGGCACCACCGGCATCGCCACGCACCTGATCGCGCGGAGCCCAGCCCAGCTTGTCCGCCTTGGCGCGCGGCACCAGGATGTTGTAGTTGGGCATGTCGTTATAGTTGGCCACGATCACGCCACGGTGCGGATCCACCGCCACGCTGCCCCAGTCCGAGCCGCCGTTATAGCCGGGATATTCGATGGAATGGCGGTCGGCTTCGGGCGGCGTGTAGATGCCCTTGTAGCTCGCCTTGCGGAACTGGATACGGCACACCAGCTGATCGATCGGGGTCATGCCCCACATGTCGCGCTCGGTCAGATCCGGCTTGCGCAGCGTGTGGTACAGCGAGAACGGCTGGGTCTTGGAGCGCATCTGCGGCTCCACACCACCGCCGGGCACGGCGCGCTCTTCCACGCCAACCAGCGGCTCGCCGGTGCGGCGGTCCAGCACGTACAACTCGCCCTGCTTGCTTGGCAGCAACACGGCCGGCACGTTGACGCCATCCTTGGGGAAATCGATCAGGCTCGGCTGCGAGCCGAGGTCGTAATCCCATGCGTCGATATGCGTGGTCTGGAAATTCCACACCGGCTTGCCGGTGGTCACATCCAGCGCTACCAGCGAGGTGGCGTAGCGGTTTTCCGTCGGCGTGCGCGAGCTGCTCCAGTAGTCCGCGGTGGAATTGCCCATCGGCAGATACACGTAACCCAGCTGTTCGTCGGCCGCTGCGGTGGTCCACATGTTGGGGGTGCCGCGCGTCCAGGTCTGGCCAGGCGGCGGTGCACCATTCCATTCGGGATGGGTCATGTCCCAGGCCCAGCGCAACTGGCCGGTGACCGCGTCAAAGCCCTGGATCACGCCCGAGGGCTCGTAACGCTTCTGCCCGTCAAGGACCTGATGCCCGGTGACCACCACGCCGCGCACGATGGCCGGCGGCGAGTTGATCGAGATGTAGCCCGGTGGCGTCTCGCCCATGCCGACGGTGATGTCGACCTGGCCGTTCGTGCCGAAGTCCGCGCATGGCGTCCCGGTGCGCGCATCCAATGCGATCAGGCGCCCATCCAGCGTGCCTTCGATCACGCGCGTACGGCACAGCGCAGGCGCCGTCGCCGCCTGCGCCGCGGCTGCGTCATTCGCGGCCGGTGCTGCCGTAGGCACTTCGTAATACGACACCCCGCGGCAGGCCGCGGTATACGGAATGGCCTCGTCCTTGACCTTGGGGTCGTAGCGCCAACGCTGCTTGCCGGTGGAGGCGTCCAGCGCGATCACCTGATTGCGCGCGCTACACAGATACAGGCTGTCGCCGACTTTCAACGGCGTGGTTTCGGCGCCCCAGCGCTTGGTCGGCACATCGCCGGTATGGAACACCCACGCCTGCTGCAGCTGGCTGACATTGTCGCGATTGATCTGCGTCAGCGGCGAATAGCGCTGCCCAGCCTGGCTGCGTCCATATGCGGCCCAGTCGTCATCGGCCGGCGCATTGGCGGGCTGTGCCGGCTGCGCGCCATCGGCGGGGCGATTGACTACACCTGCGGCCATGCCTGCCACCTGCGTCAATGCACCCTCGGCCTCGGTGATTCCGAACGGCACGAAGGCCAACGCAAAGGCCACCACAAACACCACTGCCAGTCCGCCAGCCACGCTGCGCGAGACGGCGCGCGACACCGGGCGCTCGAGCTTGGGCAACAGCAGCGCCAGCACAAACGCCAGGCCCACGATCAACCCGAGCCGCGGCACCCAGCGCCAGTAATCACTGCCCGATTCCCACCACGTCCACAGCAGCGTGGCGGCCACGACGACGGCAAACCACCACGCGCCGGCATTGCGGCCGCGGAACAGCAACACGCCAGCGATCAGCATCGCCAGGCCTGCCGGTGCGTAATACCAGGATCCGCCCAGCGTGGCGAGCCACGCACCACCTGCCAGCAGCACCAGCCCCAGCAGCACAATCACACCTCCCAGAATCGCCAGGGCCCAATGGCCGCGACGGGAGGGACGAAGCAATGTCGACATCAGTAGTTCCTCTTTGCATCTGCGGCCAACGCAACGTTGCCGCACCACGAACTACCTTCGACCCGTTTTTGTGAAAGACCTGCGTTCTTTGCTGACACGTTCTGTCAACAATGCGTTACAGCCAAATACCGCAAAAAGAACGCCGGCAATGCGCCGGCGTTTTTCATGACTGTGCACATCGCACCGCGCGATCAGCCCTCGGCAGGCGGCGCATCGCTGGTGATTGCAACCGCCTCGTCCACCACATCCTCGGGCTCTTCCAGCGAGGCATCCAGGCGTTCGACGGCCTGCAGTTTCTCGCCCTTGGACAGCCGAATCAGCGTCACGCCCTGGGTGTTGCGGCCCACGCGCGAAATCTCCGAACCACGCGTGCGCACCAAGGTGCCACCATCGGAAATCAGCAGCACTTCATCGGTGGAACCCAGCAGCACCGCACGCACCAACTTGCCGTTGCGCTCGGTGGTCTGGATACCGATCACGCCTTGCGTGCCGCGTCCCTTGCGCGGGTATTCGGCCAGCGGCGTGCGCTTGCCATACCCGTTCTCGGTGGCGGTGAGGATGTAGGCCACATCACCGTTGTCGGCCACATCGATCACTGCCGGCTCGGCGCCGTCGGTGGTCTCCACGACCTCCTCGGCACTCTCGTCCTCGACCTCGTCTTCCACCCCGCCGGCACGCTCGGAAACGATCAGGCTGACTACCTCCTCGCCCTTGGCCAGACGGATACCGCGCACGCCGGTGGCGGTGCGGCCCATCGAGCGCACGGTCGACTCGCCAAAGCGCACGGTCTTGCCGTTGGAAGCAAACAGCAGTACATCGCGGTCGCCATCGGTCAGCGCCACACCCACCAGCGCATCGCCTTCATCGAGATTGATGGCGATCTTGCCGCGCGCCAGACGGAACGCGAACTCGCTCAGCGGGGTCTTTTTGACCGTGCCGTTGCGGGTGGCGAAGAACACGTAACGGTTGTCGGCGTATTCGCGCACCGGCAGCACCGCCTGCACGCGCTCGCCCGATTCCAGCGGAATCCAGTTGATGATCGGGCGACCGCGTGCATTGGAGCCGGCCTCCGGCAACTGATGCACCGGCAGCCAGAACACCTTGCCGCTGCTGGTGAAGGTCAACAGCGTGTCGTGCGTGTTGACCAGCCACAGCTGATCGATGAAATCTTCTTCCTTGGTCGACGCCGCCGAACGGCCACGGCCACCGCGGCGCTGCGCGCGATACGCGCTCACCGGTTGGCGCTTGGCATAGCCCGCGTGCGACAGCGTCACCACTACGTCTTCCGGCGCGATCAGATCCAGGATGTCCAGGTCTTCTTCGCTGTGACGGATCTCGGTGCGGCGCGCATCGCCATACTCTTCGCGGATGTTGATCAGCTCGTCGCGAATCACCTGCAACAGCACGTCGGGATTTTCCAGGATGCGGATCAGGCCCTGGATGACTTCGAGCAACTGCTTGTATTCGTCGGTGAGCTTTTCCTGCTCCAACCCGGTCAGGCGATGCAGACGCATTTCCAGAATCTGCGAGGCCTGCACTTCGCTGAGCTGGTAGAAGCCGTTGGACAGGCCCACGCCCGGCGCCAGATCTTCCGGCTTGGACGCCTCGGCACCGGCAGCGCCGAGCAGCGCGCCCACCAGGCCCGGTTCCCAGGTCTTGGCCAGCATGCGCTCGCGCGCTTCCTGCGGATTGGCCGAGGTCTTGATCAGCTCAATCATCTCGTCGATGTTGGCCAACGCGACGGTCAGACCTTCCAGCACATGCGCACGTGCGCGTGCCTTGCGCAGTTCGAAGATGGTGCGGCGGGTGACCACCTCGCGCCGGTGGCGGATGAACGCCTCCAGCATCTGCTTGAGGTTCATCAACTGCGGGCGGCCATCGACCAGCGCCACCATGTTGATGCCGAATACCGACTCCATCTGGGTCTGCTGGTACAGGTTGTTGAGCACAACCTCGGCCGACTCGCCGCGCTTGATTTCGATGTAGATGCGCATGCCGTCCTTGTCGGACTCATCGCGCAGCTCGCTGATGCCTTCGAGCTTCTTTTCCTTCACCAGCTCGGCGATCTTTTCGATCAGCCGTGCCTTGTTGACCTGGTACGGAATCTCGGTGACCACGATCGCTTCGCGGCCGTTGTCGGCCACTTCCACGTCGGCCTTGGCACGGATGCGCACCCGGCCACGGCCGGTGCGGTAGCCGGCGGCAATGCCGGCGGTGCCGTTGATGATGCCGGCAGTGGGGAAATCCGGGCCCGGGATGTACTCCATCAACCCTTCGATATCCAGCTCCGGCGTGTCGATCAGCGCGATGCACGCGTTGATCGCTTCGGTCAGATTGTGCGGCGGGATATTGGTGGCCATGCCCACCGCGATACCGGCCGACCCGTTGACGAGCAGGCTCGGGAACCGGGTCGGCATGACCGTCGGCTCGAGTTCCTTTTCATCGTAATTGGGCTGGAAATCGACGGTTTCCTTCTCGATGTCGGCCATCAGCTCATGCGCCAGCCGCGACATGCGCGACTCGGTGTAACGCATCGCCGCGGCGGAGTCGCCGTCGACCGAACCGAAGTTACCCTGGCCGTCCACCATTAGGTAGCGCAGCGAGAACGGCTGCGCCATGCGCACCAGCGTGTCGTACACCGACTGGTCGCCGTGCGGGTGGTACTTACCGATGACGTCGCCGACGATACGCGCCGACTTGAAGTAGGCCTTGTTGCTGTGCGCGCCCAACTCGTTCATCGCGAACAGCACACGGCGATGCACGGGTTTGAGGCCGTCGCGCGCATCGGGGAGTGCGCGCCCCACGATCACGCTCATCGCGTAATCGAGGTAGCTCTTGCGCATCTCGTCTTCCAGGTTGACCTGGATGATTTCCTTGGCGGTTTCTGCCATTCGGGTTCCGTAAGTGAGGTGGCGGGCGAGCCGGAAAGCCGCGTCGGGGGCGCCTCAGAGACAGGCTGCCGACCCCACGCTCCCGCCGATCGATTCAAGCGCCGGATTGTAGCATGAAGGGGCAACCAATGCCGCCGGTTTACCAGCCAGAAACAAGCACTTGCAGGACTTTGCGGGGCACTTGCCGGCCCCGCGCCCGTGTGCTGGCTCAGTTGCCGAAGGCGGCCTGCATGCGCGCCAGGTTCGGCTGCGCGATGACGCCACGTTCGGTGACGATGGCATCGATCAGATGGCCCGGGGTGACGTCGAACACCGGATTCCAGGCATGGATGCCGTCGGCCACGGTGCGTACGCCGCCCACGCCGAACAATTCGCCCGGATCGCGCTGTTCGATCTCGATCTGGTCGCCATCGGCGGTGGCCATGTCCACCGTGGACGACGGCGCCACCACCATGAACTTGACGCCGTGGTGGCGGGCGGCGATCGCCAGCTGGTAGGTGCCGATCTTGTTGGCAGTATCGCCATTGGCGCAGATGCGGTCGGCGCCGACGATCACCCACTGCACCAGGCCGGATTTCATCAGGTGCGAGGCGGCCGAATCGGCGATCAGGGTGGCGTCGATGCCATCCTGCTGCAGTTCCCACACCGTCAGCCGCGCGCCCTGCAGCCAGGGCCGGGTCTCGCCGGCGAACACCTTGCTGATGCGCTGCTGCGCCATGCCGGCACGGATCACACCCAGCGCGGTGCCGAAGCCGGCGGTGGCCAGCGAACCGGTATTGCAGTGGGTCAGCACACCGCTGCCGGGTGCGATCAGGGCGGCGCCGAGCGCGCCCATATGGCGGTTGGCGGCCAGGTCCTCGTCGGCGATGGCCTGCGCCTCGCGGGCCAGCACATCGGGCCAGTCCGGCCCTGCGGCGGCGAGCACGCGCCGCATGCGCATCAGCGCCCAGGCCAGGTTGACCGCGGTCGGGCGCGCGGCATTGAGCCGCAACAGCGCCGGTTCCAGCTTCTGCAGTGCCTCGCTGCCGCTGTCGGCGGCGATCTCGCGCGCTGCCAGCACCACGCCCCAGCCGGCGGCAATGCCGATCGCAGGCGCGCCGCGCACGGCCAGCGAATGGATGGCCTCGGCCACCGCATCGCTACTGTCGCAACGCACGTGCTCCACCACGAAGGGCAGCTTGCGCTGGTCGAGCAATTCCAGGGCATCACCGGTCCACAGCAGCGGACGGATGTGGTCGTAGCGGGCGTAATCGATATGGGCGCTGTCGTTCATGCCGCCATTGTAAGGCGCGTGCGCCGGGCAGTCAGTGGACGGGCCCGTCAGTCGACGATGAACTCGGCCCGGCAGCCGTCGTTGACCCACACGCCATCGCGGCTCCAGCCCCAGGTCTGCCCTTCCACGCACGGCGAGCCGGAGATCTGCTTGCGCAGGCGCACGCTGCGCTCCACCGACACCCCGCACATGCGGCGCGAGCGGCTCTTGGACTCGCAGGTAAGGGTGCGCGGCATGTCGACGAAGCCGGAGCCATCCTCGGCGCCCACTTCGAATTCGCCATCGCACCCACGCGAGACCCAGATTTCATTGCGGCGGGTGCCCCAGCTACGGCCTTCCTTGCACGGCCACACCGAGCGTTGGCGCAACAGCCGCACCGGCGCGCCGCGCAGGATCACCGGGCACGCCACCTTGCTGCCATTGGAATCGCAGCGCACCACACGGCGCATCTGCGGAGCGGCCAGCACGCGGGCCGAGGCGAATTCCGCACGGCAGCCCTGCTCCACCCACACGCCATCGCGTTCGATATCCCACTCGCTGCCGCGGATGCAGCTGGTCTCGGACAGTTGGCGCACCAGTTGCACGCCGTGTTCGGTGTCCATGTCGCAATGCACGCGCGCCATGTCCTTGGATTCGCAACGCACCACGCCGGAGCCACGCTCCGCCGCCTGCACATCGGCCAGCATCAGCAGCGGCAAGCCCCACAAACCGCATAAGCCGATCAGCCACTTCATGCTGAAAATCCTCACCCGAAACGACCAACGCCGCGCCCCCGTGGACGTGATGATGAGAGCACCATCGATGTGAAGAAAGCAATACGACGCCGATGACAGTGCGGTGGCGGCTCAGGCGTGTGCGAACGCAAATGCCAGCACATCGGCAATCTGCGTGGTGCCACGCATGGCCATCAACAGGCGGTCCACGCCGACCGCCACGCCCGCACAATCGGGCAGCTGCGGCAATGCCTGCAGCAGGCGCTCATCCAACGGCAACGGTGGCAGGCCACGCGCCGCACGCCGCTGGTTGTCGCGTTCGAAGCGCATGCGTTGTTCGTGCGCGTCGTTCAATTCGTGATAACCGTTGGCCACTTCATACGCGCCCAGGTACAGCTCGAAGCGTTCGGCCACCGGCGGGGTGTCGTTGCGAATGCGTGCGAGCGCGCATTGGCTGGCCGGCCAGTCGTGCACCACGGTCAGCGTGTCGCGCGCAAAAGCTGGCTGGATGTGGTGGGTCATCAGCAGATCCAGCCAATCGTCGCGGGTCAGCCCATCGGCAGCGATCGCCACACCGGCCAGCGGCGCGCGCAATACGTCCAGCGGCGCCAGCAAGGCGTCAATTCCCAGGTGGTGCAGAAACAGTTCGCGATAGGTGAGCACGTTGACCGACGCGCTGCGCCCGACCAGCGCCAAGGCCTGTTCGATCAACGCGACGGTTTCATTCGCCAGCGCGCGATGATCCCAGCCCACCCGGTACCACTCGAGCATGCTGAACTCGGGATTGTGGCGGCCACCGGCTTCGCCATTGCGAAACACCCGCCCCAGCTCATAGCAATCGCCGACGCCGGCGGCGAGCAACCGCTTGAGCGGATACTCAGGCGAGGTCCGAAGCCAGCGCGTGGGCGCACCCGCATCAACATGGCCACTGAAGCGGGTGCTGAAACTCTCGATGTTTGGCTCGGTATTGCCTGCCACCGAGAGCACCGGGGTTTCCACTTCCAGCACGGCGCGCTCGGCGAAAAAGCCGCGAATCAGGGCATTCAGGCGCGCGCGCAGGCGCAGCGCCTCCAGATCCACCGGCAGTTCGTCGAACAGCGTGCTCATATCGCTTGACCGTGCTCACTCAGGAATGCCAGCAGCCGCGCTTCATCCCAGATCTCCACGCCCAGGCTCTGCGCCTTGTCCAGCTTGGAGCCGGCTTCTTCGCCCGCCACCAGGAACGCGGTTTTCTTGGAGACGCTACCGGCCACCTTGGCGCCCAGCGATTCCAGGCGCTGCTTGGCGGCATCGCGCGTCAGCGCGGCCAGCGTGCCGGTGATGACCACGGTCTGGCCGTCCAGCGGCCCGGCCTGCACCGCATCGGCCTGCGGCAATTGCGCCAGCAACGCGTCCATGGCGCGTTGCGCGGCCGTTGCCAGTGCCGCATTTTCCGGGCGCGCCAGCCACTGCTGCAGCGAGGCGATCACCGGCGCCGGCACACCGGCTTGCAGCAACGGGTCGGCCTCGGAGGCGATCAACGCATCGAAGGAGGCGGTTGCAGCGGCCAGTTGCTGCGCACGCACCGGGGTGACCTTGGGAATATCCAGGTCTTCGAGCAGCACCGCAAAACTCAGCGCGCCGCGCAGCTTGGGCGAAGGCGGATGCGCATCGCCGATGCGCACGCCACGCTGCAGCAGGTCATCGATCGCCTGCTGGTTGCCGGCCTGATCGAAGAAATGCCCGAGCGAGCGCGCCACTTCACCGCCGATGTCCGGCACGCGCTTGAACAGCGGCCAGGGCAGATGGCGGATCACCTCCAGTTCGCCAAACCACGCCGACAACGCCTTGGCGGTGCTCTCGCCGACGTGCTCGATGCCCAGCGCAAACAGGAAGCGCTCCAGCGTGGTGTCGCGCGAGGTCTCGATCGCCTCGATCAGGTTTTCGGCCCACTTGGTGGCGATTTTCTTGCGATTCCAGTCGAACGCCGGCAAGCCCGCGCGCAACAGATCGGCCTGCCAGGTCTGCGGCGCCGGCTGCACGCCGGCAAGATCCACACCGATGCCGACCATGGTCTGCTCGACCTGCGCATACGCACCGGCAACCAGGTGCTCGCGTGCTTCACGCAAGAACGCATGCGGGCTGTCGGCGGTGCTGATCAAACGCAGCTGCAGCAGCTGGTCGACGTTGAGCAGATACAGGTCGGCCACACCCTGCACCACGCCACTGTCGACCAGCACTTCAATGAACTTTTCGCCCAGCCCGTCCACGTCCATCGCGCGGCGCGACACAAAATGGCGGAAGGCTTCCTTGCGCTGCGCCGGGCACGTGAGCTCGCCGGAACAACGCCACACCGCCTGGCCTTCTTCGCGCACGATCTCCGAGCCGCACACCGGGCATTGGGTCGGCATCTGCCAAGCGTGGGTGCCGGCAGGCCGCTGCTCGGCGACCACACCGGCCACCTCCGGAATCACATCGCCGGCGCGCCGCACGATCACCGTGTCGCCCACGCGCACATCCAGGCGCGCGATCTGGTCGGCGTTGTGCAAGGTCGCGTTGGTCACCACCACACCGGCCACGTGCACCGGTTTCAAGCGCGCCACCGGCGTTGCCGCACCGGTGCGGCCGATCTGGATTTCGATCGCCTCCACCGTGGTGGATTGCTCCTGGGCCGGGAACTTGTGCGCCAGCGCCCAGCGCGGTGCGCGCGACACAAAGCCCATCTCGCGCTGGCCAGCCAGATCGTCCAGCTTGTACACCACGCCATCGATATCGAATGGCAGGCCGTCGCGTGCTTCACCGATGCGTCGGTAGTAGGTCAGCAAGCCCTCGCTGCCCTGCACCACCTCTACCAGCTGGCTGACCGGGAATCCCCATTCGCGCAGTTGGGCCAGCATCGCCGAGTGGGTGGGCGGCAACGCACCTTCCGCGACCTCGCCCACGCCGTAGGCAAAAAAACTCAACGGCCGTTGCGCGGTGATGCGTGCATCGAGCTGGCGCAACGAACCGGCCGCACCATTGCGCGGATTAGCCAGCACCTTGCCGCCCTGCAGGCGCATCTGCGCGTTATAGGCCTCGAACGCGGCACGCGGCATGTAAACCTCGCCACGCACCTCCAGCACCTCGGGCCAGCCCGTGCCACGCAAGCGCAGCGGAATGGCCTTGACGGTGCGCAGATTGGCGCTCACATCCTCGCCGGTGGCGCCATCGCCGCGGGTGGCGCCCTGCACGAATTCGCCCTGTTCGTAGCGCAGGCTGATCGCCAGGCCGTCGAGCTTGGGTTCGGCGCAAAACACCGGCTGCTTGCGCTCCAGCCGTTCGCTGATGCGGCGCACGAACTCGGCCACTTCCTCGTCGCTGAAGGCATTGCCCAGCGACAACATTGGCAACGCATGCCGCACTTCGGCAAACCGCGAAGCGGCCAGATAGCCCACGCGCTGGGTCGGCGAATCGGCAGTGGCCAGCTCCGGATGCGCCGCTTCCAGTGTCTCCAGCTCGCGCAGCAGCCGGTCGTACTCGACATCGGCGATCTGCGGCTCGTCGAGCACGTGGTAGCGGTAGTTGGCGTCTTCGATGCGCTGACGCAGGGCATCGATGCGCTGTGCGGGATCCGGGCTGGCAGTCATGCGATCGCAGAAAGGATGCTGGGCCGCCCATTCTAACGGCCGCCGCCGGTGCCGGACGTGGTGCAGGCAGACCGCTGCGGAGCACCGTCCGTCGGAAGCGGACGCGGCAGCGTGATTCCCGATAGGCAGACGGTCGCAAAACCGCTAGCGTTGCGCCCTCTTCGCCCAACCCCTCCGGAGCTCACCCGTGTCGTTGCCCGTCTCGCGCCGTTCCTTCCTCAGCCTTGCCACGTCCGGCCTGGCGGTGTCCGCCCTGGGGCTGACGCCTGCGGCAGAGGCGGCCCGCAAGCGCGCCGCCGCACCCGCGGCGCCGAGCGTGGCGCTTGCGGCCGGCACGGTGTACCTCAACTTCAACGAGCATCCCACCGGCCTGTCGCCGGCTGCACTGGATGCGGCGAGCCGCTCGCTGGCGCGCTCGGGCCGCTATCTGTTCGAAATGGAACAAGACCTGCGCAACCTGATGGCCGGCGAACTGCAGCTGCCGCACGATCACCTTGCGTTCTTTCCCGGCTCCAGCGACCCGCTCAATCGCGCCGGCACCTTGTTCACGTCACCGCGCGCCGGCCTGGTCATGGCCGACCCGACCTTCGAAGCGCTGGCAGACCTGGCCGCCGCGCAAGGCGTGCCGGTCCGCAAGGTGCCGCTGCGTGCCGACGGCGCGCATGACGTCAAGGCCATGGCCAAGGCCGACCCGAGCGCCGGGCTGATCTATCTGTGCAACCCCAACAACCCGACCGGCTCGATCACCCCGCGCGCGGAGATCGAATGGCTGCTCGCCAACAAACCCGCCAGCGCCGTGCTGGTGGTGGACGAAGCCTACATCCACTACAGCACCGAGCCGTCGGTGGCCGATCTGGTGCGCCAGCGCCAGGACCTGATCGTGTTGCGCACGTTCTCCAAGCTCTACGGCATGGCCGGCATGCGGCTCGGTGCTGCGCTGGCGCCCCCGGGCCTGCTGACCAAGCTGGCCAGCCTGGGTGGCAACCCCCTGCCCGTCCCGGCGATGGCCGCGGGCATCGCCAGCCTGCGCGATCCGATGCTGGTGCCCAGCCGCCGCGCCGACAACGCCCGCGTCCGCGACGACACCATCGCCTGGCTGAAATCCAAGGGCTACACCTGTCTGCCTTCGCAGGCCAATTGCTTCATGGTCGACGTCAAGCGCGACGGCAAGGTGTTCGCCGACTCGATGCAGAAGCAGGGCGTCATCGTCGGCCGCAGCTGGCCGATCTGGCCCAAGCGCGTGCGCATAAGCGTCGGCACGGAGGCAGAAATGCTGCGTTTTCGCGAGGCGTTTGCTAAAGCGAAGCGTTGAGCACTAAGCACTGAGTGGCAATCCCTTCTCCCCTCGGGAGAAGGTGCCCCGAAGGGGCGGATGAGGGTGCGAGCAAAGCCTCGTGCCGCCCAGCCGCGCCAGGGCTTCGCCCCGTCCCCTCACCCCAACCCTCTCCCGCAGGAGAGGGACTTTGATTCCCTCTCCTGCGGGAGAGGGGAATCACCAGCGCGGCGACTTGGTCAGCGGCGGAGCCTGATGCTGGCGGTCGTAAGCACGCAGTTCGTCGCGGATATGCGCAACGCGCTGGCGACCCAAGGCGTTGCGGCTGTCGTCCAGCACCACGCCGTCGAGCAGTTCGGCCATGCGTTGCACGGTGGGCAACATCTTTTCCCAGGCATCGAGCGCGGTCATCGGTGCCGGCAAGGTCAGGAAGAAGGCGATCGCCGGCGTCTGCATCTCGCGGATGTTGGCCATGTCGAAGCTGCCCGGCTTGAGAATGCTGGCCATGCTGAAGATCGGGCCGCGCTCGGGATGCCCTTCCACCAAACGGTGAAAGACATTCATGTGGCCAAACACCAGGCCGGTCTTTTCCGCGGCAACCACCACGTCTTCGCCACGCAGCACCTGGCCGGCCTTGGCCGCCACGAACAGCGACACGATCTTGTCGAAATCCTGATTCGGGCGCTTGCCGACATCGTTGCCGCCAGCACCGTCCTGGTCATCGAGTTCCAGTTCGCTCTGTTCGGCGCCGGTGTCGCTGCGCTCGAAGGGCGTGCCGTCCGCGTCCACGCCGCTGGAAATCACCGGCTCACGGCGTTCGCGCGGCTGGGTGTCGTCCTTGTCCACCCGTCGCCCCTGCGGCGATTTTTTCGGGCGGCCAAACAGGAAGATGGCCGCGACCAGCAGCAGTCCAGCGATCAGGATCCCGATCCGGATCATGGCCATGTCGGACATTCAGCGTGCCTCCGCGCAAGAGTGACAGGTGTAATCATTCCAGCAAGCATGGCACGTCATGCCGCGCCCGCCAAACGTGCGGCCTCTTCCAGGTCCACGCTCACCAGGCGACTGACGCCGGGTTCGCGCATGGTCACGCCGGAGAGCTGACGCGCCGCTTCCATGGTCGCCTTGTTGTGGCTGACGAACAGGAACTGCACCTTCTCGCTCATCTCCTTGACCATGTTGGCCAGGCGGCCGACGTTGGCCTCATCCAGCGGCGCGTCCACCTCGTCGAGCAGGCAGAACGGCGCCGGGTTGAGCTGGAAGATCGCAAATACCAGCGCCACCGCGGTCATCGCCTTTTCGCCACCGGACAGCAGCGAAATGCTCGACACGCGCTTGCCCGGCGGGCGCGCCATGATGGTCACGCCGGTGTCGAGCAGATCTTCGCCGGTGAGCTCCAGATACGCGTGGCCACCGCCGAACAAGCGCGGATACAAGGCCTGCACACCCGAGTTGACGCGGTCGAAAGTGTCCTTGAAGCGGCCACGGGTTTCGCGATCGATCTTGCGGATCGCTTCTTCGAGCGTTTCCAGTGCGGTCGTCAGGTCCACGTTCTGCGCGTCCAGATATTCGGACCGCTGCGCGGCTTCGCCGTATTCCTGGATCGCGGCCAGGTTGACCGGCTCCAGCCGGCGCATGCGGGCATCGATCTGCCCCACCGCCGCTTCCCACTCGGCCGGTTTGGCGGCCTCGTCCAACCCATTGACCACGTCTTCGAGCACGAAGCCGGCCTTGACCACCGCGGCGGCGAGTTGTTCGGCGTTGAGCACCAGCGCCTGCTGGTCGAGCTTGCGCTGGGAGATGCGCTCGCGTTGCGCCAGGGCCTGCTCGTCGCGCTGCTGGCGGGTCTGTTCAAAGCTGCGCAGTTCGCCGTCGATGCTGTCCAGCATGGTGCGCGCCTCGCCGAGCACGCGCTCGGTGCGCACGCGCTCGCTCAAGGTGGCCTGATGTTCGTGTTCAAGCGTTTCAACCGGCGAATCGCCTTCGCTCAACTGCGCCACCAGATCTTCCAGGCGCGTGTCGAGTTGACCGCGCTGGCTATCCATGCGCTCCAGGGTCTGGCTCAGCGAGGTGATCTGGGTGCGCTGGGATTCCAGCGTGAGTGCCAAGGCATGCATCGCATCGCGTACGCCACGCGCGGCATCGCGCGCTTGGTCGCGTGCATCGGTGAGATGGCGGCGTTCGTCTTCCAGCGCCTGACGCGTGCCCTGCAGATCGCCCATCAGGGTGACCGCGTCTTCGAGTTTCGCGCGGGCCTCGCGGGCCTGTTCGCGGCTGGTATCCAGCGTTTCCAGCAACTGCGACAACTCGTTTTCGATGCGCTCGATGCGCGTGCGCGCCGCGTCCACCTTGCCCTGCTGGCTCTGCAGCTGGCCGGCCAGTTCGGACACGCTGCGGTGCGCCATGTACAGCTGGCGCTGCGCGTCTTCGCGCTGTTGTTCGGCGGCCAGCAGTTGCTCGCGGAAGCTGGCCAGTTGTTCTTCCAGGTCGCCCTCACGCTCCTGCAGCGTGTCGATCTGTGAGCGCAGCTCCTGGATCTCGCGCTCGCGCAGCAACGCGCCCTGCTTGGCCGCGCCGGAGCGCGACACGCGCACCCAGCCCTCGCCCAGCCGTTCGCCGCTGCGGGTGATTACCGAATCGCCGTCCGGCAGGTTGCGCTGCAGGCTGCGCGCGGCATCCAGGTCTTCGGCGGCATGCAGGCGCGCCAGCAAGCGGCGGATCGCAATCGGCCCCTGCACCTTGGCGGCAAGCGAGGTCGGCGCGAACTGCACGTTGTCGGTGGCCGACGACACCAGCGCGATGCGCCCGTCGCCCAACTCGCCCAGCGCATCGACCAATTGCTCCGGCGCCTCCACCAGCACGCCTTCGATCAACTGGCCCAACGCGCCTTCCACCGCGTTCTCCCAGCCGCTTTCCACGCTGATGCGCTCGCCCACGCGCGCGGCCGAATCCAGCCCGCGCGCCTTGAGCCAGGCCACCGCCGCGCCCTGTTCCTGACCCAGCGCAGCCTGCTGCAAGGTTTCCAATGACGACAGCCGGCCACGTGCGGCCTGCGCCTGCTTGCGGACTTCGGCCAGTTCGCCCTGGCTGGCGCGTTGCTGTTCCTGCAAGCCACCCAGCGCGTGCTTGCGCGCTTCGACCTGCTCGGTCAGCCCGTCCAGCGAGGCCTTTTGCGTTTCATGCCGCAGTTCGATCTGTTCGAACGCTTCGGCCAACGCATCCAGATCCAGCCCGGCGCGTTCGTTTACCAGCGCCTCGCGGCGACGGTCGGCTTCCAGCGATTGCCGGTCCAGATAATCGACGCGGGTGCGCTCCACTTCGCCGGCGCGCGAGGCTTCGCCGGTGTCGCGGTTATGGGTTTCCCAGCGCTGCTGCCAGTCGGCCAGGCGGGCTTCGGCCTCCCGCAGTGCGTCCTGGCGGAATTCGTGGTCTTCGCGCAATTGCTCCAGCTGCGGTTCGGCATCGGCCACCGCCTCGCGCAACACCGCCAGCTTGGCGGAGTCGCCGCTGATGTGCTGGGTGAGCTCCTGCAGCTGGCTCTGCGCTTCGTCACGCGCCTTGTGCAGGCGATGCGAGAGTTCGCGCTGATGCTGGATCTGCTGCTCGATACGCGCCAGTGCGCCACCGACCTGGTAGACATCGGCCTGCGCCTTGGCCACCGCTTCGGCGGCTTCCTCGCGACGCACTCGGCCGGTTTCGATGCGCGCTTCGGCATCGCGCTGCTCGGCGATCAGCTGCTGCAGGCGGGTTTCTTCCTGATTCAACTTTTCGCGCAGGCCTTGCAGCTGGCCATCCAGGCCGCGGTATTCCAGCGCCTTCCACTCCGCATCCTTGATGCGTCGCTCTTCCTGCAGGGCCTGATACTGCTCGGCCTGCCGCGCCTGGCGCTGCAGATGCGCCAGCTGCTTGGTGATTTCCTCGCGCAGGTCACCCAGGCGATCGAGGTTTTCGCGCGTATGGCGGATGCGCGTTTCGGTTTCCTTGCGGCGTTCCTTGTACTTGGAAATGCCGGCGGCTTCTTCCAGGTAGACACGCAGATCTTCCGGGCGCGCCTCGATGATCTGGCTGATCATGCCTTGCTCGATGATCGAGTAGCTGCGCGGCCCCAGGCCGGTGCCCAGGAACAGGTCGGTGATGTCGCGACGCCGGCACTTGGTGCCGTTGAGGTAATAGGCGCTGTTGCCGTCGCGGCTGACCAGGCGCTTGACCGAGATCTCGTTGAACGAGGCGAACTCGCCGGTGATGGTGTGATCGGAGTTATCGAAGATCAGCTCCACCGTCGCCTGCGACACCGGCTTGCGCGCCGAGGAGCCGGAGAAGATCACGTCGGTCAGCGAGTCGCCGCGCAGGCGGCTGGCCGAGCTTTCGCCCATCACCCAGCGCACCGCATCGATGATGTTGGACTTGCCGCAGCCATTGGGGCCGACGATGCCGGTCATGTTGGTGGGCAGGTGCAACGTGGTCGGGTCGACGAACGACTTGAAACCGGACAGCTTGATCGTGGAAAGACGCATGGACGCTAGGGATCTCGGTCAACGGCGCAACAGGCGCCGTCGGGACGGGTTTGCGAGGGCTTCGCCCCTGGCTGGCAAGGCGCCGGCGGCAGTACACGAAGCGAACGATTGATGGCGAGTATAGCCGGGCAGGCACGGCGGGCATGGCCGCCGCGCAGGCCATGGCGGCCGGCGCGGTTCAGGACCGGCGCGGCCGGCGGCCACGCACCGGCAGGCCCGCAAGGTGTTGCAGCGCGGCCCGCAGTGCGGCGCGGAACACTGACGCATGGTGCACTGCGGGAAATTCCTGGTAGCGCACCGCCAACCGCGGCACCGTTGCCAGGCGCTCGGCCAGGCGTGCAGCGGCATCTGCGGGCGCGCCGGCAGTGGCCTCCAACAAGGCGGCACGGTGTGGATCCTGCCGGGCATGCGGATCGATGTGCCCTGCCCGTTCGGCACCGCCGAGAAACAGCCACAGGCGCATGGCGCGCGCCGGCCCCTCACGGCTGAAACTGTTGCTCCGGATCGCCCAGCAACGCTCCCTGTGACCACCACAGCGATGGGCTCGCGGCCGCGTATTCGGTGAACGGCCCACGCCCTGAGTAGAGCGCGTGCAGCACGAACAGCCCGGCCAACGAATGCCCCCAGAGCGCGTGCCGCTCACGGTCCAGCGGCACGCGCCGCGCCAGCGCGGGCATGGCCTGCCCCGTCAACACCTCCAGCAGCGCGTCGGCGCCGCCGCCCACCGGCCCGGGTGGCGCCTTGGGCGCGGCAAGGAACCGATGGTCCGCTGTCTGGAACGTGTAGTCATGCGCACGCCTGGGCAGATCCACCAGCAGGTCGTTGTCGGGCCCAACGAACACCAGTACCCACGGGGTCCGCGCAGCGGCCAGGCCCTGCAGCCATGCGTGATCGAACTGCGCCAGCGCCCGGTTACCGTCCAGCATCCACAACGCCGGGAATCCGCGCCGCGGCGGCCGGGTCCGCGGAATGCCGATGCGCATGCGCCAGCGGCCGCCGTGTCCGTCCTCAACGTCGAACGTTTCGAACCGGTAGAACGGCGAGCGCGCATCGAGAACCGAGCGGCCAAGCCGTGCCGATGGCCGACCACCGCGCGGCCGCGTTCCGGAGACAGCGTATCGATGCGACCGCATGCATTGCGCCTCGAATCCTGCAAGGAACGCCGAGCCTGCAACGCAGCACGCCACGCGGCAAGCACAGGCGTCGCACCGGTTTGGTCGCGAATCAGAAAGGTGCGCCTGCGCCTGGTCTGTTCGACGCGTCAGCAGACAAGCCTGATCGCACCGTTGGCGCAACACGCAACGCGGCAAGGTCAAGCGTCACGCCGGTTTGGCCGCGAATCAGACAGGTCCGCCTGCACCTGGCCTGTTCAACGCGTCAGCAGACAAGCCTGATCGCACCGTTGATGCAACCAGCGCCCGTCACCGCCTTGCGCTGCCTATTTTCCGCCCATAAAAAAAGGGCGCCGTGAGGCGCCCTTCTTGATGCAGACACGTATCGCAATCAGGCGTCGGATTCGACGATGACCTTGACGGTGGTTTCCACATCGGCGTGCAGGTGCAGCACAACGTCGTACTCGCCGACATTGCGGAATGCGCCTTCGCCCAGGATCACTTCGCTCTTTTCCAGCGGCAGGCCGGCGGCGGTGAACGCCTCGGCGATGTCGCGCGGGCCGACCGAACCGTACAGCTTGCCTTCCGTCGACGCATGCGCGCCGATGGTGACGCTGGCGCCTTCGAACTTGGTGGCGCGGCTCTGTGCATCGGCCAGGATGGTGTTGGCCTTGGCTTCGTATTCGGCGCGCTTGGTTTCGAACGCTTCAACGTTCGCAGCGGTGGCCGGCACGGCCTTGCCCTGCGGCACGAGGAAGTTGCGGCCGTAGCCCGGCTTGACGCTGACCTTGTCGCCCAGGTTGCCCAGGTTGGTCACTTTCTGCAGAAGAATCAGATCCATGGTGGTGCTCCGTTATTCGTTAGCGCCGGCCTGTGGCCGCCGCAACGGGTGCTGTCCGAATAGGAGAAGCCGGGAATCGGGATTGGGGAATCGGGAATCGTAAGAACCCCGACCAACACCGCACACTCGAACTACCGGCTTCTATCAATTTATCAACCCGCACATGGATGTGCGGGCCTTTGTGAAGGACTCACATCAGACCGTGCGGGCTTTTCGTGAGGGACTCACATCAGACCGTGCGGGCTCTTGTGAGCGACTCACACAGAAAAACCGTGTGGGCCTTGCGAAGGAGCCGCGCCACTGGCGGGCTCCCACGCAGTACTACTCAGACGTCGTGATTGTCCGTGTACGGGATCAGCGCCAGGAAACGCGAGCGCTTGACGGCCGTTGCCAGCTGACGCTGGTACTTGGACTTGGTACCGGTCACGCGGCTCGGCACGATCTTGCCGTTCTCGGTGAGGTACTGACGCAGGGTGTTGAGATCCTTGTAATCGATCTCTTTGACGCCCTCGGCGGTGAACTTGCAGAACTTGCGACGACGGAAGAACTTGGACATGACAGCGCTCCTTAAGCGGCTTCGGCGTTGTCGCCGTCGGTATCGGTGGCGGCAGGTGCAGCATCGCCTTCCTCGTCGTCACGACGACGACGCTCGCTACGCTCGGGCTTGTCGCCCTTCTCGTCCTTGCTCTTCATGATCAGCGACTGCTCGGTATCCGGGCCATCGCGCTTGATCACCAGGTGACGCAGCACCGCATCGTTGAAGCGGAAGCTTTCCACCAGCTCGCTCAGCACGGCCTGGTCGACTTCGATGTTGAGCAGCACGTAGTGCGCCTTCACCAGGTTCTGGATCGGGTAGGCCAGCTGACGACGGCCCCAGTCTTCCAGACGGTGGATGGTGCCGTTACCGCCCTCGATCAGCGACTTGTAGCGCTCGATCATGGCCGGGACCTGCTCGCTCTGGTCCGGATGGACCAGGAACACGACTTCGTAATGACGACTCATGTTGTTTTACCTTTCGGATGTGGCCACGTGGGCCGGACAGCTCCCCGGGAACCCGCACAAGGCGGCCGGTGGAGCAAGGGTTTCCAGCCCAAACGGGCAGGAAGCCAGAAAGTATGGCAGTTCAAGCGCTTAGCCGCAACCGGGCCATCCCAACAGCCAAGCTAACGAGTGCGGCGACTGCTCAAGCCCCTCTCCCGCCGGGAGAGGGGTTGGGGTGAGGGTACGGGGCAAAGCCACTCGTGTCGTTCAGCCACGCGAGGCTTCGCCCGTACCCTCATCCGCCCCTTTGGGGCACCTTCTCCCGATGGGAGAAGGAAAACACTCCAACGCTGCGTGGCTCAGATCGCGCTCAGCGGTGCTCGGCTTCGGTGGTGAAGCTTTCCCCGCAGCCGCACTCGGCCGTGGCATTGGGGTTGCTGAAGGTGAAGGTCTCGCTCAGGCCGTGCTTGCCGAAGTCGATGCAGGTGCCGTCCACCAGCGGCAGGCTGGTCGGGTCGACAAAGATGCTGACCCCGCCCTGCTCGAATACCGCGTCGTCGTCACGCTTTTCGCGCGCCAGGTCGGTGATGTGGCCCCAGCCGGAGCAACCGGTCTTGGTCACGCCAAAGCGCAGCCCCAGCGCACCCGGGGTCTGCTGCACGAAACGCTGCACGCGCTCCAGCGCGGCGGGGGTGAGGCTGATGGTCATACGGGCACTCCAACACAATAGCGGCAAGTATAGAGGCCGACCGGCGCGATCGGCATGCAGCCCAGATGGGGCCAGCGTTGCCCGCAGACAAGCGCGGCGCGCCTGCGCCTGTTCAGGTGCTCGCGCCGGCGCGGTCGCAGCCAGTAAACTCGTAGGTCACTCCAAGGTCGCTACGGCGAGGAATAGTCATGACGGTGGTCAGCGTTGAACATGCGCTTGCGGGGAAGATCCCGGAAGGCGGCGAAGTTACGGTACGCGGGTGGGTGCGCACGCTGCGCGGGTCTGCCGGACTGGCCTTCATCAACGTCACCGATGGCTCCTGCTTCGCGCCGATCCAGGTCGTGGCCACCGACACGCTGCCCAATTTCGACGAGATCAAGCGGCTGACCAGTGGCTGTTCGCTGATCGCCAAGGGCGTGCTGGTGAAGTCGCAAGGCAAGGGGCAATCGTTCGAGATCCAGGCCAGCGGCGTGGAGATCGTCGGCTGGGTCGAAGACCCGCTGACCTACCCGATCCAGCCCAAGCCGATGTCGCCGGAATTCCTGCGCGAAGTGGCGCATCTGCGTCCGCGCACCAACCTGTTCGGCGCGGTCACGCGTATCCGCAACTGCCTGGCGCAGGCGGTGCACCGCTTCTTCCACCAGAACGGCTTCAACTGGATCAGCACGCCGATCATCACCACCTCCGACGCCGAAGGCGCCGGGCAGATGTTCCGCGTCTCCACGCTGGACATGGTGAACCTGCCGCGCACCGCGCAGGGCGAGGTGGATTTCAGCCGCGACTTCTTCGGCAAGGAAACCTTCCTGACCGTGTCCGGCCAGCTCAACGTGGAGGCCTACTGCCTGGCACTGAGCAAGGTCTACACCTTCGGGCCGACCTTCCGCGCCGAAAACAGCCACACCACCCGCCATCTGGCCGAGTTCTGGATGATCGAGCCGGAAATCGCCTTTGCCGATCTGGCCGAAGACGCGCGCCTGGCCGAACAGTTCCTCAAGCACCTGTTCCGCGCCGTGCTGGACGAACGTGGCGACGATCTGGCCTTCCTGGCCGAGCGCGTGGACAAGAACGCCATCGGCAAGCTGGAAGCCTTCATCAATGCGCCGTTCGAGCAGATCGACTACACCGAGGCGGTAAAGCTGCTGCAGAACGCGGGCAAGAAGTTCGACTTCCCGGTCGAATGGGGCCTGGACCTGCAGACCGAGCACGAGCGCTGGCTGACCGAAGAACACATCGGCCGCCCGGTGGTGGTGACCAACTATCCCGAGCACATCAAGGCGTTCTACATGCGCCTGAACGACGACGGCAAGACTGTCGCGGCGATGGACGTGCTGGCACCGGGCATCGGCGAGATCATCGGCGGCAGCCAGCGCGAAGAACGCCTGGACGTGCTCGACGCGCGCATGGCGCAGTTCGGCCTGGATAAGGAGCACTACAGCTGGTACCGCGATTTCCGCCGGTACGGCTCGGTGCCGCATGCCGGCTTCGGCTTGGGGTTCGAGCGCCTGGTGGTTTACGTGTGCGGCTTGAGCAATATCCGCGACGCGATCCCCTACCCGCGCGCGCCGGGCAGCGCGGAGTTCTGATGTGAGCCTGTTGGCCGCCTCCACGCTGCAGGTGCTGGCCTTCGTGCTGGCATTGCTGGCAGCCGGCATTGCCGGCGTGCGGGGCGTACGACTGGCGCGGCGGTTAGCCGTGCAAGTGGATTCCGCTGCATGGTGGCAAAGCGGGCCCGCACGCAAGGCGATCAGCCACGCAGTGCGCCCGTTGTGGTGGACCATTGCTGCGCTGCTGGTTGGCGCAGTCCTTCCCAAGCTGGCCTTGCTGATGGCGGACACATGACCCTGTTCTTCGCACTGTGTTTCGTGGGTGTTGCGGTCGCCGGGCTGACCGCCCTGCTGATCTTCTGGCCACTCACCCTGGTGCACCTGCGCGACCGCCACCCGGATGCGCTGGACAGCTTCGGCGACCCGGCCTTCATCAGCCCCACCGCGTGGCGCTGGTTGTTGGCGCGCCGCTACCGCAGCTACCGCGACAGTGCGCTGTCCGGTCTGGCCACACCCGCCTGGCTCTCGCTGCTGACCATTTTTTTCGGCCTGGGCATGGCGGCCCTGCTCGGGCTGCTTTCCAAGGTACTGACATGAGCATCATCGATATCGACACAGCGCACAGCTCTGGCAGCCACGATCAGTGGTGGCTGGCCACCATCGGCCGCACCCTGATCTGGGCGCGCCTGCGCATCAAGGAAGCCGGCACTGCCGAAGTATTGGACAGCGATGGCAAGACGCTGGCCTACGACAGCGAGGACACCGCACGCGCGGCCTTGTTCGATGCCGAATTCGTGGCACTGGACGGGCTGGACGAAGAAGACGCGCTGATGCGCGGTTTTTCGCTGCATGAGGTGTCGCCACCGCGCGGCGACAGCGATGCCGACCTGCGCGAGCGCATGGTGGTGACGATGGGCGGCCGCGCCTGAGATGTACGCACCGCGCGCGTTCGCACAGACCGATCTGGCGTTGCTGGACGGCCTGATCGCGCATGACCCGTTCGTCACCTTGATCACGCCGGGCGAGACCGGGCAACCGGTCATCTCGCATCTGCCGGTGCTGTACCGGCGCGATGCGGAGGCGATCGTCATCGAAGGGCATTGGGCCCGCCCCAATCCGCAGGCGCGCCACCATGGCGATGCAGTGATGCTCGTGCACGGCCCGCATGCCTATGTGTCGCCCACCTGGTATCCGGACAAGGAAGCCGCCGCGCGCGTACCCACCTGGAACTACGCGGTGGCGCATCTGCATGGCCAGTGCAGCGTGGTCGAGGACGAGGTGGCGGTCGGCGACTTGATCGGGCGCATGAGCGCGCAGTTCGAACACAGCATCGGCAGCGACTGGCTGTTCGAGATGGACCGCGACAGCCATCGGCGCCAGCTGCGCGGGTTGGTGGCATTCCGCTTCGTGCCCAGCCGCATCGAACTCACCTTCAAGCTCAGTCAGAATCACCCGGTGGCCAATGTGCGTGCCGTCAGCGCTGCGCTGGCCGCCCAGGCCTCTGCCGAGACGCAGGCGGTGGCCGCGCTGATGCGCGATGCACTGCAGGCGCGCAGCAGCCATGACTGAGCAGCGCCGTCGGCTTGGCGTTCCTGCACCACGGCTTTACGCCACTGCGGTGGCACCTACGCTCCCTTCCCCACGTTCTGGAATACTGCGCGCATGAACGAGCTCAACCATTTGCTTGAAAACAACCGCGCCTGGGCCGATCGCATCAATCGCGAAGACCCGGAATTCTTTGCCAAGCTGTCCACCCAGCAATCCCCGGAATATCTGTGGATCGGCTGTTCGGATTCACGCGTTCCGGCCAACCAGATCATCGACATGGCGCCGGGCGAAGTGTTCGTCCACCGCAACATCGCCAATGTGGTGGTGCATACCGATCTGAATTGCCTGTCGGTGATCCAGTTCGCCGTCGACGTCCTCAAGGTCAAGCACATTTTGGTCGTCGGCCATTACGGCTGCGGCGGCGTGTTCGCCAGCCTGACCCAGAAGCGCATGGGCCTGGTGGACAACTGGATCCGCCACGTCACCGATGTGGCCGACAAGCACGAGGCCTGCCTGCACCAGGCCGGCGACCTGTCGGTGCAGCACGCACGCCTGTGCGAGCTCAATGTGCTGGAACAGGTAGTCAACGTCTGCCGCACCACCATCGTGCGCGACGCCTGGGACCGCGGCCAGGACCTGCGCGTGCACGGTTGGGTCTACAGCCTGCGCGACGGGCGGGCGCACGATCTGCGCATGTCGGTCGATCGTGCGGACATCCTGCAAGAGCGCTACGACGCGGCGCTGGCGCAGATCCAGGCCGACCATAGCGAACGCTGAGCGCAGCCGGCCGCGCGGCACCCATCGGTGCCGCCGGTTGGCTATGCTGGGCGTCTTCTTCGCCAAGGAACGCCGATGCTGGTCCCGCCGATCAACCTGCACGCCTGGGTCGAGCAGCACCGCCACCTGCTCAAGCCGCCGGTCGGCAACAAGTGCATCCAGCAGGACGGCTTCATCATCATGATCGTCGGCGGGCCGAACGCGCGCACCGACTATCACTATGACGAAGGCCCGGAGTGGTTTTTCCAGCTCGAAGGCGAAATGGTGCTGAAGGTGCAGGACGACGGCACCGCACGCGACATCCCGATCCGTGCCGGCGAGATCTTTCTGCTCCCGCCCAAGGTGCCGCATTCGCCGCAACGCGCCGCCGGATCGATCGGCCTGGTGATCGAGCGTGAGCGCCTGCCGCATGAGCAGGACGGTCTGCAGTGGTATTGCCCGCAGTGCAACCACAAATTGTATGAAGCGATGTTCCCGCTGGAAAATATCGAAACCGACTTCCCGCCGGTGTTCGATCATTTCTATCGTTCGCTTGCGCTGCGCACCTGCTCACAGTGCGGGCATGTGCACCCTGCACCGGAACGCTATGCCGCCGTCGAGGCCTGAGCCGCGGGCCGTGAGTTGTAACTGCATTTGCCAACCATCTTGTTTCTGCTGACCTCCACGCCATGCTGCGCGCACTGATCGACCTCAAGCCGCGCGACGTGCCATTGCGCGTTGCACTGCGCAACACCGCCGCGGTGGTGTTGCCGCTGCTGATCGGCGTGGCGACGGGGCATGTTGCGGCCGGCCTGGCGGTGTGCAGCGGTGCGTTGAACACCATGTTCTCCGATCAGCCCGGCCCGTATCGGGCGCGCCTGCAGCGCATGCTGATGGCGGCGCTGGCGGCCGGTGGCGCCGCGCTGCTGGGCATCTGGGTCGGCCATAACACCCCCGCCCTGGTGCTCGCCGGGCTGGTGCTCGGCCTGGGCGGCGGCCTGCTGGTCGCACTGGGCCCGGTGGCGGCGCGGGTGGGCCTGACCAGCATGATCCTGTTGGTGGTCAGCGCCGACATGCGCCTGCCAGTGGCGCAGGCGCCAGGCGTTGCGCTGCTGATCTTTGCCGGCGGCGTGCTGCAGGTCCTGCTGGCGCTGGCTGCATGGCCCCTGCAGCGTTACCGGCCCGAGCGCTTCGCATTGGCAGAGCTGATGCGGCAGCTGGCCAGCATTGCGCGGCAACGCCCGGAAGCCACCGCGCCGCCGCCGGCCACGCAGGAAGTGCTCGACGCCATGGTCATGCTGCATGGCGAGCACCGTTCGCGCGCAATCGCGGTGCAGAGCTTCCGCATCATTGCCGAGCTGTGCGACCGCGTGCGCCTGGAGCTGCTGTCGCTGGCCGATGCCGATACCCGCCTGGGTCAGTTACAGGCGCGGCCGGCGATCGAACGCGTGCTTGAGCGCAGCGCCATCGTGCTGGAACAACTTGCCCACGCGATGACCGTGGGGGAAGACCCCGCCGCCGCCACGGCCTCGATGACCGGCTTCGACGATCTGGTGGCGGCGCTGGCGCAGTTCCAGCACGACAACGCCGATACCCGCGAGCGCCGCCTGGCGCGCGTGGCGGTGGCGCGCGCGCAAGGCCTCGGCGGCCAGCTGCGCGCCCTGGTCCGCAATGCGCACTGGGCCAGCAGCCGCGGCGAGATCCAGGCGCAGCTGGCCGAAGCACGGCTGCCTGCGGCGCTGCGCCCGGCCGCCACCTGGGCCACGCTGCGGGCGAACCTGGACCTGTCTTCGGTGGCGTTTCGTCATGCGTTGCGCTGCGGCGTGTGCCTGGCCCTGGCGATCGCCTTCCAGCGCTGGCAGCAGATTCCGCACGGCTTCTGGATCCCGATGACCACCGCGATCGTGCTCAAGCCGGATTTCGGCGGCACCTTCAGCTTTGGCGCCTTGCGGGTCGCCGGCACCTTCGTCGGCTTGTTGCTGGCCACGCTGCTTGCGCATCTGGCGATGGACGGTGCCGGCATCCGCCTCAGCCTGCTGGCATTGTTTTGCCTGGGATTTCGCCTGTTGACACAGGTCAACTACGGCATCGGCGTGGCGTTTTTGACCGGCATGCTGGTGCTGCTGCTGTCGTTCGAAGGGGTGTCGCCGGGCGAGGCAGTCGGCGCGCGTCTGCAGGCCACCGTGGCCGGCAGCGCACTGGCGCTGATTGCCTACGCACTGTGGCCCACGCGCGAACGCCGGCAGATCCGCGCCTCGCTGGCGCAATTGCTCGATGCCTACCGCGCGCACCTGCGCAACCTGCTGCTCGGCCAGCTGGATGCCTTGAGCGACAGCCGCGCCGCCGCGCGTGTGGCGCGCACCAATACCCAGGCCTCGATCGAACGGCTGCGCGGAGAGCCCCGCAGCCGGCGCAACCTGGACGAGCTCAAGCGCGCCGAATCACTGCTGGCCAATGGCAACCGCTTGATCCGCGCCACGCTGTCACTGGAAGCGGTGCTGCGCGATGGCCACCCGCTGCCGGCACTGGATGGATTGCCTGCGTTCGCAGAGCAGGCCGATCAGGCCCTGGCCGAGTTGAGCGCCTGTCTGCGCGAAGGGCGCGTGCCGGCGCCGGCCACGCTGCGCACCGCCGAGCGCGGGGTGTCCGATGCGCTGACGGCGCTGCCCGATGGGCTGCCCGCAGCGGCGGCGCTGGCCGACACCATCGACCGTATCACCGACAGCATCGGCACCCTGACCCACCTGTTGCGCCCCGCCCGCCGCGCCACTGCCGAAGCCCAGGCCGTGCATGACGGCGCACAGGGCGCCGGCAGGTAAACTGCGGCATTGACCTGCGCCGCGAGCCGATGATGACCGATCCACTGTCCCGCTCCCATGCTGCCGCACTGGACGCTGCCGACCCGCTGCGCGCGCTCCGCGATGCGTTCGTGTTTCCGCAACATGGCGGCCAGGATCAGACCTATTTCGTCGGCAATTCACTGGGCCTGCAACCGCGCCAGGCGCGTGCGATGGTGTCCGAAGTGCTCGACCAGTGGGGCGCGCTCGCGGTGGAAGGCCACTTCACCGGCCCCACCCAATGGCTCACCTATCACCAGCTGGTGCGCGACGGGCTGGCACGGGTGGTCGGCGCACAGCCGGACGAGGTGGTGGCGATGAACACGCTCACCGTCAACCTGCACCTGATGATGGCCAGCTTCTACCGGCCCAGCGCCGAGCGTGCCGCGATCCTGATCGAAGCCGGCGCGTTTCCGTCAGACCGCCACGCCGTTGAGTCGCAGCTGCGCCTGCACGGGCTGGACCCGGACACCTACCTGATCGAAGTGGAGCCCGACGCACCCGACGGCACGCTGTCGATGGACGCGATCGCTGAAGCAATTGCGCAGCATGGCCCGCGGCTGGCGCTGGTGCTGTGGCCGGGGATCCAGTACCGCACCGGCCAGGCGTTCGCGCTGGGCGAGATTGCGCGGCTGGCGCGCGCCCAGGGCGCAGCGGTGGGTTTCGACCTGGCGCACGCGGTGGGCAACATCCCGCTCAGCCTGCACGACGATGGCGTCGATTTCGCCGTGTGGTGCCACTACAAATATCTCAACGCCGGCCCGGGTGCGGTGGGCGGCTGCTTCGTGCATGCGCGGCATGCGCATAGCAACCTGCCGCGCATGGCCGGCTGGTGGGGCCACGAACAACCCACACGCTTCCGCATGGAGCCGCAGTTCGTGCCTTCGCCCGGTGCCGAAGGCTGGCAGCTGAGCAATCCGCCGGTGCTGGCACTGGCGCCGCTACGCGCGTCGCTGGCGCTGTTCGACCAGGCCGGCATGCCGGCGCTGCGTGCCAAATCCGAGCAGCTCACCGGGCATCTGGAACAGCTGATCCAAGCGCGCGTGCCGCAGGTGCTGCAGATCGTCACCCCGGCCGATCCCGCACAGCGTGGCTGCCAGCTGTCGCTGCGCGTGGCCGGTGGCCGAACGCAGGGCCGCGCCCTGTTCGAGCACCTGCAATCGGTGGGCGTGCTGGGCGACTGGCGCGAGCCGGATGTGATCCGCATCGCGCCGGTGCCGCTGTACAACCGCTTCTGCGATCTGCACCAGTTGGTGGAGCACGTGGAAACCTGGGCCGCTGCCTGAGCCCTTCCTCCTTGCCGGCGCCCCTGTCCGGCCGCTGCCGGATACCGCATTGAGCGCTGCTGCCTCCCCTCGTTCCCTGACCCTGATCGGCGCCGGTTTGGCCGGTTGCCTGCTGGCCATCCTGCTGTCGCGGCGCGGCTGGCAGATCACCTTGTACGAACGCCGTGGCGACCCGCGCATCAAGGGCTACGAGTCCGGGCGTTCGATCAACCTCGCCTTGGCCGAACGTGGCCGGCATGCCTTGCGCCAGGCCGGCGCCGAAGACGCGGTGATGGCCAAGGCGGTGATGATGCGCGGGCGAATGATCCACCCGGTCAGCGGCGAGCCGCAGCTGCAGCGCTATGGGCGCGACGACAGCGAGGTGATCTGGTCAATCCACCGCGCCGCCTTGAACGTCACCCTGCTCGATCTGGCCGAACAGGCCGGCGCGCGCGTGCATTTCTATCGGCGCCTGCACACGGTGGATTTCGACGCCGGCTATGCGCGTTTCATCGACGACCGCGACGACCAGCCGCACGAGATCCACTTCCAGGCACTGGTCGGCAGCGACGGCGCCGGCTCGGCCTTGCGCGCGGCCATGCAGCGCAAGGCGCCGGTGGGCGAACACATCGCCTTTCTCGATCATTCCTACAAGGAACTGGAGATTCCGCCGCGGGCGGATGGCGGTTTCCGCATCGAACGCAATGCGCTGCACATCTGGCCACGCGGGCGTTACATGTGCATCGCCCTGCCCAACGACGGCGGCACCTTCACGGTGACCTTGTTCCTGCCCAACGAAGGCACGCCGAGCTTTGCCACCACCCGCAGCGGTGACGAAGCGCTGGCCTTGTTTGCCCGCGACTTTCCCGATGCATTGCCGCTGATCCCGCAGCTCAAGGAACACTGGGAAGAGCACCCGCCCGGCCTGTTGGGCACCCTGACCCGCGAGCGCTGGCATCTGGATGGCCGCGCCGTGCTGCTGGGCGATGCCGCGCATGCGATGGTGCCGTTCCACGGCCAGGGCATGAACTGCGCGTTCGAAGATTGCGTGGCGCTGGCCGAACAGCTGGATGCACACAGCGACCTGGGCGAGGCGTTCGCGGCCTTCGAAGCCGCGCGCCGCGACGATGCAGCCGCGATCCAGCAGATGGCACTGGAAAACTATCTGGAGATGCGCGATCGCGTGGGCGATGCGCAATTCCTGCTGCAGCGCGCGCTCGAACAGGAACTGCAGGCACGCTGGCCCACCCGCTTCGTCCCGCACTACACCATGGTCACCTTCCTGCGCACGCGCTACGCGATCGCCCTGGCACGCAGCGAGATCCAGCGCGAGATCCTGGTCGAAGCCACCCACGGCCACACCGATCTGTCGCGGATCGACTGGGCGGCACTCGAAACGGTGGTGCATGCCCGCCTGGAGCCGCTGGAAGGCGCGCACTGAGCGCAGGGATGCGGCGCTGCCGATGACGTAGCGACAGCGCCGTGACGCGCAAGCGGCCACGATCCGAGCGACGCCGCGGCCGCGACCGTCGCATGACATGTATGCGCGCCGTGGTCGCTATCTCGCGTGCGGCGCACGGGCAGCAGCGCTGGGCCATGACGTCAGCCGTTTGCCCGCACCCACTGGCATCAGCGGGCGCACAGCGCCTCTCTGCCGCGCGTGAAGCATGCGGCGTATTCCACTGCACCTGACAGCGCCCCCCGCACAGCCGCGCCTCAGCGAGGCGACGGGAGGATGAGGGATACTAAGCAGCACCGGCGGCGCCTTGCAGCGCGCCGCAGCTTTGGATTGTGATACGGCATGCCTGACAGCTTTCTCTTCTACGACCTGGAAACCTTCGGCCAGGATCCGCGACGCACCCGCATCGCGCAGTTCGCCGCGGTGCGCACCGATGCGCAACTGCGCGTGATCGAAGAGCCGATCAGTTTCTTCGTGCAGCCGGCCGACGATCTGTTGCCCTCGCCCTACGCCACCATGGTCACCGGCATCACTCCGCAGCACGCGCTGCGCGAGGGCGTGAACGAGGCCGCGGCATTCGCGCGCATCGCCGAGCAGATGGGCCGCCCGCAGACCTGCACGCTGGGCTACAACTCGATCCGCTTCGATGATGAGTTCGTGCGCTGCGGCCTGTTCCGCAATTTCTATGATCCCTACGAGCGTGAGTGGCGTGGCGGCAACTCGCGTTGGGATCTGCTCGACGTGCTGCGGCTGGTGCATGCACTGCGCCCGGACGGCATCGTGTGGCCGCAGCGCGAGGATGGCGCCACCTCGTTCAAGCTGGAGCATCTGGCCGATGCCAATGCCGTGCGCGAAGGCGATGCACATGAAGCCCTGTCGGACGTGTACGCCACCATCGGCATGGCGCGCAAGTTCCAGCAGAGCCAACCCAAACTGTGGGACTACGCGCTGCGTCTGCGCGACAAGCGCTTTGCCGCCAGCTTGCTGGACGTGATTGCGATGCAGCCGGTGCTGCACATCTCGCAGCGCTACCCGGCCACGCGCCTGTGCGCGGCGGCGGTGTTGCCGCTGACCCGTCATCCGCGCATCGACAGCCGCGTGATCGTGTTCGATCTGGACGGCGACCCGGATGCGTTGTTGCGCCTGAGCCCGGACGAGATCGCCGACCGCCTGTACATTCGCGCCGCCGATCTGCCCGAAGGCGAGCAGCGCATCCCGCTCAAGGAAGTGCATCTGAACAAGGCCCCCGCCCTGGTGGCCTGGCAGCATCTGCGTAGCGATGACTTCCAGCGCCTGGGCGTGGACCGCGCCGCGGTGGAAGCCAAGGCCGCGCGGTTGCGCGAACTGGGCCCGGAGCTGGCAGAAAAAGTACGCCAGGTCTACGGCGCCGAGCGCGCCGGGGCAGCAGCGGTCAACGACGCCGACGCCTCGCTGTATGACGGCTTCCTGGCCGAGGGCGACAAGCGCCTGCTGACGCAGGTGCGCAGCAGCGCGCCGGGCGAACTGGGCGCAATGGAAGCGCGCTTCCGCGACCCACGCCTGATCGAACTGCTGTTCCGCTACCGGGCGCGCAACTGGCCGCAGACACTTTCGCCGCACGAGCACCAACGCTGGAACGATTATCGCCGTCAACGTTTGCTGGAAGACCGCGGCCTGGGCGAGGTCACGCTGGAACAGTTCTACGCGCAGATCGCCGATTTACGGCTTGCTCACTCCGACGATGCTACCAAGCAATCCCTGCTCGACCAGCTCGCCGCCTGGGGTTCGGACCTCCAACGCACGCTATGACCACCTATTTTTCCGACGCCAGCTTCAAGTTCCTGCGCGCCCTGGCCCGCCACAACGACAAGACCTGGTTCAACGACCATCGGCATCAGTACGAGGCGCATGTGCGCCAGCCGTTCCTGCAGCTCATCACCGACCTGCAACCGGACCTTGCGCAGGTCAGCGAGCACTATCGCGCCGATCCCAAAACGCAGGGCGGCTCGCTGTTCCGCATCTATCGCGACGCACGCTTTTCCAACGACAAATCGCCCTATAAAAACTGGCAAGGCGCGCGGCTGTTCCATTCGCGGCGGCGCGAGCTGCCGGCACCGTCGTTCTACATCCATCTGCAACCCGGCGAGAGTTTCGTTGGCGCAGGGTTATGGCATCCGGAGCCGGAGACGCAACGCAAGCTGCGGCAGTTCATCTTCGATAACCCGGGCAGCTGGAAAGCCGCCGCGCACGCGCCCAAGCTGACCCGTAAATTCGCACTCGACGACAGCGAAAAACTGGTGCGTGCACCGCGCGGTTTCCCTGCCGACTTCGAGTTCATCGACGATCTCAAGCACCGCAACTGGGCCTACCTGCGTCCGCTCGACGACGCCACCATGACCGGCGATCGGCTACGCCAGACCATTGCGGCTGATCTGGTGGTGTTGGCGCCGTTCGTTGACTACCTGTGTGCCGCGCTGGAGCTGGAATTCTGAGCGCAGGCACGCCATGCATGCCCGCGCACGGCCTGCCGCAATGCGCACATCCGCCACGCCTTCCAACACGTGCACCCGCAGTAACGCGCCTATCAATCCAGGAGTGGCGGCAATGAAAAAATGGTGGTGGTTGCTCCCGCTGTTGATCGTGCTGGCACTGGCAGGCTATGTGGTCGGCGGGCCGTATCTGGCAATCCGCGGCATCAGCCAGGCGGTGGCCAATCGCGACACAGCGCAGCTGGCGCGGCACGTGGACTTCCCGACGCTGCGGGTCAACCTGAAAGCGCAACTGGACGACTACGTGGTGCGCGAGGCCGGCAGCGGCCTGCAATCGAGCCTGCTGGGCGGTTTTGCATTGCAGCTTGCCAGCCGTCTCGGCGGCGCCGGCGTGGATACGCTGGTGACACCGTTAGGCATCAGCGCGTTGCTGCAAGGCCATCAGGTCTGGAACCGCGTGACCGGCGACACCGTCAGCCCGGACACCTACGCAGCGCCCTCGCCTGCGCGACCACTGGACGGCGCCGAGCAACGCTTCGAATCGACCCGCCGATTCACCGCCACCACGCACACCGCCAGCGGTGCGCCGGTGGTGTTCGTGCTGAGTCGCCAGGGCCTGCGTTGGCGGCTCACCGACATCCAACTGCCGCTGCGCGATGCTGCAGGCAGCGCCCCTGCCGGCGGCTGAGTCGCGCCAGCATGCACATTGGTCAGCACGCAGCGTTTAGCTGAATCGCCAGGCCCGCTCCGTCCACGCCGCCTGCAGGCGCTGCATGGACGGACGCAGCTGCCGCGCCGCTGACCACGGCAGCGGCCGCAGTGCATCGGCGACGCTGCCGGGCGTGCGTTTACCGTCCCAGCAAAACACGATCTGGTTACGCAGATCCGGCTCGGGCAGCACCAGCATGTGGCCATCGAACAGCGCGCGCAGCGTGCCCAGGTGCTCGGCGGTCGCCACCTGGAACAGGTTCAACACCAGCACACCGCCGGGCCGCAGCGCCGCCTGGCACGCCGCGTAGAACGCGGTAGTGCACAGCGCCGGCGGAATGCCGTCGGCGTCGTAGGCGTCCAGCAATAACAGGTCATAACGCTGGGGGCGTTGGGTGATCCAGGCCGCGCCATCGTCCAGGCTGACCTCCAGGCGTGCGTCATCGCGCGGCAGGCGGAACACATCGCGCAATGCCAGCACCTGCGGATCGGCCTCCACTGCTTCGACACGTGCCCAGGGCAGATACCGGTGACAGAACTTGGCCTGCGCGCCGCCGCCCAGACCGATGATGCCGATGCACTGCGGGCGCGGCTGTAGCCACAACGCCGCCAACATGCCGCGCGTATAGGGCACCACCAGCCGGTGCGGCGCCCAGCGCGCCATGCGCGTCTGGATGGTGTCCTCGGCGAAGGACAGCTCCACCGCGCGCCAGCTCATCCGCAGCGCGGCGCGGACCGGCGTGCGCTGCGGCCCGCTCATCCGATCGGTGGGTCGTTGGCCACGCCGTGCGGCACGTGGCCGGCGGCCACATGCTGGTGCTGACGTGCGCTGTCGATGTTGTGTTGCGAATCATCGAAGAAGATGTCCGCGCCAAACGCTTCCAGGAAGGGGCCCTTGTGGCGCCCGCCCAGGAACAGCGCTTCGTCCAGCCGCACCCCCCACTCGCGCAGGGTGCGGATCACCCGCTCGTGCGCCGGTGCCGAGCGCGCGGTAACCAGCGCGGTGCGGATCGGCGAAGCTTCGCCCGGCGGGAACGCCGCCTGCAGCGCATGCAGGGCGGAGAGAAAATTACGGAACGGCCCCACCGACAACGGCTCGCGTGCGCGCTCGCGCTCGTGGCGGCCAAACGCTTCCACGCCCTGTTCGCGCGAGATGCGCTCGCTCTCGTCGCCGAAGATCACCGCATCGCCGTCGAAGGCGATCCGCAGCTGCGTGGACAAGCGGGTGTCGTCGTTGTCGACGATGGCCGCAGCCGCCTCGGCCCGTTCGCCCGGTGCGCGCGGCATGATGGTGGCCGCTGCGATGCCATGGGTGAGCGCGCGCCGCACCGACTCGGGATTGGCCGACAGGAACAGATCTGTGCCGAACGGTTTGACATAAGGCCAGGTCGGCTGACCAGAGGTAAAGGTCGCGCGCACGATGCCCAGGTTGTAATGCTGGATGGAATTGAAGATGCGCAAACCGGTGTCGGCGGAATTGCGCGACAGCAGGATCACTTCAACGCGCGGCGTTTCTTCCGGCGTGTCGTGGTTGAGCGCCAGCAACTTGCGCACCACCGGAAACGCCACGCCCGGCTCCAGGATGTCGTCCTCGTGCTCGCGCTGGAACGCGGAGTACGCCTCCACCCCGTCGGCCTCGAACAGCGCGTGGCCTTCTTCGAGATCGAACAGTGCGCGGGAGGTCACCGCGACGGTCAGCAGTCTGGGGGAGTTGTCAGCCATTTAAATGCCGGGATTGGGGATTTGGGATTCAGGATTGGTCAAAGCGGCAGCGCGGTTCTGCTGCAGCGTCAGCGCTGCATCCTACCGTGTCCACCTTATGCACCGCGGAATGCCGCGCTGTTGCTGTTGCCAATCCCGAATCTTCACTATCCAATCCCCGCCCCTCACACCGCAAACTGCTCGCTGAAGATGCGTTCTTCCAGGTTGTGTTCGGGGTCGAACAGCAAGGTCACGCGGCGTTCGGTGGATTCGCGGATGGTCACTTCGACCACGTCGCGGATTTCATGCGAATCGGCGGTCACGCTGACCGGGCGCTTGTACGGATCCAGCACGCGAAAGCGCACTTCGGTATCGGCCTTGAGGATGGCGCCGCGCCAGCGCCGCGGCCGGTATGGCGCGATCGGGGTCAGGGCCAGCGTGTGCGAGCCCAGCGGCAGGATCGGGCCGTGCGCGGAGTAATTGTAGGCGGTGCTGCCGGCCGGGGTTGCCACCATCACCCCGTCGCCGATCAGCTCGGCAATGCGGGTCTGGCCATTGAGATCCACGCTCAGATGCGCGGCCTGGCGCGTCTGCCGCAGCAAGGAGACCTCGTTATAGGCCAGCGAACCGGCACTGGTGCCGGATTCGGTCTGCACCAGCATTTCCAGCGGACGCAGGTGGGCCGGCTCGGCGCGTTGCAGGCGCGCCAGCAGGTCGTCCTCGTCGTCGCGGTACTGGTTCATCAAAAACCCGACCGAGCCCAGCTTCATGCCGAACACCGGCTTATCGGCGGCACCGTGCCGGTGCAGGGTCTGCAGCATGAATCCGTCGCCGCCCAGCGCGCAGACAATGTCGGCATCGTGCAAGGCGTGGTCGCCGTAGCGCTGCACCAGGCGCGCGCGTGCGGCCACCGCCGGCTCGGCGGGGCTGGCAAGAAAAGCGATGCGGGGCATTGCGGTCATCGTTGACTCCAGGGCATGCGAATCAGCATACCGCAGCGCCGTGGTGGGCTTGTGCGTGGGCCGCTGTCACGGCGCGCGCGCCGCAGCGGATGCGTTGCTGCGCGGCATCCGCTGGGTGCGGCAGGCCGCCGCGCCGCCAAGGTGCAGATGGATCTGCCGCACGTCGTCCAAGCCCTGCGCTGCGCCGTCATCCGCCGCTGGCGCGGCGTGTCATCACGCGGTCAAACGCCAGGCGCGGTGGATGCGTGCATGCCGCTCGAAGTCCGGGTCGATGGTGCGCGGGCTGATTTCCTCGCATTGCGCAAACTCGGCCACCGCTTCTTCATCCAGCTTGAACCGGCGGAAGTTGTTGGAGAAATACAGCACGCCACCCGGCGCCAGGCGCGCCACCGCCGCGCGCAGCAAGCGCACATGCTCACGCTGGATATCGAAATCCTCGGCGCGCGCGGAGTTGGAGAACGTCGGTGGGTCGCAGAAAATCACGTCGAAGTGCGCACGCTCGGCTTCCAGCCAGGCCAGCGCGTCGGCCTGCACCAGCTTGTGCTTGCTGCCAGCCTGGCCGTTCAAGGCCAGGTTGTCGGCGCACCACTGCAGATAAGTACCGGACAGATCCACGCTGGTCGTGGCGCTCGCGCCAGCCACCGCCGCCTGCACGCTGGCCACGCCGGTGTAGCAGAACAGGTTGAGGAAGCGTCGCCCCTTGGACTGTTGCGCCATGGTGCCGCGCAACGGGCGGTGATCCAGAAACAGGCCGGTGTCCAGATAATCGAACAGGTTCACCCGCAACAGCGCGCCGTGCTCGCGCACGTTGACGATTTCGTTACGCTGCTCGAAGCGGCCGTACTTGCTGCCGCCCTTGCCACGTTCGCGCGACTTCAACGCGACACGTTCGGCCGGCACCTCGAACACCTCGCGCGCAGCGGCCAACAATTCGCCCAGGCGACGGCGCACATCCGCCTCGGGAATGGTCGCCGGCGCGGCGTATTCCTGCACATGCAGGAAGATGCGGCGGTCGCCATCGGCTTGCTGATACACGTCGATGGCAGCGGAATATTCCGGTAGGTCGGCATCGTAGACGCGGAAGCACTCGATGCCTTCGCGAGCGCGCCACTTCTTGAATTTCTGCAGGTTCTTGCGCAGGCGGTTGGCCACCATCTGTGCGCCTTCGCTGAGCGCCGTCGGTGCCGCCAACGGAGTCCGGCGCGGTACCGCGATCGGGTCGCAGACGATCAACGCGCACTCGATCGCACCATTGAACAACTGGTATTTCTTGCCCGCACGCAGGCCGGTGGCATACGCCAGCTCGGCATTGCCGCACAGCAGGCTCGCACGCCACTGCGGCACCACGCGCTGCAGGGTGTCGCCAAGTTTGCGATACAAGGCGGCATCGGCGGCCAGGCGCTCGTCATACGGCGGGTTGCACACCACCACGCCGGTGGCCTGCGGCGGAGTCTGCAGGTCGCCGACCTCGCGCACGCCGAACCAGATGGCTTCGGCCACGCCGGCCACCTGCGCATTTTCCTTGGCGGCGCGGATCGCATGCGGGTCCATGTCGCTGCCATGGATCACCTGCTTGAGCGCAGCACGGCCAACTCTGTCGCGCTCGCGTGCCTCGGTCACCAGCTGCTGCCAGCTGTCGCGGTCGAATCCGCGCCAGCGGCTGGGAATGTCGCTGCCGTAGCGCTGCAGGCCGGGCGCGACATCGGCCGCCATCAGCGCGCCTTCGATCAACAAGGTGCCGCTGCCGCACATCGGGTCCAGCAAGCCACCGCCATCGGCATAGGCACGCGGCCAGCCGGCGCGCAGCAGCACGGCAGCGGCCAGGTTTTCCTTCAACGGCGCTTCGTTCTGCGCCATGCGCCAGCCACGCCGGTGCAGCGGCCCGCCGCCCAGATCCACCGAAATAGTGGCGCGGCCCTTGCGCAGCGACAGGTTCAGGCGCAGATCCGGGCTTTCCACGTCCACCGACGGGCGCTCCAGCCCCTGCCGGCGGATGGTGTCCACCACCGCGTCCTTGATGCGCTGCGCCGCATAGCGTGCATGCGTGATGGCGGTGCCGGACACGTGCGCATCCACCGACAGCGTGTGCCCGGTGGACAGATGCTCATGCCAGGGCAGCTCGGCAACGCCGGCATACAGGGCGTCTTCGTCCGGGCAATCGAACTCGGTCAGCGGCCACAGCACCCGGCTGGCCAGCCGCGACCACAGCACGGCGCGCTGGGCATCGCGCAAGGCGCCCTCGACGTTGACGCCGGAGATGGTGGCGGTGGCCTTGCTGGCACCGAGCGCGAGCAACTCGTCGGCGAGCAGGTATTCCAGGCCCTTGGCACAGGATGCGAAGAATTTCACGTAGGCAGGTATCGATGGAGACGATGACCGCGCAGCTGGCGGCGACCGTGGAAGCAGGACAGCGGGCCGGTGGCGGTGAAGCGCTGCCGTGGCCGCCGCGGGCGGGGGCAAATGGTCGGCCATCGGGGCCGGCATTACCAGCCCGACGGCCTGCCCTGCCCGTGCGCGGTTCACCACGGCGCCAGCCGCCACTGCGACTGGGCCGTGTCCAGGCGCTGCTGCAGACCCAGCCGTTGCAGGAAGGCGGCGTCGTGCGAGACCACCATCAGGGCGCCGCGATAGTCCTGCAGCAGCGCTTCCACCGCCTCCACCGAGGCCAGGTCCAGATGGTTGGTTGGCTCGTCCAGCAGCAGCAACTGCGCCGGCCGGGCCCGGTACAGCGCACAGGCCAGCGCCACCTTCAGCCGCTGGCCGCCGCTGAGCTGGCCGCTGAGCTGGCCGGTGGGCAGGTCGGCACGGGCCTGGTCCAGGCCCAGCAGCGCAAGGCGCAAGCGTTGCGAATGGGCCTGGCCATCGGGGTCGGCAGCGTGCAGGTGCTGCGCGGCCGAACGCACCGGGTCCAGCTGCGCCAGGCCCTGGTCCAGATAGGCCACTGGCACGTGGATCGCGCACTGCCCCGCTGACGGCAGCAGTTGCCCGGCCAGCAGCCGCAGCAGCGACGACTTGCCGCTGCCATTGGGCCCGACCACCCCGATGCGCGGCTGGCCGTGCAGCAGCAGGTCCAGCCGCCGCCCACCTAGCCGCCCATCCGCCAGCGCCACCTGCTGCAACGTGGCGAGCCGGTGCGCCGCGGTGGCCGGCGAAGACGGCGGCAGCAGCGCGACCGCCTGCGCGTGCTCCACCTGCAATGCCGCATCGGTGACGGCAGTAGCCAGGCGTGCGCGCGCGGCGGTGTGCTGCTGGTGCAGGCGCCCGGCGCTGGCCTCGCTGCACTGCTTCTGCCGGCCAAGCAGGATCGGCGCCTGATTGGCCTGGCTGGCGGCACGGCTGCCACGTGCCTGGCGCTGCTGCTGCCGTTGCTGCTGGCTGCGCAGGGCCTGCTCGCCCCGCTGCCGCTCCAGCTTGCGGCTGGCCAGCAGGTCGCAGGCGACCTGCCGTTCCAGCGCCCGCTGCGCGGCATAGGCGCTGTAGTTGCCGCCATAGCTGCGCAGACCCTGCGGCGACAGCTCCAGGATGCGCTGCATTGCCTCCAGCAACGCGCGGTCATGGCTGATCACCAGCAGCCCGCCGGTCCAGGCCTGCAACCGCGCCCGCTGCACGTCATCCAGATGGTTGCTCGGCTCGTCCAGGATCAAAAAGTCTGGCTGCGCCAGCCATGCGCCCGCCAGTGCCACCCGCATCGCCTCGCCACCGCTGAGCGTGTCCGCCGGCGCACGCGCATCGCGCCCGCCCAGGCCGTGCTGTTCCAGGGCAGCGGCGAATGTGTGATGCGCAGTCCAGCGCTCGCCCACCCGTTCGAAATCAGCCGCTTCCACGCTGCCGTTCGCAATGCGGTCCAACGCATCCAGGAGCGGCGCCACGCCGGCCAGCGCGGCGATGCTCTGCCCGGGCGCGGCGCTCACCCGCTGCGGCAGGTACTGCACGCTGCCGGTACGGACGCAGCGCCCGGCACTGGGCGCCAGCGCACCGGCCAGGATGCGGCCAAGCACACTCTTGCCCACGCCATTGCGACCGACCAGGCCGGTGCGGCGCTGATCGATGCGCGTGGTGAGATCAGAAAACAGCGGGCTGCCATCGGGCAGGAGATACGTAACGCTTTCCAGCGTCAGCGAAGGACAGGTCATTGGTCACTCCATTGCATGCCAGCACGCGCGCCGATCCAACCGGAACGGCAGCGGGTTCGGCCGTCATCACGACGGCGGCATCAATGGCGCATTGGACCAACCCTCAAACGGTGAGCAATGGTGCAAGTGTAGGCCGGTGCGTGGGCGTGACGGAACCCTCTGGCACGTTTACGCCGCTGATTCCGTTCAACTTGTGCGTCATGTGAGAGCGGCTAGTGCGCATCGCATCCAACGCCCAGCGTTGGATGCCCAAGGCGATCCATCTTGCAGATCAGCGCGCGCCGCCTGTTGACCAGGCACACACCGAAACCCACGTTGCACACGCTCAAGCACCTGCAACCAGGGCCTGCACTCGGGAGTTACATCTCAGTCGCCCATCGGTTTCCGCGCAATCACCGTCGAAAAGATGCTTGCGCGATCATCGATGAAACGCACATCGGCAAACCCTGCGCTCTCCAGCTGTGTGCGGGTCTGCGCATGCGTACGGAACGACGCCCAGCGCGCCTGCACCACATCGTTGAATACCTGGCTCTGCAGCACCAACGCAGCGCCGTCGATCAGGTCCAGTTTCCAGGGCGATTCGGCACATAGGCTCGGCGGCGGCGTGAGAAAGCTCGCCACCAGCGTGCCGCCCGGCCGTAGCCTGTCGAAAAACGCGCGGTACAACGCAATCACACGCGCATCGTCCGGCTCATAGAGATTGAGGCCGTTGCTGGTCAACACATCCACGCTGTTCGGCTCGCCCGGCGCCCACGCATCCTCACGTTGCAGCGTCAACTGGCCTTCCAGGCCATAATGCTGCGCAAGCCGCAATGCACCGTCCAACGCCTGCGGGTCGAGATCGATACCGATCAGCCGCACATCCGGGCACTGCCCGTAGTCCAGGCTCAGCACGTCGCCCATCCAGCCGCACGGCAGCGAGGCCAGCGTCATGCCGGGCCGCAGCAATGCCTGCAACTGCGTACGGAAGATGCCAAAGCGCTCGCGCGTTGCGAGCACGGCGGGCGCCTTTTCGAAGAGTTCGTACTCCAGCGCAGGCGTCGTCTGCTGCACCAGGGTTCCTGCCTGATACGTCACCAGCTGATGCGTCCAATACGCATTGAGGCCACGGTTGCGCAGCAGGAACCGGCCCAGCTCCATCGCCCACAGCGCATCGACCAGTTGCAGCAAATGCTCCATTTCTGCAGCAGAGCGATCGTTGTGTTGACGCAGCCGCGTCTTGATCGACGCGAGCAAGGTCGCGTCATCGGTGTCCGTCTCGCCCAGATGCGAAATCACCCGGCCGTGCGGTGCCGTCTGCGGCGGTGGTTGCTCATCATGTTGCATCGTTCACCTTTGGCAATCGCCAATCGCTGTCTACCGCCATGGTGGCGCGTGCGGCGCTGCGATGCGGCCCAAAGGGCGAGGCAAGATGCCGGCGAGCGAATGCGCACGATGCGAGCGCAGCGCGGCTGCGCCATTACCCGTGCGCAGCGACCACAGCACAGCGAAAAGCTCAGCCCAGCCCGAAAGCCGGGTGATAGGCCACATCGGCCAGCGGCAGCAGCCGGTCGCCGAAGGCCAGCGCCTGCAATTCCGATGCAGGCGCGTCGGGCACGCTCAATCCCGGCTCCACCGCAAATCCCAACCGCCGGAAAAAGCCGGGTTCGCCGTAGGCCACGCAGCCGGCCGCACCGCGCTCGCGCAAGGTGGCCAGGGCCGCCTGCACCAGGCGCGTGCCGAGCCCCTGACGTTGATGGCCTGGGCCCACTGCCAGCGGTCCGAGTGCGAACCAGCCGGAAGAACCGTCGGACAAAGCCACCGGCGACACCGCCAGATGGCCGACCACATAGCCGTCGTGATCGGCGACCAACGACAGCGCCAGCGCATCGTCGTTACGCAGCGCGGCGATTACATGCTGCTCGTCATGCCGGCTGTGCTCGGCGCGCATGAAGGCCACCATCGTCAGCACCTCGATGGCAGCGGCGTCGCCGTCGCTCGCCTCACGGATCAGCACACTCATCGGCGCATCGGTCTGCGCCGAAGGCATGTCGTGGTCGTCGTGCATCACAGGCTCTGCAGCAGTTCGGCGAAGGCGCGCGAAGCGGCCTCCACGTGCGCACCCAGACGATGCCCGTCATCGACCAATAGCAGCCGCGCCGAACGGGCCTGCGCCCAGGCAATGACGTCGGCGGCCGGAATCAGTTCATCGTGCCAGGCATGCACGATGGAGATCGGCACCGCTGCGGCATCCAGCGCCGGCAACGGCCCCATCTTGGTCGGCGGCACCATCAGGAACAGCGCGCGTGTCGGCACCTGCAGCGAGACCTGTGCGGCGATGTAGGAGCCCAGGCTGGAGCCCGCCAGCACCACCGGGCCTTTCTCGGCGGCGGCGCGCGCAATCTCCAGCAAACGCTGCAGCCGGCCGCGCACGTCGCCCAGCTGGCCCAGGTCGCGGCGCGCGTCCAGGTCGGTGAAGTCTGGCCGCTCATGCGTCCATCCCAGGCGCTCGGCTACTTCTGCCAGCGCGGTGACCTTGAGCGCATCGGGCCCGCTTTCGAACCCATGCGCCAGGATGCAATGGCCGCGACTCATAGCGCCTGCACCGTATCGCCGATGCGCAGCACGCCGCCGCGCAGGATGCGCGCGCACAGCCCGCCGTGGCCGCGCATCGCGTTATAGCCGCGCGGCCCCAGCGCCTCTTCCATGCGTGAACACGGGTCGCAAGGGTCGGTGCCTTCCAGCTCCACCTCACCGATGCGGAACCGCCGTCCTTTCAGTGCAATCAACGGAATTCCAGCCACCACCAGGTTGCGGCGCAAGGTTGCCGGCGCCAGTGCCGCCTGGCCGGCCAATGCGGCAATCACCGGCAGGTGCTCGGCCTGGATCAGGGTGATGCCGCGCTTGCCGCTGCCGCCCTTGTAGCGATCGCCCACCAAGCCAATACCGGTGGTGGCCTGCGCCGCATCCACTTCCAGCATTGCCACATCACGCGCAGGACGCACGCCGATCCAGGTCACCTGCCCGGTCTGCGGCAGCGTCGCCATCAATTTGCCCAGCGGGCTGTCGGGATTCAAAGCCATCGTCGAATGCTAGCATCCGCACCATGTCCGATGCCGTCCTGCCGTCGCCCCCGATCACCTACGCGCCGTTGTCCTACGAATCGCGGCTGGCCCGGCGCACGCTGCGCAACATCGACATGGTGGTCATCCATTGCACCGAGCTGCCCGACATGGCGATGGCGCGCGAATACGGCGAACGCGTGCTTTACGACAGCGGCACCGGCAACAGCGGCCACTACTACATCGACCGCAATGGCAGCATTCAGCAATACGTGGCGCTGGAGCGCGTCGCCCACCACGTGCGCGGCCACAATCCGCACACGCTGGGCATCGAACTGGTCAACAGCGGGCGTTATCCGCATTGGCTGGATTCGCGCCATCAGCAGATGCACGAGCCCTATCCCGACGCGCAGATCAACGCGCTGGTGACCTTGCTGCAATGGTTGCAGCAACAGCTGCCGTCGGTACGGCGGATTGCCGGCCACGAGGCATTGGACACCACCCAGGAAGCGGCCAGCGACGACCCCTCGCGCAAGATCCAGCGCAAGCGCGACCCCGGGCCGTTGTTTCCGTGGGAGCGCATCGAAACTGCCGTGCGCTGGGTGCACGCGCCGCGCTGAGCGCCGCGCTCAGCGACCGGATGGGCGATAGGTCTTCTCGCCAGCATTGACCGCCAGATCCAGGCGATTGTCCGGCGGCGCAATCGGGCACACTACATGCGGTGTCAGCGCGCACGGCGGGTTCTCGGCCAGATTGAAATCCAGCACAACGCGGCCGTCGCGCGGTGCGTCTGTGTAGAGATAGCGCGCACCGCCGTAGCTTTCCTTGCCGCTGGTGCGGTCGGCGAACACGAAGAACAGCCGCGCATCGCCATCCTGTGCGATCGGACGCAGGCGATAGCGTTGGCCGTTGCGGGTGAACACCGCTTCGCCCGGCACCTGCACCGTCAACGGTGTGCCGATCGAGGTCAATAACGTGGTGGCACGTGGCGCGTCATACGGCTGCCACTGCGCGTCGATACGCCAGTGCGCATCGGTGGGGAAATAGTCCAGCTCACCGAACTGCGCCAGCGCTGCCGGGTCGCGAAACCGCCACCCGTACAAGGCGCCGGTCTGCACCACATAGAACTCGCGCGCATCGATGCGCAGACGGTCGCCCGGCTGCCCTGCCCGCTCGGGCGCCAGCGCCACCTCTGTCACGGGCTCGCCGTGCAGCGTCACTGCGGTGCCGGCCGCGGCCTGGAAGCGCAGCTGGCCTTCGGGACCCAGCGTCAGGTTGCCCAGTTGCGCAGGCCCCGCCGGCAGCACGATATCGGCATGCGGGTCGGCCCCCACCCGATAGCGGCCCGGGCGCACGCGGCCGGAGCCGGTGTAGCTCAACCAGCCATCCGGAGCATGCAATTGGGCACGGCGCGCCGCACGTGCGTGCGCAAGCGCTGCAGCGTAGCCGTCACGATCGGTACGCGCGCTCGACGGCTCAGCCGCTTCACCACTGCCCTGCGAGGTCGACCCGGCCGAACATGCAACCACCAGCACGATTCCCACGACGCCTATCGCGCCACGCTGCAACTGCCACCGCATCAGCACACCCAACACTGCGAGAACTGCGCTCCGCGCAGCGAGCCTGCGTCCCCACAGGCCACCTTTCCTGCGCCTATTGTGCCTGCAATCGGCTAGCGACCGCGACCGGGCGGCTGCGATCCTGCAACCAGCCGCTCCACGATCCGGCATACACGCGCGCACCGGAGAGCCCTGCCACCTCCAGCGCGAGCAGCAGATGGCAGGCGGTCACACCCGAGCCACACATCACCACGGCCTGCTCCGGTGCGTAGTCGCCCAGCAGCGCGCCCAGCTCGGCGCGCAACTCCGCCGCCGGCTTGAACCGCCCATCGCGCAGGCTCATGCCGAGCGGGCGACTCACCGCGCCCGGCACATGCCCGGCCACCGGATCGATGGGCTCCACCTCGCCACGAAAGCGCTCGCCGGCGCGTGCGTCGAGCAGCCAGCCCGGCGCCGCGTCCAGGCGCGCCAGGATCGCCTCGGCGTCCACCACCGCATCCGCATCGAAACTGCCCGGATACGCGCCGCTGTCGACCGGCACAGGCACTGCCGTGGTCTCGGGCAACCCGGCCGCACGCCAGGCGGCCAGGCCGCCATCCAGCACCGCCACGCGGCGATGGCCCATCAGCCGCAGCATCCACCACGCACGTGCGGCCGCCATGCTGCCGTCGGCCGCGTCATAGACCACCACCTGGCTGTCGGGCGTGATCCCCCAGCGGCCGAGCTGGGCCGCGAAGACATCACTGTGCGGCAGCGGATGACGCCCTTGCCCAGGGCGCGACACATCCGCCAGCGCGTCGTGCAGACCGGCGAAATGCGCACCCGGCAGATGTCCTTGTGCGTAGTCGCGCTGTGCGGCGCCCGGGTCCGGCACAGTGGGCGGTGCCGCCCGCGCATCCAGCAGACGCAGCTGCGGGTGCTGCAGCGCTGCTGCCAGGGTGGCGCTGTCCACCAGCGTGGTCCAGTCGGGTTCGGCACTCATGCACTCTGCTCCAGACGACGGCGAAGATTGAGAAGAATGGCCGCGGTGGCACCCCAGATCCGGTGACCGGGCCAGTCGTATTCGAGCACGCGACGTGGCCGGCCGCGGTACTCCAGCTCCACGCTGCGCAGATTGTCCGGGTCCATCAGATAGGCCAGTGGCACCTCGAAGACGTCGGCCACCTCGTCCGGCTGCGGTACGGCCACAAAGGCCGGGTCGATCACCGCCACCACCGGGGTGACGCGGAATCCGCTCACGGTCAGAAACGGGTCCAGATAGCCCAGTGCGTGCACCTGCTGCGCGCCCAGCGCGATTTCCTCGCAGCTTTCGCGCAAGGCCGCCGCCGCCGCATCGGCATCGGACGGCTCGATCCGGCCACCGGGGAAACTCACCTGCCCGGCGTGGTGGCGCAGGCTGTCGGTGCGCCGCGTCAGCAACACCATCGTGCCCTGCGTGCGCGGCACCAGTCCGCATAACACCGCAGCTTCCGCCGAGGCGCCACCTTCGGTGAGATCGATCAACTCGGCATGGTTCCAGCCGGGCCCGTCCGGCGCGGTGTGCAGCGGATACAGCGCACGCTGCAAGGCCGCGCACTCGGGCAGCTGCGCCGCCAACGCGCGCGCGGGCAGCACCGTCTGCAGATATTCCAGGCGTTCACCGTCACTCATGCTCATCCAGCGTGCAATTTCATCCAGGCTCCGCAGGCAACCGACACAGCTCCCCTGCGCGTCCAGCGAACATACACCGATACACGGGCTGGCCAGGCCACCGCTGTTCGAATCCTCGCCCTGCATCGTGCGGCCTCCGCGCGTGATGTCCTTCCGATACCTGAAACGACAACGCCGGCCTGGTGGCCGGCGTTGTCACAGCAACAGCGAACGCAATTACTTGACGCTGACCAGCTTGATCTCGAACTGCACGGCCACGTTCGGCGGGAACGGGGTACGCGGGTCGGCACCATAGGCCTTTTCCGGCGGCAGGGTCACTTCCCACTTGGAGCCGGCCGGCATCTGCAGCAGCGTATCGCGCATGGCCTGCATCTCGACTTCGCTGACCTTGATGGCCGGGATCTGCTGCGCAGGACGTGCCTTCTCGCGGTCGCCGAAGGGGAACGGACCGGCGACTTCGAGCTGCACGGTGCTGGCCTGGGTCGGCTTGGCGCCCTTGCCGGCTTCGATCACGCGGTACTGCACGCCGCTCGGCAGCGTCTGCACGCCAGCGGTGCTCTTGTTCTTGGCCAGGAACGCATCGCTCTTGGTCTTGTTGGCGGCAGCGGCCTTGTCGTACTCGGCCTTGGCCTGCTGGGCACGGCCCTGCTCACGCTTCTGGAACGCTTCCACGGCCGGCTTCAGCTGGTCGGCAGTGATGGCCGGCTGCTTCTTGGCATAGGCGTCTTGCAGACCCTTCACCACCGAGTTGATATCCAGCTGTTCACCACGTCCGGTGAGCTCGGCAAGGTTGTTGCCGTAGTCATAACCAAAGTAGTAGCTCAGCTTGCCCTTCTCGGACGTTGTGTCCTGGGCCAGTGCATTGCCCGTCAGGGCCAGGGCCGCCACAGCGACCGCGATCGAACGCAACTTCATCAAACAATTCTCCAGGGTGGTGGCACAGGACGGGTCTGCCGCCTGAGATGACGCGCTAGGATAGCGGCCGCGATAGCGAACCGCTACTTATCACGAAACCAATGACCAGCAAGGGTTTCAGAAGTTCCGCATTTACTTTTTTTTTACGTTAGCCAGGAAGTTCGATGTCCAATCACGTCATTCTGATCGCAGACCACGCCAATGTCCGGACCATTACGGTCAATCGCCCGGACAAACTGAACGCCTTGAACCAGCAGATCATGCAGGCGCTGGATGCGGCATTTGCAGAGGCGGCAGCGGCAGAAGACGTGCGCGTAGTCGTGCTGACCGGCGCCGGCCCCAAGGCTTTCGTGGCCGGCGCGGACATCGCCGAGATGAGCGAGCTCTCCGCAATGCAGGGCCGCGAGTTTTCACTGTTGGGGCAGCGGCTGATGCGCCGGATCGAGCGGATGCCCAAGCCGGTGATCGCCATGGTCAACGGGTTCGCGTTGGGTGGCGGGCTGGAACTGGCGATGGCCTGCCACCTGCGCATTGCCGCCGCCACTGCACGGATCGGGCAACCGGAAATCAATCTGGGCCTGATCCCGGGCTTCGGCGGCACGCAACGCCTGCTCCGCCTCACCGGCCGCGCCGCCGCATTGGAGCTGTGCCTGCTCGGCATGCCGATCGATGCCGCGCGCGCCCTGCAACTGGGCCTGGTCAATCGCGTGGTCGAACCAGAGGCCTTGCAGGCAGAAACCACCGCACTGGCCGAGCGCCTGGCCGGCTCCGCACCGCTCGCACTGCGCGGCATCCTGGATGCGGTGGTGGTGGGTGGCGAATGCGGCATGGAAGAAGGCCTGCAGCTGGAAACCGCACAATTTGCCCTGCTGTTTGCGACCGACGACATGCGCGAAGGCACACGTGCGTTTCTCGACAAGCGCCCCGCGCAGTTCCGCAATCGCTGATCGCATCGCCATGAATGCCGATGCAGTTTCCCCGCCGCATGCACTGCCTTTGCAGTTGTTCGAACGCGTGCTGGCCGACGATCTCGATGGCGCGCTGGCGCTCGGGCTGATGGAGTACTGCCCTGAACAGCACGACGCAGTGGATCCCGCTGTGACCGCCACCCTGCTTGCCGCACAGCAACGCCTGCAGACCGCATGGGCGGCGCGTCAACGCTATCAAGCACGCATGGCGCGCTTGCAACGACGCGCGGCCGAACGTGACGCGCGCCGCGCACCTGCGCCCACGCTCGCGCAACCCGCAGCGCCAGCGCTGCCCCCGCTCGCCGCCGCGATCCTGGCGCGCGCGAAAGCCAAAGCCAGCGGTGGAGCGTCCACATGAGCAGCGCACTTCCCGCATCGCCCCCGCGTCGCGGCAGCACCCTGCGTAAGCCGGAGATACAGGAGCTGTTTGCGCGGCTGCGCGAACTCAACCCGCATCCCACCACCGAGCTGGAATACACCACGCCGTTCGAACTGCTGATTGCGGTGCTGTTGTCCGCACAAGCCACCGACGTGGGCGTCAACAAGGCCACGCGCAAGCTGTACCCGGTTGCCAATACGCCATGCGACATCCTGGACCTGGGCGAAGAAGGCCTGAAGCGCTACATCTCGACGATTGGATTGTTCAACGCCAAGGCCAAGAACGTCATCACCACCTGCCGCATCCTGCTGGAGCGTTACGGCGGCGAGGTGCCACATGATCGGGCCGCGCTCGAGGCGCTACCTGGCGTGGGCCGCAAGACCGCCAACGTGGTGCTCAACACCGCGTTCGGCGAACCCACCATGGCCGTGGACACCCACATCTTTCGCGTCGCCAACCGCACCGGCCTGGCACCCGGCAAGGACGTGCGCGTGGTCGAAGACAAATTGGTCAAGGTCATTCCGGCCGAATTTCTGCACGACGCCCACCACTGGCTGATCCTGCACGGGCGCTACGTCTGCAAGGCACGCAAACCGGATTGCCCGAATTGCGTGATCCACGATCTATGCCGCTACCGCGACAAGACCGTGGCCGCCTGATCGCCAAAGGAAGATTGCGGAAGCAAGGATCGGGCTGCGCGCAATAACCGGCAGCCGAAAGCCGCCATTGCGAGCCCCCAATCTGCAAATCCCCAATCCCGGCCCAAAAAAAATCGCGACCGGATGATGCGTCTTATCGGCGCCATGCATCATCCGGTCACGACAGGACACACCCGGCGCGAACGCCGGGTGGCTATCAGGGTCAGGCCGCTTTGCGCGGTTCCTGCGTCGGCACAGGATCCACCTTGCGCTGGCCCTCCACGCGACGATCCAGCTCATTCCAGTCCACGGCCAGCTCGCAGCCGCGCGACGCTGCATTGCGGCTCCAGTCCCGCAGCAACTCGATGCACGCATGGTCGACATGATGCAGCTTGGCCACGTCCAGATGCAGCACCGTGTTCGGCGGAACGCTTTCCAGCGTGCGCGCCATCGCCGGCACCTTCAGGAACGTTGCAGAACCCTGCAGGGTCAGATGCATTTCGTCCTTCTTGTCGGCGTGCTCGCGCACCTCGACCTTCAGGCGCGAGGAATGCAGGGCCAGACGGAACAGCGACAGACCGAAACCAATCAGCACACCGGTCAGCAGGTCGGTGGCCACGATCGCAAACGTGGTGGCCAGATAGATCGCCGCGGTGCCGCGGCCATAGGTCGCCAGTTCCTTGACCTGACCGATCTTGATCATCTTCACGCCGGTGTAGACCAGGATGCCGGCCAGACAGGCTACCGGCGTCATCCGCAACAGCCACGGCAGCAGCATCGCAAACACCAGCAGCCAGCTGCCGTGCAGGATGGTCGACGCACGCGTGGCAGCACCGGCCTGCACATTGGCCGCACTACGCACGATCACGCCGGTCATCGGCAAAGCACCCAGGAAACCGCACAGCATGTTGCCAACGCCCTGGGCCGCCAGCTCACGGTCGTACTGCGTCCGTGCGCCCTGGTGCATCCGATCCACCGCCGCTGCCGACAACAAGGTCTCGGCACTGGCGATGAAGGCGAAGGTCACCGCCGACACCAGCAAGGTGTGGTTGAACACCCCGAAGATGTCGGAAAGGCTGGGAATGCTGATCGCCGAAAACAGGTTGGTCGGCACATCGACCTTGTTGACGTTCAGTCCCTGCAGCTGCACGGTCGCCGTTACCACCACCACCGCGATCAACGCACCCGGCAGGAAGCGCAGGCGCTGCGGACGCAGCTTGTCCCACGCCAGGATGATGCCGATGGTCGCCAGGCCCACGAACAAGGCGGTGCGGCCGGTGCCTTCGCTGATCGCCTGCCACAACACGGCAGGCAGTGCAGCGAAGTTCTCCAGACCACGCGCCTTGGGCGCTGCATCCATCAATACGTGCGCCTGCGAAGCCACGATCAGGATGCCGATGCCCGACAACATACCGGCCACCACGGCCGGCGACGTCATCCGGAACCACACCCCTGCCCGGCACAGACCGGCAACCAGCTGGATCGCGCCAGCCACCAGAATCACCGGGCCGAGCGCGGCAGCGCCATGCTCGCGCACCAGTTCGAACACCAACACAGCCAGGCCGGCGGCCGGGCCGCTCACCTGCAACGGTGAGCCCGCCAGAAAACCAACAACCAGTCCGCCGATGATGCCGGTGATCAGACCCGTTGCCGGCGGCATGCCGGATGCGATCGCGATGCCCATACACAAGGGCAACGCGACAAGGAAGACCACCACTGACGCGAGCAAATCACGCCCGAACAGCCCCTGACGGAAATATCCGCCGATACCTGCTGTGTTCATGAGTGTGCTCCGTCAGACGAGTTCAGCCCGCACCGCTTGCTGCAAGCGCGGGCGAGGAGTGGCTTCGGGAGTCGTCTCGCCCAGGAGCGGGCGGAAGCCCCCCTTTTCGGCATCGAAGGCGCGGATCTCTCCGTGGGCGATATCGTAGATCCAGCCATGGATCCGCAACGTGCCTGCCGCCAGGCGTGCTGCCACGACCGGTTGCGTCCGCAGATGGTCCAGCTGCGAGACCACGTTCTCTTCGGTCATGCAGCTCAGCGCCTCCTGGCTGGCCGGATCATGGCCATGGTGGGCGGTGACGTGACGCGCTGCGTCGGTGTGCTTCAACCAGGCAGCCACGGACGGCACATCTTCCAGCGACTCGGGCTTGAGCACGGCCTTCATGGCGCCGCAGTCGGTATGGCCGCAGACCACGATGTGGCGCACACCCAACACAGCGATGGCGTATTCGATCGCCGCAACCACACCACTGACGTGCTGCGAGTAAGGCGGCACCACATTGCCGATGTTGCGGTAGACGAACAATTCGCCGGGCTGCGCGGAGAAGATCAGCTCCGGCATGACGCGCGAGTCGGCGCAGGTGATGAACAGCGTGTGCGGCTTCTGGCCGGCAGCGAGTTCATGAAAGCGCGCACTCTGGCGCGGATACACTTCCTTACGGAAATGACGAAAACCTTCAAGCAAACTTTCCATGGGAGATAACCTCTAGGCAACGGATAGCGATCCGCGGCGCAAACCGCGAATTGCGAAATTGAACAAATCAAAGAGAATCCGGCGGAAACGCCGGGTACAGCGACAGCTGGGATCAGGCGCGCAGGGCGTTTGGAGGACGCAGTTGCGGGATCAGGTCGCGTTTGTGATTTGCCGGCGCGTGATGCGCGTACCAAGAGGGTGAATACCGCGCCAGCACCGGCCATGCTTGGGAGAGCAAGGGGATATCGTCTGCAGGCTGTGTATCGACTTGGGTCTGGGAGTCCCCATCGTCCTGCGGATCTTCGGGGGCATCGCGTTCTTCGCCAGCATCCACCATCACCGCCAAGCCGTCGCCCACCACCGCATTCTGGATGCGGGTGTGCGCATTGGCTGCCGACCACGCGGTGAGCGCGAGCAGACAAACCAACAGCAATTGGAGGAATCGCGGAAACATGGTCTCGAAACTAACAATTTAGAACCCGGCAGCGCAAGTGGTGCGATGCACAAAGTGCGATGGAACGCGCCACTTGCAGACTGCGGTTCAGCTCGCCATTAACTAAGTCACGCAAATCGCCCTGTTTCAGCGCCCAACAGAACTGTCATAAACGCGACTTCGTTCAGACTCATGACACACAATGACAAAGACAAAACACGCGTAAATCTTTGTCTTGATTGACAAAAAGTGTTCCGACGAGCGGTTGCGGAATTGTCACATTAACGCAACTTTCACGGCCTAGCCTGCGCCCACTTTCTCGTCAGGTCGCAAGGCACCATGAAACTTTCTCCTACCCTGCTCGGCTCCGCATTGCTGATGGCGCTCGCCGCGCCGGCAGCCCACGCCGAAATCGCCATCGATGTGATCGGCGGCTCGGAAATGTCGCTGGAAGGCCTGGTCCAGGCCGATGGCAACTGGTTCCACAACGACGTGCAGGATCTCAACGGCCCGATCGGCGCCAACGGCGACAATTCCGAATTCAGCATTCGCCGCGCCGAGCTGGTGCTCAAGGGCAAGGGGCCGGGCAACTTTGAATGGGTCGCCGGCTACGACCCCAGCGTGCTGAAGGAAGTCACTGTGCGCGGCACCACCATCCGCAGCACCGGGCGCTTCCTGGACAACAACATCAAGTACAAGTTCGGCGGCAACGCCAACAACTACCTGCAGTTTGGCCAGTTCAAGCAGCCCAACAGCCTGGAAGAGCTGTCCAGCACCAAGAACAATGACTTCGTGTCCAAGGCCGCGGTCACCAATACCTACGGCATCTCGCGCCGGCTCGGTGTGGCGTACGGCATGGGCGACAACAACTGGAGCCTGACCGCCAGCGCGTTCGGCCGCGAACTGACCCGCAACCAGGCCCACGGCAGCGGCTACGGCGCACGCGGCACCTGGGCGCCGATCAATGAGACCGGCAGTGTGCTGCACTTCGGCCTCAGCTATCTGGCCTACGACACCGACGACGACACCCTGCGCCTGCGCGCGCGCCCCGACGCCGACCTCACCACCGTGCGCCTGATCGACAGCGGTGCCATCACCAATGTCGACAACGTGGGCGTGGCCGGCGCTGAAGCGATGTGGATCACCGGGCCGTTCAAGCTGCAGAGCGAGTACTTCCAGGAAAACGCCAACCGCATCGGTGCCAACGCAAACGACTATAAGAGTGACGGCTGGTACGTCAGCGGGGTCTGGAACATCACCGGCGAGACCTGGGGCTACAAGGCCGGCGTGCCGACCACCCCGCTGCCCAACGAACCGGCATCGGGCATGTGGCAGCTGGCAGTGCGCTACGACACCCTGGACCTCAACGACGGCCATCTGGTCGCCAACGGCAACACGCCGTTCGTCGATGGCGTGCTGGGCGGCAAGATGGATGTGTGGACCATCGGCGCCAACTGGTACTGGCGCTCCAACTTCAAGTTCGCACTCGACTACGCCAAGGTCGAAAGCACCCGCTACAACAGCGCCACCCGCGGGCTGGTCGACGACAACCCGTCGATCATCGAGGCACGCGCGCAGTTCTATTGGTAAGCCATCGCAGCGGCCGGCGTCTGCGGACGCCTGCCGCCGGCATTGACGGCACGTGGCCCTGTGCGTCGCTGTGACAGGCGCCACTTCCGTCCCGTCATCTTCGTGTCATCTCCCCGACATTGCGCAGTCACGCCGTTGCCCTGCAATGGCGCCCTGCGGGACGTCATCCCTATCGCTACAAGGAGCTGTTCCGTGATCTCTTCCATCAAATCCCGTCTGGCTGTCTGCGTGCTCGCTGCCGCACTGGCCATGGGCGCCCAGGCTGCCGATGTCACCGGCGCCGGCGCATCGTTCATTTACCCGGTCATGTCGAAGTGGTCGGCCGACTACAACACCGCCACCAAGAAGCAGGTCAACTACCAATCGATCGGCTCCGGCGGTGGCATTGCGCAGATCAAGGCCGCCAGCGTGGATTTCGGTTCTTCCGATGCCCCGCTCAAGCCCGAAGAGTTGGCTGCCGCCGGGCTGGCGCAGTTTCCCTCGGTGATCGGCGGCGTGGTGCCGGTGATCAACGTGCCGGGCATCGCTGCCGGTGCGTTCAAGCTGGACGGCAAGACCCTGGGCGATATCTTCCTGGGCAAGGTCACCACCTGGAACGATGCGGCCATCGTTGCGCTGAACCCGGGCGTGAAGCTGCCCGACAGCAAGATCACCGTGGTGCATCGCTCCGACGGTTCGGGCACCAGCTTCAACTTCACCAACTACCTGTCCAAGGTCAATCCGGACTGGAAGAGCAAGGTCGGCGAAGGCACCGCGGTGCAGTGGCCGACCGGCATCGGCGGCAAGGGCAACGAAGGCGTGGCCGCCTACGTGAAGCAGATCAAGGGCGGCATCGGCTATGTCGAGCTGTCGTATGCGCTGCAGAACAAGATGGCCTACACCGCGATGAAGAATGCGGCCGGCAAGTTCGTGCAGCCGTCCGATGAGACCTTCGCCGCGGCCGCCAACAGTGCCGACTGGGGCAGCAGCAAGGACTTCTACCTGGTGATGACCAATGCCGCCGGCGACAACGCCTGGCCGATCACCGCCACCAATTTCATCCTGGTGCAGAAGAAGCCGAAGAATCCGGCCGGCCTGAAGAACACCCTGGAGTTCTTCCGCTGGGTCTATAGCAAGGGCGATGCGCAGGCCAAGGCGCTGGACTACGTGCCGCTGCCGGACACGCTGGTCAGCCAGATCGAAGCCTACTGGGCCAAGACCCTGCCCCGCTAAGTGCACAGGACCGACGCCGTCTCTCTCCCGGCGTCCGGACCGGGACGCGGACTTTCGGGTCCGCGTCTTTTTTTGTGATGCCAGTGCCCGGACGGCGCTGTCATGCACGTGTAACAAAAACATCATTTCATAGCTGCGTCTGCCGGACACCCGGCCAATCCTGCCTCGGAGCCACCATGAAACTGCAGTCGGCCAGCCTGACCGCCCTGTCCCTCACCATCGCCCTTGCCCTGGCGGCCTGCTCGCCCGGCAAGGACGCGCAGTCCGGCGATCCCGCACAAGGCGGTGCCAACGCAGGCGCGGCGGCCGGCGAGAGCAAGAGTGCGGAGATCGCCGGCGCCGGTGCGTCCTTCATCTACCCGCTGGTGTCCAAGTGGTCGGCCGACTACAACGCCGCCACCGGCAACAAGGTCAATTACCAGTCGATCGGTTCGGGCGGCGGCATTGCGCAGATCAAGGCCGGCACCGTGGATTTCGGCTCCTCCGACAAGCCGCTCGATAGCGCCGAGCTGCAGCAGGCCGGCCTGGGCCAGTTCCCCTCGGCCATCGGCGGCGTGGTGCCGGTGGTGAACATCGAAGGCATGGCGCCCGGCAAGCTGCGCCTGACCGGCGCCCTGCTCGGCGACATCTTCCTGGGCAAGGTCACCATGTGGAACGACGCGGCGATTGCTGCGGCCAACCCGGGCGTGACCCTGCCGGCGACCAAGATCAACCTGGTGCATCGCTCCGACGGTTCGGGCACCACGTTCAACTTCTCCAACTACCTGTCCAAGGTCAGCCCGGAGTGGAAGACCAAGGTCGGCGAAGGCACCTCGGTGCAGTGGCCGGGCGGCGTGGGCGGCAAGGGCAACGAAGGCGTGGCCTCGTACGTGCAGCAGATCAAGGGCTCGATCGGCTATGTCGAACTGGCCTACGCGCTGCAGAACAAGATGCCGTACGCGTCGATGCAGAACGCTGCCGGCCAGTGGGTGGAGCCGAACGCTGAAAGCTTCGGCGCCGCAGCGGCCAGCGCCGACTGGACCAATGCCAAGGACTTCAACCTGGTGATCACCAATGCACCGGGCGAGAAGGCCTGGCCGATCACCGCGACCAACTTCATGCTGATGCACAAGCAGCCCAAGGATGCGGCCCGCAGCAAGGCCACGCTGGACTTCTTCAAGTGGGCACTGGAAAACGGCCAGGCCCAGGCCAGCGAACTGCACTACGTGCCGCTGCCGCCGGAGCTGGTGAAGCAGATCGAAGCCTACTGGGGCAGCGAGTTCAAGTGATGTTCGCCTCCCGCCGCTGTGGCGGGTTGCGCTGCGACGCGGTGCCTGAGGGCGCCGCGTCGATCCTGCTATCTCACGCTCCCGCGATTGCGCGGGTGACGAGCCCAATCGAATGAATGCCACCGCCATTCCCGAAGCGATGACCGCACCGCGCGGCCGCGATCTGCGCGATGCGCGTGCCGATCGCCTGTTCAAACTGGCATTGGCGGCAACCGTCGTCTTCGTCCTGCTGGCCCTGGGCAGCGCTGCGCTGTCGATGTTGTGGGGCGGACGCCACGCGCTGCAGATGCAGGGCCTGAGCTTCTTCTATTCCGCCGACTGGAATCCGGTCGAGAACAAATACGGTGCGCTGGCACCGATCTACGGCACCTTGGTCACTGCGCTGATCGCGATGGTGATTGCAGTGCCGGTGAGTTTCGGAATCGCCTTCTTCCTCACCGAAGTGGCGCCGCGCTGGTTGCGCGGCCCGGTCGGCACGGCAATCGAGTTGCTCGCCGGCATTCCTTCGATCATCTACGGCATGTGGGGCCTGTTCGTGCTGGTGCCGGTGATGACCGAGCACGTGACGCCATGGCTCAACGACAACCTGGGCACGCTGCCGCTGATCGGCAAGTTGTTTCAGGGCCCGCCGCTGGGCATCGGCCTGCTGACCGCCGGCTTTGTGCTGGCGATCATGGTGATCCCGTTCATTTCCTCGGTGATGCGCGAAGTGTTCCTGACCGTGCCGACGCGCCTGAAGGAATCGGCGTACGCGCTGGGATCGACCAAGTGGGAAGTCAGCTGGGACATCGTGCTGCCCTACACGCGGTCTGCGGTGATTGGGGGCGTGTTCCTGGGCTTGGGCCGCGCACTGGGTGAAACCATGGCGGTGGCCTTCGTGGTCGGCAACACGGTGCGGCTGTCGCCGTCGCTGCTCGAACCCGGCACCACGATTGCGGCATTGATCGCCAACGATTTCGGTGAGGCAACCGAAACCTATCGCTCCGCGCTGCTGTTGCTGGGCTTCGTGTTGTTCATCGTGACCTTCATCGTGCTGGCCATTGCGCGCTTCATGCTGATGCAGCTGTCGCGCCGGGAGGGCAACTGATGTCGTCGGTCTCGCAACACCTCTACACGCGGCGCCGCATCACCAATGTGGTGGCGCTGCTGCTGTCCTGCGTCACGGCATTGTTCGGCCTGTTCTTCCTCGGCTGGATCCTGTGGACGTTGCTGTCCAAGGGCGTGCCCGGCATCGACGTCAACCTGTTTACCAAGATGACCCCGCCGCCGATGCAGGAAGGCGGCTTGCTCAATGCCTTCTTCGGCAGCGCGGTGATGTGTGGCCTGGCAATCGCGATCGGCACGCCGCTGGGCGTGGCGGCCGGTACCTGGCTGGCCGAATACGGCAATACGCGCAAGACCGGCGTGGTGGTGCGCTTCGTCAACGACATCCTGTTGTCGGCACCGTCCATCGTGCTGGGCCTGTTCGTGTACACGCTGTACGTGATGCAGACCGGCGGGCGCTTCTCCGCGTTTGCCGGTGCGCTGTCGCTGGCCTTCATCGTGCTGCCGGTGGTGGTGCGCACCACCGATGAAATGCTGCGCCTGGTGCCTTCGCAAATGCGCGAAGCCGCGCTGTCGCTGGGCATTCCGCATTGGAAGGTGACCGTGCAGGTGCTGTATCGCAGCGCGTCTGCAGGCATCGTCACCGGCGTGCTGCTGGCGCTGGCGCGTATCAGCGGCGAAACCGCACCACTGCTGTTCACTGCCTTCGGCAACCAGTACTGGAACAGCAACATCTTCCAGCCGATGGCCAGCGTGCCGGTGATCATGAACCAGTTTGCCGGCAGCCCGTATGAGTCGTGGCAGACCCTGGCCTGGTCGGGTGCACTGGTACTGACCGTGTTCGTCTTGTTGGTGAGCCTGGGCGCACGTGCGCTGCTGTTGCGTAACAAGATTTCCAATGACTGACCTTTCTTTCCGGACGCCCGACATGAACGATCTCCAAAACGCCAAGCCGATGCATCGCATCGCTGTTCCGGCCGCCAAGGGGGCGCCGACGGCGCAGGCGCCGGTGAAGGTGGCCGCACGCAATCTGGACTTCTATTACGACAAGTACCACGCGCTCAAGGGCATCAATATCGAAATCCCGGAAAAGCGCGTCACCGCGCTGATCGGGCCATCCGGTTGCGGCAAGTCCACGCTGCTGCGCATCTTCAACCGCATCTATGCGCTGTACCCGAAACTGGAAGCGCGTGGCGAAGTGCTGCTGGATGGCGAAAATATCCTCTCGCCGAAATATCCGATGAACCGCCTGCGCAGCAAGGTGGGCATGGTGTTCCAGAAGCCGGTGCCGTTTCCGATGACCATCTTCGAAAACGTGGCCTACGGCATCCGTCACCACGAGAAACTGTCCAAGGCCGACATGCAGAACCGCGTCGAGCACGCGCTGCGCCAGGGCGCGCTGTGGGACGAGGTCAAGGACAAGCTTGGCCAAAGCGCACTGGGTCTGTCCGGTGGCCAGCAGCAGCGCCTGTGTATCGCGCGTGCGGTGGCGCTGCGGCCGGACGTGCTGTTGCTGGACGAACCGACCTCCGCGCTGGATCCCATTTCCACCAGCCGTATCGAGCAACTGGTGGAAGAACTCAAGCGCGATTACACCATCGTGATCGTGACCCACAACATGCAGCAGGCCGCGCGCGTGTCCGATTACACCGCCTTCATGTATCTGGGCGACCTGATCGAACACGATCGCACCGAAACCATTTTCTCGCAGCCGTCCAAGCAGCAGACCGAGGACTACATCACCGGCCGCTTCGGCTGATGTAGGCCTGCCGTATCACCGCATTGAAGCAGCTCCGCCACCCCGCCGCGTGCGACGCCACCTGCATGCGCATGCCTGGGCAGGGACGGACATCCACCACTGCCACGAATCGAGAACACGATGAACCAGCACCTCAACGACCACATCGTCAAAAGCTACGACGAGGAGCAGCACCGTCTTGTCGCCGAAATCGTGCGCATGGGTGATACCGCAGTGGCGCAGCTGGAAGCGGCGCTGGATGTGGTGGAACGCCGTGATGACAATGCCGCGCACCGTATCGTGGTCAACGACGAAGCCATCGACGCGCTGGAACATGCGATCAGCCACGACGTGATGCGGCTGGCATTGCGCGGGCCGATGGCGCGCGACCTGCGCGAGATCCTGGCCGGCCTGCGGATTCCTGCAGATATCGAGCGCATCGGCGATTACGCCGCCAACGTGGCCAAGCGCTCGATCGCACTCAATTCCGCGCCGCCGCTGCCGCAGACGGTGGGCTTGCGTGCACTCGGCCAGATGGCGGCCGATGCGGTACGCGAAGCCGTGCAGGCCTACCGCAACAAGGACGCCGAGGCGGCCATCCGTGTGCGCGACGAAGATGCACGTCTGGACGCGCAGTACACCGCGTTGTTCCGCGAGTTGCTCACCTACATGATGGAAGACCCGCGCAATATCACCCCGTGCACGCATCTGCTGTTCATGGCCAAGAACCTGGAACGGATCGGCGACCACGCCACCAACATCGCCGAGAACGTCTGGTTCCTGGTGCATGGCGAGCAGCCGCTGCCGCCGCGACTGAAGCGCGACGAGACCAGCACTACCGGCGTCATCTGAGGCCAGCGCCTGCCCCCAGCGGCGCCGCGGATGGCCGGGAGATCGCCCGCAAAGCCTTATTTAATTACGTATTCATCTTTAGACTCCTAGGGTGAAATCACACAGGCAGTCCCTGTGACCTCAGGAGTCGCGCAGATGAAACGCATCATTGGTTCCTTCATGGCCCTGTTGCTGCTGGCGTCTGGCGGCGCGTTTGCCGCACCTCAGCAGCACGACAACCGCGGCCACGACGACGATCGCAACCGGTCTGCACAACGTCATGACAACCGTGGCCTTGACCGTCACGACGACAGCCGCGACGATCACCGCAATGCCGCGCCAACGACCACCGCAACAAACGCCACGGCCCGCCCTACCGCCGCGGCGAACGGCTGGCACCGGACCATCGCGGCAACCGCGTGGCCGACTACCGCAAGCATCATCTGAACACGCCGCCGCGTGGCCACGAGTGGCGCCGTGTGGACAACACCTACGTGTTGATCGCGGTTGCGACCGGCCTGATTGCCAGCGTGGTCGCCGGCCGCTGATATCTGCGCCCCGCAGCTGACGTCAGCAGGCCCGATCCGTGCAAGCACAGGTCGGGCCTTTTCGTGTCTGGCCGTCTTTCTCATGCGCACGGACGGCGGCTGTGCGACCGATCGGGCCGGCCATGCGACCTGCTAGGCTACGCCGATGAACGAACCGGTCGACCTGCAACCCTCCCCCTCCCTGCTGCCCATGTCGCGGCGTTTTCGCGGCTATCTGCCGGTGGTGGTGGACGTGGAAACCGGCGGGTTCGACTGGAACAAGCACGCGTTGCTGGAAATTGCCTGCGTGCCGATCGAGATGGACGCGCAGGGGCATTTCTTCCCGGGCGAAACCGCCAGTGCGCATCTAGTGCCGGCGCCGGGGCTGGAGATCGACCCGAAGTCGCTGGAAATCACCGGCATCGTGCTCGACCATCCGTTCCGTTTCGCCAAGCAGGAAAAGGACGCGCTGGACCATGTGTTCGCACCGGTGCGCGCAGCGGTCAAGAAGTACGGCTGCCAGCGCGCGATCCTGGTGGGCCACAACGCGCATTTCGATCTGAATTTCCTCAACGCCGCAGTTGCCCGCGTTGGCCACAAGCGCAACCCCTTCCATCCGTTCAGCGTGTTCGACACGGTGACCCTGGCCGGCGTGGCATACGGCCAGACCGTGTTGGCGCGCGCCGCCCAGGCCGCCGGCCTGGACTGGAACAGCGCCGATGCGCACAGCGCGGTGTACGACACCGAACAGACCGCGCGCCTGTTCTGCAAGATTGCCAACGCGTGGCCGGGGCCAGCCAGCGCGGGGTGAGTGGGTGGGGATTGGGCAGTCGGGATTGGGCAGTCGGGATTGGGGATTCGCAAAAGCGGCGTTCCCGGTTTCTGAGACGACGTTGGTCGGCGACACCGTTGCATACGACGCGATCAAATCCCACGCCGTTTGTTGTAACCAGCAAAGCGCCAAACAGCGCGCTCTTGCGAATCCCCAATCCCCAATCCCAAATCCCGTCCTAACCAATACAGATCCGGTCGCGCCCGGCGCTCTTGGCTTCGTAGAGCGCATGGTCGGCGCGTTGCATCAGCGATGAACCCGACTCTTCCTCACCCAGTTCGGCCAGCCCAGCACTGAAGGTCACCTGCAGGCCTTCTACGCCGCCCCAGTCGTGCCGTGCATGAAACTGCGCGCGGATGCGCAGGCACAAGGCGTGCGCCTGCTCAAGCGTGGTGTCGCTGAGCAGCAGCGCAAATTCCTCACCACCCAGGCGCGCGGGCAGGTCCGAGGCACGCGCCGCCGCCGTGAGCAGCACGCCCACGTCATGCAGCACCGCATCGCCGCTGGCATGCGAATACTGGTCGTTGATGCGTTTGAAATGATCGATGTCCAGAATCGCCAGCACCAGCGGCCGTCCACTGCGGCGGGCCCGGCTTAAATCACGTGCCAGCGCCTCGTCGAAATGCCGCCGGTTCGGCAAGCCGGTCAACGCATCTTCGTGGGCCTGGCGTTCGAACGCGTCGGACTTGATGCGCAAGCGCGTCAGCAGCTCGCTCTTTTCCTGGTTGGCCTGCAACAGCCGTTGCGCCTGCCGCTGCAGATCTTCGGTGCGCTTGCGCACCAGTTCGGCCAGCCGCGCATTGTGGGTCTTGTAGCGCCGCAACAGAAAGCGATACAGCAACGCCAGCAACAGCAGCGCGCCCAGCACGCCGGCCAGCCGCACGTCCTGGCGTTGCCACCACAGCGGCAGCACCTCGAACGCCCAGACCGCTTCGTGCGCACTCCAGGCACCACCTGGGTGGCGCGCGGCCACGCGCAAGCTGTAACGCCCCGGCGGCAGGCCGATGAATTCCACGCTGCGCTGCCGGCCGCGCTCGATCCAGGTGTTGTCCAGACCATCCAGGCGCGTGCGGTATTCAATGCGTTCGGGCAGCAGGAAGCTCATGCCGACATAGGACACCGTCAGCCGCTGCCCGCCCGGCAGCTTGGTCTGCTGCCGCCATGGCACCGGCCGGCCGCCTTGCTGCACGTTTTCGATCAACGGCGGCGGCGCGGGGCGTTCGCGGAAGCGCTGCAGGCGTGCCGGGTCCACGGTGCTCACGCCGCCGGCAGTCACCACCCACACGCTGCCATCGGCACGTTCGATCATGCTCGGGCCAGAGCTGCCATTGGCCTGCGCGTTGCCCATGCCATCGATTTCGCCGTAGCGTTCGATGCCGAGCCGGCCGCGCCCCTCGGCCACTGCATTGAGTGTGTTGAGTTCAGTTCGCAGCACGCCGCGGTTGCTGCTGATCCAGGCATTGCCCAGGCGATCGGCGACCAGCTGGAACACGGTGTCCACCGGCATGCCCTGCTCCAGCCCCACGCGTGCCAGCGCGCCATGACGTGCCCGGTACAGCCCACGATCGGTGGAGATCCAGACATCTTCGCCAATGCGCTGGAAACCAAACACGCTGCGCGCACCGCCCAACCGCTCCAGCGGCAGTTGCTGCAGCACACCGTCACGGACCACGGCCGCGCCATCGACCGAACCGATCCACAGCGCACCATCGATGCTGGCCAGCGCAGTCACCACACCATCGGGCAGGCCGTTGATGGCCAGCGGCGCACGCCGCCCATCGACCAGATGCACCACCCCACGCTGGGTCGCCAGCCAGACGGTGTCGGCATCGTCGATCACGATTGCGCGAATGTGCCCGTTGGGAATGCCGTCGGCCTCACCGAAGTGGCGCAGCACACGCCCGTTGCGCAGCACGAACACGCCATCGGCATAGGTGCCCACCCACAGGTCGCCGCGCCGATCCAGCGCCAGGCTAAGCACCGACAACCGCCGCCCGGACGGCGTGGCCACCGGCACCGGCACGATGCGGCCGTCGGGCAGCAGGCGGTCCAGGCCTGCGGTGGTGGCCACCCACAGGCTGCCGTCGCGGTCTTCCAGCAGCGCGCGCGCGTAGTCGCCACTGAGCCCGTCGCGCTGGCTGTAGCTGCTGAACAAGGTTTCGCGCAGGCGGAACAGCCCACCGTTGGCGCCCACCCAGATGCTGCCTTCGGCATCCTCGCGCAGGCTGACGATGCGCCCGGTGGGCAGCGCACGGCCAGCCTCCAGATGCTCCACGCCGTGGCTGCCGATGCGCAGCAGGCCCTGGCTCTCGCTGCCCAGCCACAGGTCGCCATGGCGATCCTGCAGCATCGCAGTGAAGTGGCCCTGCCCCGGCACCTGGTGCACCAGCTGCGCACGTTCGCCCTGCAGGCGATACAGCTGCTCGCCGGCGACCACCCACACCGTGCCGTCCGGTGCCCGATACGGCCAGGCCAGACCCGGCGGCAGGCCGAACGCTGCGGGTGCGCGATGCATGCGGCCATCCGGCTCGCGGTAGATCAGCCCATCCAAGGTGCCGATCAGCAGCCGTCCCCGGCCGTCGAACACCATCCGCGGGAAGCTGCTTTGCAACGGCACGCCGGCCTGCGGCGGGAAATAGTCGAAGCGCCCATCCGGCCACAGGCAGCCCAGGCCATGGCCTTCGAACAACAGCCACATCCGGCCATCGGCATCCATGGTCATGCCGTGGATCAGCGCCTGTGGCCAATCGGCACGGCGCGGCCACTGCCGCCAGTGACCATCGGCACCGTGGCGCACCAGATTGCCGCGTGCATCACTCAGCCACAGGGCGTCGTCGTGATCCACGTACAGCGCGCCGACGCCGTTGTCGGGCAGGCCGGGCCGCGTGCTGCGATCGATGACGGTGAATTCCAGGCCGTTGTAGCGGACCAGGCCCTCCCATGTGGCGAACCACAGGTAGCCATCGGCGGTCTGGGCGATGTCGCGCAGCGAGTTATGCGGCAGTCCGTTGCGCGAACTCCAGCTGTCGATGGCGTAGTCGCGCAGGCGTGCGCTCGTGCCCGGGTCAGCATGTGCCACAAGCGAGCACATCCACAACAGCGCGCACGCGCAGGCCGCGAGCCAGCATTGCCACTGCCCCCACCCTCGTGTCGACGCCGTTGCGCCATCCCCACTATCGCCCGCGCTGCGAGCGCCCACCCCAAGCTTCATCACCCACACGACACGCCGTTCGCTGCGGATATGGTAGGCAAAAACGCGCGCCAGTGCCGCTGCCGCGATGCCAGGGCCTGGTGTAATGGGCTTGCCGGTGCATGGACAAGGCCAGCGCACCGCGCGATGCGCTGCAATTGCGCAGGAGTACGGAGTTGCCGGCAGCCACCGATGGGCGCTGCGCGCTTATAAACTCGCTGCGGCAGTACCCGGCCCGCGCACTGCGGCGCCGGCGCACCGCATGACTCAGGCGCCCAGACGCTGGCGCACGGCCTCGAACAAGGTCACGCCGGTGGCCACCGAGACATTAAGGCTTTCGATGTCGCCGGGCATCGGGATCTTGACCAGGCCATCGCAATGCTCGCGGGTGAGCCGACGCAAGCCATCGCCCTCGCCGCCCAGAACCAGGCCGACATTGTCGCGCAGGTCCACGCTGTACAGCGAAGCCTCTGCTTCGCCGGCCAGGCCATACAGCCACACGCCCTGCTTCTGCAGATCACGCAGGCAGCGCGCCAGGTTGGTCACCGCCACCACGGGGATGCGGTCGGCCGCGCCGGCCGAGGTCTTGCGCACGGTGGCGTTGACCGTGGCGGACTTGTCCTTGGGAATTACCACCGCGGTGACGCCGGCAGCAGCGGCGCTGCGCAGGCATGCCCCCAGGTTGTGCGGGTCCTGCACGCCGTCCAGGATCAGCACCAGCGCGCGCCCTTGTGCAGCCTCCACCAGGCCTTCCAGTTCGTTCTCTGCCCAGAGCCGCGCCGCGGCGTAGCGCGCAGCCACGCCCTGATGGCGTACCTGGCCGCCCACGCCGTCCAGCGCCTGGGTGTTGACCCGGCGCACGTCGATGCCCTTGCGGCGCGCCTGTTCTTCGATCTCGGTCAGGCGCGGGTTCTTGCTACCGGCCTCGATCAGGACCTCGCGCACGTTGTCGGCGTCGTTCTCGACGGACGAGGCGACAGCATTGACGCCGACGATCCACTGGTTCTGCTTGCTCATTGCGCGGGCATACGAAGAAATGAGGGGGAATGGTAGGGCTTGCGGCCTGCTACGTCACGGCCGGGGCATCGATCGCCTGACAATGCAGGTAAACGATTGCAGCGCCGCCGCTGGCACCTGCGGGAGTCATGCGCCGCTCGCCGCCGCGCGCATGCCGCAACGGCAGCCGTGCGCCGGACTGTTTCCGCGCAAGGTGAACCGCTGTGGACAAGCGCTTGAACGCTAGTCGCACCGACGTCAGCAACAAACCGTAGTGGACCGACATCAGCCTGATTGACCACAGCGAGGACCTGCAAGGCGAGGCCCGATCGCTGCTTACACCGGCCACCGCCCGGTGTCGTGATCCGGATGCTGATGCGATACCAGCGCAGCCTGGAATGCCAATGCCGCCGCGTCGTCCTCGCTCGGGCGTGTCGGCAGCTGCGTCAGGGTATCGACGAACGGCAACTTGCGCTCCAGCCCGTACTGAATATGTGGGGGCAACCGCTCTGGCGTATCGAATGCACCAGCGGCAATCGCCACGCCATCGGGTGCTTCATAGGTCAACGGCGTGCCGCACTCGGCGCAAAAACCGCGCTGCACCAGCGTCGACGACGCGAAGCGCTTGGGCTCACCGCGGGTCTAGCGGAACGCGGCGCCACGTACCGACACCAGCGGCGCGTAATACGCCCCAAACGCTTTCTGACACATGCGGCAGTGACAGATCGATGCGTGGTCCAGCACGCCGCGCACATGAAAGCGCACCGCGCCGCATTGGCAGCCACCGCTGTATTCGGAAGATGCGCTCATCGTTTGCCTCGCAGATCGGCGTGTTAGGCAAACCACCGCGTCATCACGGCGCGGTGGCACTCACTCCGCACTTTCCGGCTCAGCAGTGCGGGCCGCCATGCCGGCCACCCGCACTGCCGCGCAGCATCAATACGGTTTTTTCTTGCGCTTGGCCGGCTTCTCACGCGGCGGCAGCGGTGCTTCTGCAGGCGCACCATCTTCGGCCAGACGGAAGTCGATCTTGCGTTCTTCCATGCTCGCCTTGAGCACCAACACGCGTACCGGGTCGCCCAGACGGAATTCGCGACCGCGGCGTTCGCCGGTCATCGTCTTGCGGATCGGATCGAACTGGTAATAGTCCTGCGGCAGCTGGGTGACGTGCACCAGGCCGTTGACCTTGGATTGGGTCAATTCCACGAACAAGCCGAAGCTGGTCACACCGCTGATCACGCCGTCGAACTGGCCGCCGACATGCTTTTCCATCCAGGCGGCGCGATAACGCTCGTCCACTTCGCGCTCGGCCTCGTCGGCACGCCTGCCACGCTCGGAACACTGCAGCGACAACGCGGCCATCTGGCGCGGGGTGTAGATGTATTTTTCCGGGCTGGCGCCGGTCAGCGCGTGCTTGATCGCACGGTGCACCAGCAGATCGGGATAACGGCGGATCGGCGAGGTGAAGTGCGCGTACGCCTCCAGTGCCAGACCGAAGTGACCGTTGTTTTCCGGCGAATACACCGCCAGGCTCTGGCTGCGCAGCAGCACCGATTCCAGTAGCGCGGCATCCGGACGCGCACGCACCTTCTTCAGCAACTTGGTGTAGTCACCTGGGCGCACCTTGCTCCACGCCGGCAGGCTCAGCTGGAATTCCTTGAGGAACTCCAGCAGGTCTTCGAACTTGCTCTCCGGCGGCCGCTCGTGCACGCGGTACGGCGCAGGCACATGCATGCTCAACAAATAACGCGCTGCCTCGACGTTGGCGGCGATCATGCATTCCTCGATCAGCTTGTGCGCGTCGTTACGCACCAGCATGCCGGCCTGGGTGACCTCGCCGGTATTGTCGAGCACGAAGCGCACTTCGGAGGTTTCGAATTCGATCGCGCCGCGATGCGTGCGCGCCTTCGACAACACGTTGTACAGCTGATGCAGACGCTGCACCTGCGGCAACAACGGGCCGATAAACGCCTTGGTATCGGCATCGTCTTCGCCAACCGCCTTCCAGACCTGGTTGTAGGTCAGGCGCGCATGCGAATTCATCACCGCTTCGTAGAAACGCGAGCCGGTCACTTCGCCATCGCGCCCGACCTGCATGTCGCAGACGAAACACATGCGGTCGACCTTGGGCATCAGCGAACAGATGCCGTTGGACAAGGTCTCCGGCAGCATCGGCACCACGAACCCGGGGAAATACACCGAGGTGGCGCGCTTTTGCGCTTCGTCGTCCAGCGGCGTGCCGGGACGCACATAGTTGGACACGTCGGCGATCGCCACCACCAGACGGAAACCGTCCGCATTGGGCTCGCAATACACCGCGTCGTCGAAATCCTTGGCGTCTTCGCCATCGATGGTGACCAGCGGCATCTGCCGCAGATCCACGCGCCCGCCGATCATCTGCGGCTCGACCACCAGCGGCACCGCCGCGGCTTCGTCGAGCACTTCCTGCGGGAATTCATGCGGCAACTCGTGGCCATGGATGGCCATTTCCACCACCAGCGACGGCGTCAGCTTGTCGCCCAGCACCGCGATGATCTTGCCGATCGCCGGACGGCGCGCGTCCGGGGGTGCGATCAGCTCGCACACCACCAGCTGGCCTTCGCGGGCCTCGCCGATGCCGTCCGGGGCGATCTGCACATTGCGCTGCACGCGCTTGTCGTCGGGGTCGACGTAGGCCACACCGTGCTCGTAGAAGAAGCGCCCGATCATGCGCGACATGCGCCGTTCCAGCACACGCGCAATGGCGCCTTCGCGGCGGCCACGGCGGTCAATGCCGGTGACGTTGGCCAGTGCGCGATCACCGTGCATGACCTTGCGCATTTCGAACGGCGGCAGGAACAGGTCGTCGCCACCTTCGTCCGGCTTGAGGAACCCGAAGCCTTCCGGATTGGCGATCACCACGCCGGCAATCAGGCTGGTCTGCTGCACCGGTGCATAGCCGCCACGGCGGTTCTGCACCAGCTGCGCTTCGCGCACCATCGCGGCCAGGCGCTTGCCCAGCGCATCGATGCGATCGCTCAAGCCCAGCTGTTCGGCAATCTCTTCGGCCGTCTGCGGGCCGTCGCAGTCTTCCAGCAACTGCAGGATGGCTTCGCGGCTGGCAATCGGCTCGGCGTAGCGCAGCGCTTCGCGGTCGGCGTGCGGGTCCTTGAATCCGGCGTCCGCAACAGCCTGGACGGGGTCTTTCTGGAATCGTTCCGGCGGCGGCGCAGGCGGGCCGCTCTTGCGAGGATGCGGTGCGCGGAGCGCAGCAGGCTCGACGGGAGGTGCCGGCTGATCGGACGACGCCTTTGCCGCAGCGCGCTTGTTGGCGGAATTGGTGGACGCACCTGCCGCAGCGCGGACCAGGAAGTCCGGCATCCAGCCCGGCAGTTTCTGTTGCTCGGCGGTGCTGGACTCGCCCGGGCTGGCGGATTTGCGGCGGCTGGGCCGGTCGGAATCGGGGGTATTTTTCTTTGTCATTACCCTAATGGTACCCCTTGCGGTCCTGACGTGGGCGGCAATGCCAGCCAGGCCCTTGGCAATTGCTTCACATCACCCGTTGACAAGCCCGCCAGGAGTCTGCAAAATTCGCGGCTCACCTGCCCAGGTGGCGGAATTGGTAGACGCACTAGCTTCAGGTGCTAGCGGGGGCAACTTCGTGGAGGTTCGAGTCCTCTTCTGGGCACCAGTTTAAAAAGACCTCCGAGCGATCGGGGGTCTTCTGGTTTCTGGGGTTGGGTTTTTCGGGTAGATGCTGCGACGTGGGCACTGCACGCTGCGCGAGATCGGTGATGCAGGCCTTGCGCCAGAGGCGCGCGGCTGCGCTCGGCTTGTGGCGAAAGCGCCTAACCAGCCCTGTTTTTTCCTGCTCGATGCGTTGCCGCTTGCGCCCTCGATGCAGGCAGCCTCAGCCTGCTCTGTTTATTGCATGGCCGTGCAGTTCAACGGACTCTGACAAGCACGGCAACTGCGTGGTTTCTGCCCTGCCCCACGGCTTGCTTGCTCCCAGCCTTTCCGAACGAACTCATGTGTGCGCCGCGCGCGTAGAAGTGCTGCTCAATCGCAAGGGTCAAGCATCAGGGCGATAGACGTCATGCGATTGGCGTCGACGAAACCGGACGCGCCGTGCGCCAGCTGCGACGCAACAGCAACTCGACCTACGCAACTCGACCCACCTTATCGCGACCGCACTGCATCGCAGCGCATCGCAGCGACGATCACAGGCGCAGGCGACGCCGCCCCTGAACACCGCAGCTCAAGGCGCGGCAGTAATGCCTGCCGCGCGCAGGGCTTGTGCCCAGATCCGATAGCCGGCCTCGCTGGGGTGGGTACCGTCGGGCATCAGCGCCTCGGGCAAGGCGCCGTCGGGTTGCAGCATTTGCGGCCCGATATCCACCAGCCGCACCGCCGGGTCACCGGCAAAGCGTGCAGCAAGCAGGCGGTTGGTTTCGGCGATCGGCGCTCGCTGCGGGCTGTCGGGGTGATGGCCGCGGGGCATGATCGCCATCAGGATCAACTTGCTGTTGGGCAGGCGCTGGCGCACTTCGGCAACCACCGCTTCCACGCCCTGCGCGGTCTCGGCGGGTGTACTGGCGCGCGATTGCGCGGTGCCGGTGAGATTGTTGGTGCCGATATGCAGCACCACCCAGCGCGGATCGAGCCCATCGAGTTCGCCCTGGCGAATGCGCCACAGCACGTTCTGGGTGCGGTCCCAGCCAAAGCCCAGATTCAACACCGGCCGCTTGCCATACAGCCAGGCCCAGGACGCCGGCCCGCTGACGCGCGTGGCCTGCGGCGGGCCGGCCCAGAAATGCGTGATCGAATCACCGATCATCACTACTTCCGGCTTGAGGATGCGTGCGGTGGCCAGTGCGGCGTGGTGGCGCGCGTACCAGTCGTAGGAGTCCTGCTCCAGCCAATCGACCGGGATCAGCGAGGTTGCCACGTCGCGGCCGAGCTCGGCGACCGGCTTGACCGGTGGCTCGCCCAGCAGCTTCGCCAGGGTCGGCTCGATGGCTTCCGCCAGCATGCGCTGGCCCTGCGTGTCCGGATGCAGGGCACCGGCCGGCGGGCGGAAGCGGGTGTCGTAGAACAGCTCGGTGCGCAGCGCGCCGTCGCGCAGGAGGATCGACCCCACATCCAGGTAGGTCACGCGCGGATTATCGCCATAGCGCATCGCCAGGGCCTGGTTGACCTGCGCGTCGCGGCGCGACTTTTCGGCCGAGACCGCACTTGGCAGCACACCCAGCAACAGGATGTGCGTGCGTGGCAGCTTCTGTTCGATCGCCGCGACCACCGCATCGATGCCCAGCTGGGTCTGCTCGGCGGTGTGCTGCAGGTGCCCGGTGTTGTTGGTGCCGATCAACACCACGGCCACCTTGGGATGCAGGCCATCCACTTCACCGTTGGCCAGGCGCCACAGCACGTGCTCGGTGCCATCGCCGCTGAAGCCTAGGTTGAGCGCACCACGGCTGCCGTAAAAGGTCTGCCAGGTGGGCTGGAAATTCTCGTCGGGCGCCTGGGCCTTGTCGTAGTTCTGGGTGATCGAATCGCCGATCAGCAGCAGCGGCGTGTCGGCGTGTTGCTTCGCCTGCTCCAGCACCCGCGCATGCCGTTGCGCCCACCAAGGCTCCTGCAGCCGGTCGGTCGGCACGATCGACGGTGGCGGCGTCTGCGCAGTGGCCGCAGTGCAGACCAGCAATAGCCCACAGCACACCAGCGCGGGCGCAATGGCAGACAGCGGAAGGCGGGAAACCACCGCGTGCAAAGACCGGAACATGCGCGCACCAGAGACAGGAGATGCGGCGATTGTGGTCTGCGCGCGCGGCGTACGACAAGCGTGTACGCAGCGAGGCTGCGGTTTGGCGCTGCTGTGGTGGTGGCTCGGCGCCTGACGCCGTGCAGGCTGAGCAGCCTAGACATCGTAGGAGCGCGCTTGCGCGCGATGTGGCGTTATCGGTAACGCTTCATCGCGCGCAAGCGCGCTCCTACGAGGCGGGGTATCGCAACCGGATACGCCGCGCTACCGGCAAGGCCATCGCGCGCCTGATTCCGATAGGTACATGACCAATCAGAGGTGGCACGTGGTCTTGGCTCGGCAGCCGAAACGGCTCAAGCCTAAATGCAGGCTTGCAAGCCCAGACGTTGTAGGAGCGCGCTTGCGCGCGATGCGGCGTTCTCGGTAACGCTTCATCGCGCGCGAGCGCGCTCCTACGAGGAGCCTGATCGCGATCGGATACACCACGATTCCAGCAAAACTATTACGCGCCTGATGTGGATAGGCCTCGACCGGTGGCACGTGACGAAACGCGGCCGACCTCAGCGCAGCCCGGTTTCGCCACGCGCGATCACCAGGTGTTGAATCTCCGAGGTGCCTTCGTAGATCTCGGTGATCTTGGCATCACGGAGAGCGTTCCAGCGTTGCCGCACACGCGGCAGCGCTGGATTGCGGCCGACCTCAGCGCAGCCCGGTTTCGCCGCGCGCGATCACCAGGTGTTGAATCTCCGAGGTGCCTTCGTAGATCTCGGTGATCTTGGCATCACGGAGAGCGTTCCAGCGTTGCCGCACACGCGGCAGCGCTGGAGCGCGGCCGACCTCAGCGCAGGCCGGTTTCGCCCCGCGCGATCACCAGGCGTTGAATCTCCGAGGTGCCTTCGTAGATTTCGGTGATCTTGGCATCGCGGAGAGCGTTCCAGCGTTGCCGCACACGCGGCAGCGCTGGAGCGCGGCCGACCTCAGCGCAGCCCGGTTTCACCACGCGCGATCACCAGGCGTTGAATCTCCGAGGTGCCTTCGTAGATCTCGGTGATCTTGGCATCGCGGAGAGCGTTCCAGCGTTGCCGCACACGCGGCAGCGCTGGAGCGCGGCCGACCTCAGCGCAGGCCGGTTTCGCCCCGCGCGATCACCAGGCGTTGAATCTCTGAGGTACCTTCGTAGATCTCGGTGATCTTGGCATCGCGGAAGTAGCGCTCCAGCGGCATTTCCTTGGAATAGCCCATGCCGCCGTGGATTTGCACGGCCTGATGGGTGATCCACATCGCCGCTTCCGAGGCGGTGAGCTTGGCCACCGCCGCTTCGGTGCCGAACTTCTGCCCCTGCCCCTTCAGCCAGGCAGCGCGCAAAGTGAGCAGCAAAGCCGCGTCGAGCTTGCACTTCATGTCGGCGATCTTGGCCTGGGTCATCTGGAAGGTACCGATCGCCGCGCCAAACGCCTTGCGCTCCTTCACATACGCCAGCGTGGCCTCATAGGCCGCACGCGCAATGCCCACTGCCTGCGAGGCAATGCCGATCCGGCCTGCATCGAGCACGCTCATCGCAGTCTTGAAGCCCTCGCCTTCCGCGCCCAGCACCTCGTCCGGCTGCGCTACGTAATCGGCGAACTCAATCTCGCAGGTGGCCGAGGCGCGGATGCCGAGCTTGGGCTCGGTCTTGCCGCGATGGAAGCCGGCGCGCGCGGTGTCGACCATGAAGGCTGTGATGCCGCGCGAGCCCTTGTCCGGCTCGGTCACCGCGAACAACACGATGTACTTGGCCACCGGGCCGGAGGTGATCCAGCTCTTCTTGCCGTTGATGACGAAGCTGCCATCGCCCTGCTTGATCGCACGGCAACGCATGGCCGAGGCATCCGAACCAGACTGCGGCTCGGTCAGTGCAAATGCGCCGATGTGCGTGCCTTCGGCGATTGCGCGCACGTACAGCTGCTTCTGCGCCTCGGTGCCGTTCTTCAGGATGCCGGTGCAGAACAGCGAGTTGTTGACCGACATGATGGTGGAATGCGCGCCATCGGCGGCGGCGATCTCGATCATCGCCAGCGCATAGCTGATCGGGTCCATGCCGGCGCCGCCGTACTCGGCCGGCACCTCGATGCCCATCAGGCCGTTCTCGCCCAGCAGCTGGATGTTCTCCAGCGGAAACTCGCCGCTGCGGTCGAACTGCTCGGCGCTGGGGGCGATCTTTTCCTGCGCGATCCGGCGGGCCACGTCCTGGATCATCAGTTGTTCTTCGGTAAAGCTGAAATCCACGTTCGACCCCTCCCGGGTATTGGCTGAGCGGCCATTGTAGCCACAACCATTCGCATGCGTATGTAGTTGACCCCACACCCCGCCCGGCCGAAAATATCTCCATATCGCGATATAGAGATATTCATGGATCTGGAAGACTGGTCGGCCCGCCTGAAAGTGTTTGCCGACGCCACCCGGGTACGCCTGCTGGCCTTGCTGGAACAGGAAGAACTCACCGTGGCCGAGCTGTCGGCCATCACCCGCCTCGCCCAGCCGCGCGTGTCCACCCATCTGGCCAAGCTCAAGGAGGCCGGCCTGGTGCGCGACCGCCGCGCCGGCGTGTCGGCGTATTACCGCTTCGACGAAGTGTCACTGGACCCGGCCCAGCGTGCGCTGTGGCTGGCGCTGAGCACCGGCAGCGACGACCCGCTGCTGCGCCAGGACGCCGAGCGCGTGGCTGCCGTGCTCGCCAACCGTGCTGCCGACCAGAACTGGGCCGATTCGGTGGCGGGCGACATGGAGCGGCATTACTCCCCGGGGCGCACCTGGGAAGCGCTGGCACGCACCGCGCTGCCGCTGCTGGAAACCGGCGACGTGCTCGATATCGCCTCCGGCGATGGCGTACTCGCCGAGCTGGTGGCGCCGCACGCCACCCGCTACATCTGCATCGACACCAGCGCACGCGTGGTCGCTGCGGCCAGCGAGCGCCTGCGCAAGCTGCGCAATGTGGAAGTGCGCGAAGGCGACATGCATGCACTGCCCTTCCCCGATGCCAGCTTCGACCTGGTGGTGCTGATGCATGCCCTCACCTATGCGGCTAAGCCTGCGCAGGCGGTGGCCGAGTCGGCGCGCGTACTGCGTCCCGGCGGCCGGCTGTTGCTGTGCAGCCTGGCCAAGCACGAGCACCGCGCAGCGGTGCAGGCCTACGGCCACGTCAACCTGGGCTTTGCGGCCAAGGAACTGCGCAAGTTCGTTGAGAAAGCCGGCTTGGACGTGTCCAGCCTGGAGTCGGTGACGCGCGAAAAGCGTCCACCGCATTTCGAAGTGATCTCGCTGATTGCGATGAAGCCGGGAATTGGGAATCGAGAGTCGGGATTGGTTGAAGGCAAGAGCAACGCGTCGCGGAGAGCCAGCGCATGACATACCTGCCAATCCCCAGTGCCGAATCCTCCATCCCGTTTTCCCTGCCATGGCTGCACCCGGAGCGCGCGGCCAAGCTCACCGCGGCGCTGCGCGAGCGCATCCTCATCATCGACGGTGCGATGGGCACCATGATCCAGCGCCACGACCTGCAGGAATCCGATTACCGCGGCACGCGGTTTGCCGAGGGGTACGACAGCGCACAGGGGCACGTGCACGGCGCCGGCTGCGATCACGCGCCGCAAGGGCATGACCTGAAGGGCAATAACGATCTGCTGCTGCTGTCCAGCCCGGAGATCATCGCCGGCATTCATCGCGCCTACCTGGATGCCGGTGCGGATCTGCTGGAAACCAATACCTTCAACGCCACCTCGGTCAGTCAGGCCGACTATCACCTCGAACATCTGGTGTACGAGTTGAACAAGGCCGGTGCCCAGGTCGCACGCGCCTGTTGCGATGCCGTCGAAGCGCTGACACCGCACAAGCCGCGCTTTGTGATCGGCGTGCTCGGCCCCACCAGCCGCACCGCATCGATCAGCCCGGACGTCAACGACCCCGGTTACCGCAATACCAGCTTCGATGCGCTGCGCGAAACCTATCGCGAAGCCATCGACGGCCTGATCGATGGCGGCGCCGATACCTTGATGGTGGAAACCATCTTCGACACCCTCAACGCCAAAGCTGCGCTGTATGCGATCGAAGAAGTGTTCGAAGCGCGTGGCGGCCGCCTGCCGGTGATGATCTCCGGCACCATCACCGATGCCTCCGGGCGCACGCTGTCCGGGCAGACCGCCGAAGCGTTCTACGCCTCGGTCGCACACGGCAAGCCGTTATCGGTGGGCCTGAACTGCGCGCTGGGCGCCAAGGAGTTGCGCCCACATGTGGAGACGCTCTCGCAAATCGCCGATGCCTACGTCAGCGCGCATCCCAATGCCGGGCTGCCCAATGCGTTCGGCGAATACGACGAGACGCCGGAAGAAATGGCCGAAACGCTGCGCGAGTTCGCCAAATCCGGCCTGCTCAACCTGGTGGGCGGTTGCTGCGGCACCACGCCGGACCATATCCGTGCGATTGCCGAGGCCGTGGCCGACCTGCCGCCGCGCCAGCTGCCCAACGCGCTGGAGCAAGCCGCATGATGCAGGCCTGCGCACGCCGTCTTCGTTGCTGGCCTGACACGCACGCGTGCTCTGGCCGACCCGTCACCTTGCAGATGCCCGCATGAACGCACAGCCCCGCTACACCCGTCTGTCCGGCCTGGAACCGCTGGTCATCACCCCGGACCTGCTGTTCGTCAACGTGGGCGAGCGCACCAACGTCACCGGCAGCGCGCAGTTCCGCAAGCTGATCAAGGAAGAGCGCTACGAGGAAGCGGTGGAGGTGGCGCGCCAACAGGTTGCCAACGGCGCGCAGATTCTCGACGTCAACATGGACGAGGGCCTGATCGATTCCGAGAAGGCAATGACGCGCTTTCTCAACCTGATCATGTCCGAGCCTGATATCGCGCGCATCCCGGTGATGGTGGATTCGTCCAAATGGACCGTGATCGAAGCGGGCCTGAAGTGCCTGCAAGGCAAGAGCATCGTCAACTCGATCTCGCTGAAGGAAGGCGAAGCGGTGTTCATCGAACAGGCGCGCAAGGTGCTGCGCTACGGCGCCGCCGCGGTGGTGATGGCCTTCGATGAAGTGGGCCAGGCCGACACCTGCGCGCGCAAGGTGGAGATCTGCACACGCGCCTACAAGGTGCTGACTGAAAAAGTTGGCTTCCCGCCGGAAGACATCATCTTCGACCCGAACATCTTTGCGGTGGCCACCGGCATCGAGGAGCACGACAATTACGCGGTGGACTTCATCGAGGCCACGCGCGAGATCAAACGCACCCTGCCGCATTGCCATATCTCCGGCGGCGTCTCCAATGTGTCGTTCTCGTTCCGCGGTAATGAAAGCGTGCGTCAGGCGATCCACTCGGTGTTCCTGTTCCATGCAATCAAGGCCGGCATGGACATGGGAATCGTCAACGCCGGCGGCATGCCGATCTACGACGAGCTCGACCCGGAGCTGCGCGAGCGCGTGGAGGATGTGATCCTCAACCGCCGCAAGGACGGCACCGAGCGGCTGCTGGAAATCGCCGAGCGCTACAAAGGCACCAAGGGCGCCGCCAGGACCGAGGATCTGGCCTGGCGCGAAAAACCCGTGCGTGCACGCCTGGCGCATGCGCTGGTGCACGGCATCGATGCGTTTGTGGAAACCGACACCGAAGAAGCCCGGCAACTCTCCACGCGCCCGCTGGACGTGATCGAAGGGCCGTTAATGGATGGCATGAACGTGGTCGGCGATCTGTTCGGCGCCGGCAAGATGTTCCTGCCGCAGGTGGTCAAATCCGCACGTGTCATGAAAAAGGCCGTGGCCTATCTGCTGCCCTTCATCGAGGCGGAAAAACTGCGCACCGGCGATGTCGGCAAGTCCAACGGCAAGATCATCATGGCCACGGTCAAGGGTGACGTGCATGACATCGGTAAGAACATCGTCGGCGTGGTGCTGGCGTGCAACAACTTCGATGTGGTCGACCTGGGCGTGATGGTCAGCGCGCAGGTCATCCTGGATCGTGCGCGCGAAGAAAACGCAGACCTGATCGGGCTATCGGGCCTGATCACGCCCTCGCTGGAAGAGATGTCGCACGTGGCGCGCGAGATGCAACGGCAGGGCTTCGAGATTCCGCTCTTGATCGGTGGCGCCACCACTTCGCGTGCGCACACGGCGCTGAAGATCGACCCGCATTACACCGCGCCGACCGTGTGGGTGAAGGATGCCTCGCGCGCGGTGGGTGTGGCGCAATCGCTGATCTCGCGCGATCTGCGCCAGGCCTTCGTCGCCGCCAACGATGCCGATTATGCCGAGATCCGCGCGCGTCATCGCAACCGTGGCGATGCCAAGCGGCTGGTGTCGCTGGAAAAGGCACGCGCGCAAAAGTTCGATGGCGGCTGGGACAGCTACACGCCCCCCGCGCCGCGCCAGCCCGGCCTGCACGTGTTCGACGACTACCCGCTGGACGAGCTGATCGAGCTGATCGACTGGACCCCGTTCTTCCAGGCCTGGGAACTGGCCGGCAAGTTCCCGGCCATCCTCAGCGACGAGATCGTCGGCCCCCAGGCCAGCGAGCTGTATCGCGATGCCCGGCGCATGCTCAAGCGCATCGTCGAAGAGAAATGGCTGACCGCCAAAGCCGTCTTCGGCCTGTGGCCGGCGAACAGTGTGGGCGACGATATTGTTGTCCTCACTGAGCCGGCGGACTCGGCAAACCCCCATGGCGAATCGCACAGCGCCTCGGAAGCGCTCGACCATTCCCGATTCTCCATTCCCCATTCCCTGCATTTTTTGCGCCAGCAAGTCGACAAACCCGTCGACCGCCCGGACTTCTGTCTGGCCGACTTCGTCGCGCCCAAGAGCAGCGGCAAGCAGGACTGGATTGGTGCGTTCGCGGTCACCGCCGGGATCGGCATCGACCCGCATGTGGCACGTTTCGAAGCGGCCCACGACGACTACAACTCCATTCTGCTCAAGGCGTTGGCCGATCGCCTGGCCGAGGCCTTGGCCGAACGGCTGCATCAGCGCGTGCGCACCGAATTCTGGGGCTATATCGCCGATGAGACGCTGGACAACGAGGCGCTGATTGCAGAGCGCTATCAAGGTATCCGCCCGGCGCCCGGTTATCCGGCCTGCCCGGAGCACAGCGAAAAACGCACCTTGTTCCATCTGTTGCATGCCGAGCACAACGCGGCGATGTCGCTGACCGAAAGCTTCGCCATGCTGCCCACCGCGGCCGTGTCGGGCTACTACTTCAGCCACCCCAAGAGCCAGTATTTCGTGGTGGGGCGCCTGGGCAAGGAACAGGTTGCCGACTACGCCAAGCGCAAGGGCATCACGCTGGCGTTGGCCGAACGCTGGTTGGCATCGAATCTGGATTACGACCCGGAGTAAGGGCAGCTGATCTGCCGCCTGGCTGCAGGGCCCCTGCCCGCCCCCCCATCACGGGACACGCTGCAAGTACGTCCTTGTAAGCGCTTACGCGGCATCCATGCCGCGTAAGGTCCCGCGATGGTGGGCAGACAAGGACCAGTCGCGATGGGCGGTGTGCGTAGTTTTCAACAAAGCAACCAGAAAACTCTGGCGTGGTGTCCTCACCGCTTGCGGGACCGTGTGGCGGCATGGATGCCGCCACCGAGCCCCCAGGGATGGGTTCACGGCGTGTCCCGCGAGCGGTGAGGGCATCGCGCCCTCGACCGACTAGGCTTCTGACATCAACGTCTGACTGCATCTAAACGCCGCTACGAGTCGATATCTCGGCGTCTTGAAGTCATTGAAAGGTCGGCACACCTCGCTGACCGTGTCGCATCACGCAGCCGGCCGCAACACGTTCAACACTTCGTAGCACGCACCCATGGTGTGGTAATCGGTCTTGCCGGCCGGGCTCTTCTCGTCGCTGTACTTGCGATTGTCCGCATCCAGGATGCGGTACCACGCGCCGTAGCGGTGATCGATCATGTGCGTCCAGGAGTAGTCCCAGAGCTTGTCGTACCACTGCCAGTAGCGCGCCTCACCGCTGCGCTGCGCCAGCAACGCAGCGGCAGCCAGCGACTCGGCCTGCACCCAGAAATACTTGTCGTCGTCGCAGACCTTGCCGTCGGGGTCGAAGCCGTAATACAGCCCGCCGCGCTGCGCGTCCCACGACCGCTCCACCGCCACATCGAACAGGTGCTGCGCGGTCGGCAGCAACCAGTCGGCCGGCGCATAGCGATCGAGCAACATCAGCAACTTGGCCCATTCGGTCTGGTGCCCGGGCTGGAATCCCCACGGGCGGAACAGGTGCTTGGGATTGTCGCGGTTGTAGTCCCAATCGATATTCCACTGCAGATCGTAGTGCTCCCACACCAGACCATCGGCCTTGGCGGCCTGGCGCCGGGTCATGTTGTCAGCAAGCAGTAGCGCGCGGTCGAGATAGCGTTGCTCACCGCTGGCCTCGTAGGCGGCGATCATCGCCTCGCACATGTGCATGTTGGCGTTCTGGCCGCGATACGTGGTGAAGTTGAACTGCGCATCGGCCTCGTCACGGTACAAACCAAAACCCGGCTCCCAGAAATGTTTCTCCAGGAGCTGCCAGGTCTCGTCCATCCACGCGCGTGCTTCGTCCACGCCGGCCTTCAAGCCGCACGAATACGCCAGCAACACGAAGGCCACGCCGTAGCAGTGGTTCATGTCGTCTTCCACCACGCCATCGCGCAGCGTCCATGCATAACCGCCGGTGGCGGCATTGCGGTGCACGTTACGCAAATAGGCCAGACCATGCCGCACCGCGTCAAGATAGTCGGCATTGCCGAATTCGCGGTAGGCCATCGCATAGTTGAAGACAAAGCGCGTGCTGCTCACCAGATGCCGGTGCCCGGCGTCGTAGATCGAGCCGTCGTCGCGGAAATACTGGAAGAAGCCACCGGCTGGGTCGATCGCGCGCGGGTGGTAGAAGGCCATGGTGTCGGCGATGTGCTGGCGCAGGACATCGGCCGAACGGAAATCCGGTGCGGGGGTCGCGGGCAATGGGCTCATGATTGTTCCTGGATCAAAGAATGGACCTCGTCAACGCTGGGCATCGCGGCGAACGCGCCCTTGCGTGTCACTGCCAACGCACCAACGGCGGCGGCGAAGCGAATCACCTCGGCAATGGCCGCCGGGTCGGCACACAGCTGCTCAAGCGTGCTCGCGCGCGCTGCCAGCTGGAACAACAGGCCGCCCACGAAGGCATCGCCGGCCGCCGTGCTGTCGCGCACCTGCACATGGAACGCGGGCACCTGCCCGGAATCCACACGCGTCTGCCAATGCACCGGCCCGCCGCCATCGGTGACAAGCAACCAACGGGCGTGGCCTTGCCACAGCTTCTGCGTCACAGCGCTGGCATCGCTGTCGAGCGTGCCGGCGAGATAGTCGAGCTCTTCGCGCGACAGTTTCACCACATCGGCAAGCGCGAGCGCTTCCCACAACAGCGGTGCCGGGTCGACATCCTGCGGCCACAGCATCGGGCGCAGATTGAGATCCAGGCTGACGATGGTGCCATCGGCACGCGCGCGGCGCATGCCGTCCAGCGTGCACTGCGCGATGGCCGGCTCGGTCATGCTGTTGGAGCACACGTGCAACACGGCTGCCTGCGCAAAGCCATCGGCGGCGAAATGTTCGGCACGGAACAACAGGTCCGCCGCCGGCGGGCGATAGAAACTGAAACTGCGTTCGCCGGCCGCATCCAGCGCGACGAATGCCAGCGCCGTCTTGGCCTCATCGGTGCGCACGATGCCATCGGTCACGACGCCGGCCTGCTGCAGGCTCTCCAGCAGGAAATCGCCAAACATGTCGCGCCCGAGCATGCCTACAAAATGCGCCGCGCCGCCCAGGCGTGCCACCGCAACAGCCACGTTGGCCGGAGCGCCACCCGCATACTGGGCGAAGGTGCGAGCCTCGTTGGGGCCGGCCGGGGGCAGCGCCAGCATGTCGATCAGCGCTTCGCCGAAACACACCACCTGGTTCTTGGCAGCACTCATGCGCGTGCCTCCGCCAGTGCGCCGCGCAGACGCGAGCCCCAGATGCCGTAAAACACGATGTACAGGTAGCACAGCAGCGGCAACACGAACGACTCATGCAAGCCGATGCGGTCTGCCAGCAGGCCCTGCAGGTACGGCACGATCGCGCCACCCACAATGGCCATGATCAGCAGGCTCGACGCACGCCCGGTCAGCGGGCCAAGACGCTCGATGCCCAAGGTGAAAATGGTCGGGAACATAATCGAGTTGAACAGGCCGATCGCCACCAGCGCATACACCGCCAGCATCCCGCCACTGGCCATGGTCAGGCCCAGCAGCAGCGCATTGATACCTGCGAATACCGACAACAACACGCGCGGCGACAACTTGGCCAGCAGCGCCGAGCCAATGAAGCGCCCGATCATCGCCAGCGTCCAGTACGCAGAGACGTAGTTGGTCGCCTGACGCTCGGTGAAGCCGCCGATCTGCGGCAGTGAGAAGTAGTTGACCATCAGACTGCCGATGGCGACTTCCGCCCCCACATAGAAGAAGATCGCCAGCACGCCGAACCGCACATGCGGGTGGCGCAATGCATCCAGCAGCGAATGCGCGCTTTCGTCCTTCTGCGCACTCGCATCGGTGAGCGCCGGCAGGCGGAACAGGAACACGAAGATCGCCAGCAGGAACAACACCACCGCCAGGCCGATATACGGCCCCTGCACTGCCTGCGCTTCCTGCACGCGATAGGCCAACTGCTCGGCGTCCGGCAGCACCTTGAGCTGGTCGCCCGTCATCACGGTGTTGGACAGGATCAGCCAGCCACCGAACAGCGGTGCGATCGCGGTACCAAGCGAATTGAGCGCCTGTGCCAGGGTGAGCCGGCTGGATGCGCTGCGCTCGGGACCGAGCAGCGCCACGTACGGATTGGCCGCCACCTGCAGGATGGTGATGCCGGTGGCCAGCACGAACAATGCACCGAGGAAGGCGCCATACACGCGCAGTTCCGCCGCCGGCCAGAAGCCCAGCGCGCCGACCGCCGCCACCGCCAGGCCGGCCACGATGCCCTGCTTGTAGCCCAACCGCGCCACCAGCCAGCCGGCCGGCAGCGACATCAGGAAATACGCGCCGAAGAAGGTGAACTGCACCAGCATCGCCTGCGCGAAGTTGAGCTCGAACACCGCCTTCAGATGCGGGATCAGGATGTCGTTGAGGCAGGTGAGAAAGCCCCACATGAAAAAGATCGTGGTAGCCACCGACAATGCGACGCCGTTGTTGACGGGCGCCTTGTTGCCGCTTGGCACAGTGGATTGCGTGGAAAGGGAAACCATAGGAGTTGCCTGGTCAGCGGCCTGGGGCCTTGGTGGGGGGATTGGTGGACACTGCGGGGGACGGTGCACATGCGCTGCTCGCGCGAATCTTCAATGCCACCGCAGCGGTAAGCCGCTGCGGCGCATGGTCGGGGTGTTCAATGCGCTGCAGCATCAGCCGTGCGGCCTGCTGGCCACGCGCGCGTGGGTCGGCCGCCAAGGTGGTGAGTGCGGGGGTGAACAAGCTGGCTTCGGCGATATCGTCAAAGCCGGTCACTGCAAAGTCGCGGCCGGGCACAATGCCGCGCATGGCCAACGCGGCCATCAATCCGAGTGCAACGCTGTCGTTGTAGCAAACCGCGGCACTGGCAGTGCGGTCGGGGTGCGCAAGCATCTGGGTCGCACACACCGCGGCATCCTGGCGGTTGGGTGCCGACTCCACCCACTGCACTGCCAGACCGGCGGCCGCCATTGCGCGCGCGTAACCGGCGCGCCGTTGCCGGCACGAACTGGACGCGGCATGTCCACCGAAAAAGACGATGTGCCGATGGCCTTGCGCGATGAGATGCGAGCAGGCCTCGAAGGCGCCCTGCTCGTTGTCCAGCGCCAGCAGATCCCACTCGGCATCGGCGACCTCGCGATTGAATAGCAGCACGTTGCGCTGCCGTCCCAACGCCTGGGTCAGTGCCTGCGCCTGGCTGCCTTCGGCCGGCGAGAGGATGATGCCGGCGGGCGTGTGCTCCATCAGTGAGCTCAGCACCGCCTGCTGGCGTTGCGTGGATTCGCCGGTGCTACCGAGCAAGGTCACGTACCCGGCTGCGCCCAGGGCTTCGTCCACGCCTGCGGCGAATTCGGCAAAGAACGGATTGGACAGATCGTTGATCACCAGCGCGATGCTGGATGACGTGCGGCGGCGCAGATTGGCTGCGGCACGGTTATAGACATAGTGTTGGCGATCCAGCTCGGCCTCGACCCGTGCGCGCGTGCTCGCATGCACCAGCGGGCTGCCGCGCAGCACCAGCGACACGGTCGCGCGCGAGACACCAATGGCGTTGGCGATATCGCGCAAGGTCACCGCGCCACGGCGGGTACGGCCCGCTGCGTCGTCCTCAGGCGACGGAGGCGCCGGCGTGGCGCCTGTCACGCAGCAGACCTGGAGTGGTAAGGAAGAGGCATGCACTCGACGCTGATTGGATCGATCCAATTAGGCCTTTTCCCTGCATTCAATGCATGCGGCAGTGCAGCATTTCTGTGGGAACGGGCTGGAGCGTGCGTTGGTCAGTCCAATGGTACTGACGAGTGTCCCTTGCCCCACGACGACCAGAGCAAGCGCCTTGGCTCCAAATCCAGCGCCTGTGTGCTGGCCCCAGCGTATCCGCAGCTCACCGTCACTGGAAGGCGATCGACAGCCCTAGCCCGCCCTGCCAGTCCGGGCTCTCGGAGGTCAGCCCACGCAACACCGAGACATCCAACTGCATCGCATGCGGCAGCTGCCAGGCACCGCCCGCGCCCGCCACCCGTGCATGGTCACCCCCCGAGTCGATACCGGCTTCCACATAGCTGCTGAAGTGCTCGCCGGAAAAGAAGGTGTAGTTTGGTGCGAAGGTCCATTGGTGGCCATCGCTATCGCGGGCGTAGTTGACGTACAACGCCAATGCGCGCTCCTGCGGTAGGTCCCACGAGGCGGTGACGCCCAGTTCGCGCGAATAGCCGTCGCTGAAGGCCGCACTGCCGGTCGGCACGCTGTAGCTGCCGAGCACGGCCCAATGAAAGCTCTCCACGCGCGACGGTAGCGCCACCTTGAGCGCAACGTGGCTGTCGCCACCACCCCGCACACGTTCACCACCGCCGTGCTGCCAGTTGTAGCTGTCACTGCCCAGCTGCAGCTCGACGTTCTCAAACAGGCCCAGGCGCAGCACGGTATCGGCCGTGTACAGCGTGGTGCGCTGCCCGCCGCTACGGTCGGTGCTGGCATCGGGAAGCCCCTGCTCCCAGGCAAACGCGCCGGGGCGCAGCGTCTCGGCCGCGAACGGGATCCCCGGGCGATCGAACGCCAGCGCATCGTCGGCCTGCGCGAAAGCGCACTGGCTGAGCAGACCCAGTGCGAGCAGCACTGCGGCGGATGTACCGAGACGGCGTGCAAATGATCGTTGACGTGATTGCGCGCAATACGTTGCTTCAGCCGCAGAGGAAGAAGTAGGACGAAAACGTGACAGTGTGGGCATGGCAAGGCCTTCCAATGAAGAAGCGGCGGCGCATCAGTCGCGTCATCATCTGCGAAAGCCGCCATACGCGAGCGCTGCGATGGTGGGGTGCTGGCCGTGATTAGCCTGTGTATCGCGGCGCAACAGAAACGAAGCGCTAGAAGCCGGGCATTCGTTAGGCCTGCGGGCCAATAAAGACAGCGACGGGCAAACAAAAAGGCACCGCTCAGGTGCCTGAGTTGTTGCGTTCAATGTGCCGGAAAAACACGCCCCGCCTCACCAGACCAGGTCGTCCGGCACCTGGTACTTCGGGTCGGCGTACGGGTCGTCACCGGCCGGTGCATTGGGGTCTACCTTCAACGCCACCGATGGTGCAAACACGGCTTCGGCTTCGGCAAGCACCTGTGCTGTCACCAGCAGATAGCGGCCATTGAGTTGCAGCACGCCCAACTCGCCGGCATTGAGTGCCTTGAGCTGATCGGCGGTGACGTAGATGCGCTTGATCTTGCCGCCATACGGAAAATGGCGGGCGATGTCCGCTTCAGCGTGATTGAGGCTCTTGTCCTTGAGCAGTTCTTCGAGCTTGGCCTTGGCTTCGCGCCGCAGGCGTGCTTCTTCCTGCTTCACGCGCTCGGCTTCGATGCGCTCGTCCTTCTCGCGTTGCGCGCGGATCGCGTAGGCCTTGGCCAGGTCGATGTCCTCGCGCGTGCGCGCAGGCCGGGGCCCACGACGGTCTGCGTTCGGATGCGGCCTGGCGGAGGGCGCGGGCTTGCCGTCGGGTGCCGCAGCGGCATGCGGCCGCTGCGGTCCCCTGCCCTGTCCCGGCTTGCCGGGCGCAGGCTTGCCACTCTTGCCATGCGGACGCGCGGCAGGCCGTGCGTCGGGTTTGCGTTCGGGCTTGGGGGCGGGCTTGGGGGTGGGCTTGAAGCCCAACCCAAGCAACTGGTCACGTAGGGTATCGCTCATGGCGGTGGCAATCTGCAATCAATAGTGCGGCGGTGGCGGTTCGTCCGCCGCATCCGCAAACAACGTGGAGCGCACCTTGCCCAGATCCTCAAGCAGGTGGCGGATCAATTCGGCATTGCGGGCGCCCGTCAAACGGGCGTCCGCAAGCGCTTCACTCAGTTCGGTCAGCGCCTGCTCCTGAAAGGAGAGGCGCGTTTCCAGTTCCACCAACCGCGCTTCCAGTTCCTGGTCGCGCGGCGAGAGTTGCTCATGCATGCAGCGAACGGCCTCGTCCGATGGCGTAGTACGCTAGACCTGCGGCTTCGATCTCCTGCGGGTCGTACAGGTTGCGGCCGTCGAACACGACGTCGTCCTTCAGAGCCTGCTTGATCTTGCCGAAATCCGGGCTACGGAACTGCTTCCACTCGGTGACCACGACCAGCGCGTCGGCGCCTTCCAGTGCGGCGAAGGCGTCGTCGCAGAACGTCAGGTCGTCGCGCTCGCCGAAGATGCGCTTGGCTTCGTGCGTGGCTTCAGGGTCATACGCGCGCACCTTGGCACCGGCTTCCCACAACTGCGCCATCAGGCGACGGCTGGAAGCTGCACGCATGTCGTCGGTATTGGGCTTGAACGCCAGGCCCCACACCGCAAAGGTCTTGCCGGCGATGCTGCCGTTGCCATCGGCATAGTGACGCTGCACCAGTTCGAACAGATGCCCCTTCTGCGCATTGTTGACGCTTTCCACCGCGTTGAGCAGGGTCGGCTGCATGCCGTACTGCTGCGCGGTCTTGGCGAGCGCCTGCACATCCTTCGGGAAGCACGAGCCGCCGTAGCCGGCACCGGGGTAGATGAAGTGCCAACCAATGCGCGGATCCGAACCGATGCCGTTACGCACATGCTCGACGTCCGCACCGACGCGTTCGGCAATGTTGGCGATCTCGTTCATGAAACTGATCTTGGTCGCCAGCATCGCGTTGGCCGCGTACTTGGTCAGCTCGGCCGAGCGCACATCCATTTCCACGATGCGATCGCGGTTGCGGTTGAACGGGGCATACAGACGGCGCATGCGCGCAATCGCTGCCGGCTTCTTGGCACCGATCACGATCCGGTCCGGGCGCATGCAGTCAGCCACCGCGTCGCCTTCCTTGAGGAACTCAGGGTTGGAAACCACGTCGAACTCATGGTCCACGCCGCGTGCATCCAGTTCTTCCTGGATGGCCGCGCGCACCTTGTCGGCGGTACCGACCGGCACCGTGGACTTGTTGACGATCACCGACGGCCCGTCGATATGACGGCCCACGGTGCGCGCAACCGCCAGCACGTACTGCAGGTCGGCGCTGCCGTCCTCGTCAGGCGGCGTGCCCACGGCGATGAAGGTGATTTCGCCGTGCGCAATCGCCTCGGCCGCGTCGGTGGTGAAGCGCAACCGGCCAGAGGCGTGGTTGGCTTTCACCATCGGCTCCAGGCCGGGTTCATAGATGGGAATCACCCCACGATTGAGACCATCAACTTTCGCCTGGTCGATATCCACGCAGATAACGTGATGACCTACTTCCGCCAGACAGGTACCGGTGACAAGACCAACATAGCCGGTACCAAAGATCGCAACTCGCATGGGTGGGGGTACTCCTGTGGGGGATCAGGGAAGGATACCCATCAGTTCGACATCGAACGTCAACGTTGCGTCCGGTCCGATCGGCCCCCCCTGCGTGCCGTTCGGGCCATAGGCCAAGTTGGATGGAATCCAGAAACGATATTTCGAACCGACCGGCATCAAGGCGACACCCTCGGTCCATCCAGCAATCACTTGATTCAGACCGAACTCGGCCGGCTGGCCGCGCTGGTAAGAGCTGTCGAAGACCTTCCCGTCGAGCAGCTTGCCTTCGTAGTTGACGCGCACCGTGTTGGTGGGCATCGGGCGCTCGCCGCTGCCCTGGCGCAGCACCATGTACTGCAGACCCGAGGCCGTGGTGATCACGCCTTTTTCGGTCTTGTTCTTGGCCAGGAACGCATTGCCTTCTTCGCGATTCTTGGCACCGGCTGCGCCCTGCTTGGCAGTGGCGAACGCCTGCATCGTTGCGGCCGCTTCCTGCTGGGTCAACCGCGTGGTGCCCTTGGCGAACACGGTGCGGACGGCTTCCATCAGGATCGACAGATCGATCTCGTCCTTGATGCCGGCCAGCGACGGGCCAACCGCGCGGTCACCCAGCATCAGGCCGACATTTTCCTTGGACGGCGCCGCCGGGGCGCTGCCCGGTGCCATGCCCGGCATCTGCTGGCCGTTGCGTGCAGCCAGCGCGGTGCGCAGTGCGGTGTCGGTGGCCTGGGTCTGCTCGTCGGACAACAGCGGCTTGCCGCCCTTGAAGGCGTTCTCGATGGCGCGCTGCATGGCGCTCACATCGATGTCCTGCGCGATCGGCTCGAACGAACGTGCCACGTCCATACCGATGGCGTAACTCACGTTGCTCTTTTCAGACGATGCATTCAAAGCCGGCTTCTCCTTGGTGGCCGCTGCGGCCGGTTGTTGCGACATCGCAGGCATCGTTGCCGACATTGCCACCATCAGTAGCGACGCCGCCGCGCCGCGCTTTCCCATCTTCATTCGATGCACTTCCCGAAAGTGAAAAGATCACGCCGACGCCGGCGCTGAATGCGCATTGTCGCATGTGCACGCGACGTTGCGCGCTCCGCGCTCAGCGTGCCGGCGCCTTGAGCTCGCGCTCGATCGCCGCCAGCACCTGCGGATCGTCCGGCTTGACCTTGCTCGGGAACTGCGCCACCACCTGTCCATTGCGACCGATCAAATACTTGTGGAAGTTCCAACCCGGCGCCACGCCGGTCTCGCGCGTCAGTCGCTGATACAGCGGGGTCGCCTGCGCGCCCAGCACATGCACCTTCTCAAACATCGGGAACTTGACGCCATAGGTCAGCGTGCAGAATTCCTGGATCTGTTTCTCAGATCCGGGTTCCTGTCCCTGGAAATCGTTGGACGGGAAGCCGAGCACCGTGAACCCGCGGCTGCCGAAGCGCTGATTGAGCGCCTCCAGGCCTTCGTACTGCGGGGTGAAGCCGCACTTGCTGGCGGTGTTGACCACCATCACCACCTTGCCGCCGTAACTACGGTTCAGGTTGATTGGGGCCTTGCCGGCCAGCGGGCGGTAGTCCAGATCCAGCACCGAGGTACCGGCCGCCACCGCAGCAGTGGAAAAAAGTCCAGCAAATACAAGGACCAACAGACGATTGAGCGACATGAGCGGTGCCCTAGGTGGTGAGGACACGCGCGCCAGCGGCGGGGTGCCATCAGTTGGGTATGACAGGCAGTTGACTGCCTGCGTGTCGGTGTTATAGTTGAATACAACACCAGTCATCCAACGCAGGGGAAAGCATGAACAGCACACGCTTTACGCGACCAGTTCCGCTGCTGCTGTTCGGCAGCACCCTGTTCGCCATTGGTTGCCTGGGAGCCGCTTCCAGTCAGGTCACGGATACCGGCGCCGATTATGGCGCGTCGGAGGCGGTTACGGAAAACGCGACAACTCCCCCCGAGACACGCACCCGGCCCAGCCGGCACCTGCGCGCCTCGCTGTCGATGCCCTATTTCTCCTTCGCGCAAGTCCTGCGCCCACGGAGCTGATCATGACTGACATCCAGTGGAGCGACGGCGCTCCCATCTATCGCCAACTCAAGGAACGTGTGATTGCCATGATGCTCGATGGAATCCTCAAGCCTGGCGACGCCCTGCCCTCGGTGCGGCAAGTGGCGGCCGACTATCAATTGAACCCCATCACCGTTTCGCGCGCCTATCAGGAACTGGCCGACGAGAACCTGGTGGAGAAGCGCCGCGGCCTGGGCATGTTCATGACCCCGGAAGCCGCACAGAAATTGCGCGGAAGCGAACGCGAGCGCTTCCTCAATGAAGAATGGCCTGCGGTGCTGGAACGCATCCAGCGCCTGGGACTGACCATCGACGATCTGCTGCCACAGGGGAAAACACCATGACCGCCGTCTCCACCGACCACGTGGTCGACGCTCGTGGCCTGCGCAAGGCCTACAAGCATCGACTTGCGCTGGACAACACCAGCTTCACCATCGCCGCCGGCCGCATCATCGGGCTGATCGGCCCCAACGGCGCCGGCAAGACCACCGCGCTGAAGGCCGTGCTGGGCCTGACCGATTTCGACGGCGAGCTGCAGGTGCTGGGCATGGACCCGCGCACGCAACGCAATGCGCTGATGAACGAGGTCTGCTTCATTGCCGATGTAGCGGTGCTGCCGCGCTGGCTGCGTGTCGGCGAGGCCATCGACTTCGTCGCCGGCGTCCACCCGCGCTTTGACCGTGCCAAGTGCGAGCGCTTTCTGGCCAACACCCAGCTCAATCGCAAATCGCGGGTGCGCGAACTCTCCAAGGGCATGATCGTGCAGCTGCACCTGGCCCTGGTGATGGCCATCGATGCGCGCATCCTGGTGCTGGACGAGCCCACGCTGGGCCTGGACATCCTGTACCGCAAGCAGTTCTACCAGCGCCTGCTGGAAGACTACTTCGACGAGCAGAAGACCATCATCGTCACCACCCACCAGGTGGAAGAGATCGAGCACATCCTCACCGATGTGATGTTCATCCGCGACGGCCGCATCGTGCTCACGGCCGATATGGAACACGTCGCCGAGCGCTACACCGAAGTACTGGTCAACGCCGAGCACCTGGACAGCGCGCGCGCACTGGGCCCCATCGACGAGCGCAGCCTGCCGTTCGGCAAGACCGTGATGCTGTTCGACGGTGCGCCCAAGGAGCAACTCGCCCGCTTCGGTGAAACCCGCAATCCCGGCCTGGCCGATCTGTTTGTTGCTGTCATGAAGGGGACCTACGCATGAATGCAATGACCCACCAAGCATCTCCCGCACGCACGTTCACCTGGCTGCTCAAACGCGAGTACTGGGAGCACCGTGGCGGTTTCGTCTGGTCGCAGGTGATCACCGGCGGCATCGCGGTGTTCTTCGCGCTGCTGGGCGCGGTGATCGGCGCAGTCAGCGCGCGCGGCAACATGTCCGGCGACAGCATGAGGATGGACGACCTGGCCGAATACACCCGCACCCTGGGCCAGGTGGGCGACGGCCTGCTGCTGGGCGGCATCGGCATCGCCTCGGTCGTACTGGCCTTTGTGGTGTTCTTCTATGCGCTGGGCAGCCTCTACGACGACCGCCGCGATCGCAGCGTGCTGTTCTGGAAATCCTTGCCGGTGTCGGACACGCAGACAGTGCTGTCCAAGGCCGCATGGGCGTTGTTGCTGGCGCCGCTGATCGCGATTGCGATCGGTCTGGTGGTCGGCCTTGCCCTGTGGTTGATCGCCATCGGTGGTGCGTTGATCGCCGGCGTCCCCAGCCCATGGGCCATGGCCACGCATTCGCATCCGTTCGCCCTGGTTGGACGGCTGTTGATGACCGTGCCGATGAGCCTGTTGTGGTCGCTGCCGACCGTGGGCTGGCTGATGTTCTGCTCGGCCTGGGCCACTTCCAAGCCGTTCCTGTGGGCGGTGCTGTTCCCGCTGCTGGCCTGCGTGATGCTGAGCATTCTCTCGGCCATGCCCGGTGTGTCGCTGCCGATCGGCTGGGTCTGGTACATCGTCGGCTACCGCGGCCTGCTGAGCGCCCTGCCCGGCACCTGGTCGCCGCGCGCGGTCAGCGGCACCCTGGACAGCAGTGCGATGCAGAATCCCAGCGACCTGGTGCAATGGGTGCTGCAACACACTGACAGCGCACGCGTCTACGGCAACCCGGACATCTGGATCGGTGCGGCCATCGGCGTTGCCCTGATCGCTGCCTCCATCTACCTGCGCCGCCGGCGCTCCGAAGCCTGAGGTCGCGCCATGCGCCTGCCACTGAGTCTGCTCCTGCTGCTTGGTCTGCCCGGCGCTGCCGTGGCCGAAGAGCAGTGCAAGTTTTCCGACCCGCGCAGCCTGGAGTTGCAGTTGTCCGGGATCAAGACGGTGTTGTTCGAAATCGCCTCCAATGACCTGCGCCTGGAGGCGATCCCGGGCACCAGCGGGCGCGTGAGCGGGCGTGCCTGCGCTGCCCGGCCCGAGTTGTTGCGCAACCTCACCGTCACCCAGAAACGGATGGGCACCAAACTGGTAGTCACGCTGGAAGACGACCGCCCGCTGCGCATTTCCATTGGCGAGAGCTACGCGTATCTGGACCTGCGCGGCAGCGTGCCGAATACGCTGCTGGTGCAGTTTGATATCGGTTCCGGCGATGCCGAGATCAGCGGCGCTGCAGCCGTCAGCGCCGACGTGGGCTCCGGCGACATGACCGTTCGCCGCACCAAGGGCCGCGTGACCGCCAAGGTGGGTTCGGGCGATATCGAACTGGAGGACGCGGGCGCCTTGCAGGTGCTGGCCGTGGGCTCTGGCGATATCAAGGCGCGCCAGATCCGTGGCGCGGCAGAGGTCGGCAAGATCGGCTCGGGCGACGTGAAGCTGCATGGCGTCGCCGGCAACGTGCAGGTTGGCAGCATTGGCTCGGGCGATCTTGAAGTCCGCGATGTACAAGGCAGCGTCAACATCGAATCGATCGGCTCCGGTGCCGCGGAGGTGCGCAAGGTGCAAGGGGATCTGACGTTGGCGCACAAGGGCAGCGGCGATATCAACGCCAGCGATATCTCCGGCACCACGCGTGTGCCGGCCGACCACTGATCAACGTCCAACATGGGGAGACTGCAGATGAAAGTGCTTGCTTCGGCATTACTGATGGGGGCGTTGCTGGTGGGGTGCGGCGGGCACTCGGAGAGCACGACCAGCGGCTCGGCGCAGGTCAACGGCAGCGGTGTGACGTTCGACAACAACAGCGTCACGCTCAACCGTAGCGGCTTGCCGGCGGCCAGGATTGGTGCAGACGGCAGCTTGCGCATCGCTGGCAAGCCGGTGGCGCTGAACGCTGCGCAGCAGCAGGCCATGCGCGGCTATTACGCGCAGTTGCAGGCCGTGGCCAAGCAAGGCATCGAGATCGGCACCAAGGGCGCGGCGTTCGGTGCGCAAGCGGCGGGCGAAGCGCTCAAGGGCGTGCTGAGCGGCAACCCCGACCAGATCGGCGGGAAGATCGAAGCCGAGGCCGACACCTTCAAGCAACACGCACTGCAGATCTGCGACCGCCTGGTTGGTCTGCGCACGGCGCAGGATGCGGCCGCCAGCCTGATTCCGGCCTTTGCGCCCTACGCCAGCCTCACCCAGCACGACGTCGAGGACTGCCGCAAGTAACGCCACTGTGCCGGCATGCGCCGCCCCGGTCGATTGATCGGGGCGGCGTTGACGGACGCGGGATTACACTAGTGGTCTTCCCACGACCCTCCGACCCCATGAACAAGCTCGTGATCCTCTGCATGGCGCTACTGCTGTGCACTCTAGCCGCCTGCGGTGACCAATCGTCCCGCCGCGCCGAACGTGGCAAGCCACGCGTCGCGGTGACCACCCAGTCGGTGATGATTCGCCGCCCACCCGCAGCCAATGCGGAGATCACCCCGGACGGCACGCTGAAGATCGACGATATCGCCCTGCCGCAGGCCGAGCCGACCCGGCTCAAGTTGCAGCTGCTGTTCGGTCACCTGCAGATGTTGCGCCAGCAGGCCATCGCCGATGCGGGCCCGGACCCCGGGTACAAGTCGATCAAGCTCACCGCAACGCCGGACATCCAGCGCCTGAGTGGCGAATTGCTCAACGACATCCCGCCGCTGCAGCCGTATCGCGAAAGCTTCGGCAATGTGCAGGCCGAGCGGCATTGAGTCTGCATAATCGCGGCAATCCGTAGGAGCGCGCTTGCGCGCGATGGCGCGTTATCGATACCGCCATCGCGCACGAGTGCGCTCCTACGACAGCTGAGTGCAATCAGCGCCTACGCCAACTGCGCAAAGCTGTGTTGTCGCTGTAGCCGTACTGCGAAGCTTCGGCAGCATGCCGCCGAAACATCGAACGTACGTAATGCTGGGCGTTACCGCGAACCCGTAGGAGCGCGCTTGCGCGCGATGAGGCGTTATCGATAAAGCCCATCGCGCACCAGCTGTGCTCCTACAACAGCTGACCAAGGTCAGCCGCCACCACCGCCACCCGCCTGGATGCCACCGCGCGTCAACGCCGCCGGATCCAGCAAACGGCGCAGCTCTGCCTCGCTCAGACCGCTGTCTTCCTTGGCCACATCCAGCACCGGGCGCTGTTCCTTGTAGGCGCGCTTGGCGATCGCGGCAGCCTTTTCGTAGCCGATGATCGGGTTGAGCGCAGTCACCAGGATCGGGTTGCGGTCCAGGGCCTCGCGCACGCGCTCCTGGCGCACCTTCAATCCGGCAATGGCGGTATCGGCGAGCAGGCGCGAGACGTTGCTGAGCAGGTTGATCGAATCCAGCAGGTTCGCGGCGATCAGCGGCAACGCCACGTTCAACTGAAAATTGCCGGTCTGCCCGGCCACCGTGATCGCGGTGTGGTGCCCGATGACCTGCGCGCACACCATCACGGTCGCCTCGGGAATCACCGGATTCACCTTGCCCGGCATGATCGAACTGCCTGGCTGCAACGCCGGCAATTCGATCTCGCCCAGCCCTGCCAGCGGCCCGGCATTCATCCAGCGCAGGTCGTTGGCGATCTTGATCAAGGCCACCGCCAGCGCATTGAGCTGGCCCGACAATTCCACCGCATCATCCTGCGCCGCCAGGCCTTCGAACTTGTTCTCGGCACTTTCGAACTTGACGCCGCTCAACGTGGACAAGGCCTTGGCCACCTTGCCGCCGAAGCGCGGATCGGCGTTGATGCCGGTGCCAATCGCAGTGCCGCCCAGCGGCAACCGGCGCAGCCGCTTCAGGCTGTCGTCGATGCGCTCCTGCGCGGAACTGAGCTGTGCAGACCATGCGCCGAACTCCTGGCCAAAGGTCAGCGGCATCGCATCCATCAGATGCGTGCGGCCGGTCTTGACGATCTTGTCCAGACTCTTGGCGCGCTTGTCGATGGTCTTGCGCAGATGCTTGAGCGCCGGCTGCAGCTGCTCCTGCACCGCCAGCAATGCCGAGACGCGAATCGCGGTGGGCACCACATCGTTGGAACTCTGCCCGAGATTGACGTGGTCATTGGGATGCACCGCATCCTTACCGGCGCGCGTGGCCAACGTGGCAATCACCTCGTTGGCATTCATGTTCGACGACGTACCAGAGCCGGTCTGATACACATCGATCGGGAAATGCGCATCGTGCGCGCCCTGCGCCACCTGCAAGGCGGCTTCCTGCACCACCTTGGCCACCGATTTGGACAGCAGCCCGAGATCGGCGTTGACGCCTGCGGCCGCAGCCTTGATCAACCCCAGCGCGCGAATGAAACCGCGCGGCATCGGCTGGCCGGAAATCGGGAAGTTCTGCACGGCGCGCTGGGTCTGCGCACCCCACAACGCATCGGCAGGCACCTGCAATTCGCCCATGCTGTCGTGTTCGATCCTGAAACTCTCGCTCATCTGCACTCTCCGCACATCGTTGATTGGTGGTGAAGGAAGGCTGGCAGCGGGGCGCACCCGGGCTGGCGACGCCATACGATACGCGCCCACGCCGTTGCCGCGATGTCATCGCAGCACTGCGGCTAGACTGTTGCCTGTGTTTGCTGGAGATCTTTCGCTGCCATGGGCGACGCGCCTGACTGTAGAACCCAACTGTTGATCGCGTGTTTCGCCACGCCACACCGCCGCCCCAGCCCCGCACACGTCGCGCAGCGCATTCCGGCGACCGCACCGCGTGAAGTACGCCATGTGGGCTAATGTCGGGCTGTTGCTGATCGCGCTGTTGCTAGTGCTGTTGAACGGTTTCTTTGTCGCCGCCGAATTTGCATTGGTCAAATTGCGGCACACCCAGGCGGTGGGCCTGGCCGAACACCACGGCTGGCGCGGGCGCCTGCTGCTGGGCGTGCATGCACACCTGGACGCGTATTTATCGGCCTGCCAGCTCGGTATCACGCTGGCCTCGCTTGGCCTGGGCTGGGTCGGCGAGCCGGCCTTCGCGCACCTGCTGCAGCCGGTGTTCGACACGCTGGGTCTATCGCCGGAAGCCGCACAGTTCACCGCGCTGGCGATCGCCTTCAGCCTGATCTCGTTTCTGCACATCGTGCTCGGCGAACTGGCGCCCAAATCGATGGCCATTCGCCGCCCGGAACGCATGTCGCTGTGGACGGCCGCACCGCTGTACGCGTTCTACTGGGTCATGTATCCGGCGATCTGGGTGCTCAACACCAGCGCCAACCGGCTGCTACGCGTGCTGGGCTGGGGCGAGGTGGAGCATCAATCGCACCGCTATTCGCGCGAGGAACTCAAGCTGATCGTGGGCCGCCAGGATCCCAACGCGGTCGCGCCCGACCACGGCATGGCACTGATGAGCCACGTGCTGGAGCTGCCCGACCTGGTGGCTGGCGACCTGATGCGCCCGCGCGAACACCTGCGCAGCCTGCGGGAAGGCATGACGCTACAGACGGTGCTGGCGGAATTCAGCACCTCGCGTTACAGCCGTTACCCCTGGTTCGACGCCGAGGGCGAGCAGATACTCGGCATCCTGCACACCAAGGACATCCTGGTGGCGATGGCGCGCGGCCAGACCCTGGATGCGCTGCGCCCCCTACTGCGCCCGGCCACGGTGCTGGCGCTGGAAAGCCCGATCCCGCGGGCGCTGGAGCAGTTCCGCAGCGGCGCCACCCATCTGGCGCTGTGTGTGGACGAGCACGGCCGCATCCTGGGGTTCTTCACCTTGGAGGACCTGCTGGAGGTGGTGGTGGGCGAGATCGAGGACGAGCACCGCCACGTGGTGCGCGACGCGCCGGTGCGCGGCCCGGACGGCTCGCTGCTGGTGGCCGGCAGCACCTCGATCTTTCGCCTGGAACGCCTGCTGGGCCGGGATCTCAGCGCGCCCGACCAGGTCAATTCGGTTGGCGGCCTGATCGTGCACCAGCTGCAGCGGCTGCCGGAAGAAGGCGAGACCCTGGAACTGGACGGGCACCTGCTCACGGTCCGGCGCATGGTCGGCCACCGCATCCAGGCGGTGACGGTGCGCCCGGTCGGCGAAGCCGGCGCCGGGGCGGCGTAGAATAGCCGCCCCGCCTGCTTCCCAGTGCCCTGCCCATGTCGGATTCCGCCCTGCTCGCCCTGTCCCCGCTCGATGGCCGCTACGCCTCCAAGGTGGACGCGCTGCGCCCGATCTTTTCCGAATACGGCCTGATCAAGGCACGCGTGAAAGTGGAGATCGAGTGGCTGCTGGCACTGGCCGCCGAGCCGGGCATCGCCGAACTGCCGGCCTTCTCGGCCGCCGCCACGCAGCGCTTGCGCGCCCTGGCCGAGCAGTTCAGCGTGACGCACGCCGCACGCGTCAAGGAGATCGAGCGCACCACCAACCATGACGTCAAGGCGGTGGAGTACTTCATCAAGGAACAGCTCAAGGACGATGCCGAGCTGGGCCCGGCGCTGGAATTCGTGCATTTCGCTTGCACCAGCGAAGACATCAACAACCTCAGCTACGGCCTGATGCTGGAGCAGGCGCGCCGCGAGGTGCTGCTGCCCACCCTGGACAGCGTCGCCGCCTCGCTGCGCACGCTTGCGCACGCTCAGGCCGCGCAGCCGATGCTCTCGCGCACGCATGGCCAGACCGCCTCGCCCACCACGCTCGGCAAGGAGATCGCCAACGTGGTGGCGCGGCTGGAGCGCCAGCGCAAGCAGATCGCCGCGGTCGAGCTGACCGGCAAGATCAATGGCGCGGTGGGCAACTACAACGCACACGTGGCGTCCTACCCGTCGGTTGACTGGCCGCAGTTCGCGCAACGCTTTGTCGAAGGCTTGGGGCTGGTCTTCAATCCCTACACCACGCAGATCGAGCCGCACGACAACGTGGCCGAAATCGGCGATGCCACCCGCCGCGCCAACACCATCCTCATCGACCTGGCACGTGACATCTGGGGCTACATTTCGCTCGGCTATTTCAAGCAAAAATTGAAAGAAGGCGAAGTCGGTTCCTCGACCATGCCGCACAAGGTCAACCCGATCGACTTCGAGAACGCCGAAGGCAATTTCGGCGTCGCCAATGCGCTGTTCGAGCATTTCAGCGCCAAGTTGCCGATCAGCCGCTGGCAGCGCGACCTCACCGACTCCACCGTGCTGCGCGCCCTCGGCACCGCGTTCGGCCATACCCAAGTGGCGCTCGACTCGCTGGCCAAGGGCCTGGGCAAGCTGACCGTCAATCCCGAGCGCCTGGATGCCGATCTGGATGCCGCCTGGGAAGTGCTGGCCGAGGCCGTGCAGACGGTGATGCGCCGCCATGGCCTGCCCAATCCCTACGAGCAACTCAAGGCACTGACCCGCGGCCAGGGCATCACCGCCGCCTCGATGCAGGCGTTTGTGGAAAGCCTGCAACTGCCCGAAGAGGACAAGCAGCGCTTGCGTGCGTTGACGCCCGGTGCTTATACCGGTCTGGCCGAGCAATTGGCGCGCGCCATCTGATCTGCTGGCAAGGCCAGTACCGGCCCGCCGTACGGGCCGTATCTGCTCAGCCTGCCCAGACCTCAGGCAGCGTCCATCGGTCGCGCTTCCTGCCAATGGCGTGCCGTCTGCGCTCGTTAAAGGCTGTGCCTCGATCCGCCTCGCGTCATGCACGCCAACTGTTTCCCGGGCCCGGACAGGGCCCATGGTCCTGCACATGGACCACCGAGCCGGACTGCTATCGTGCCGGCCTCGCCCTTCAGGAGATCGTCAATGCGTGTGACTCAGACAGCAGTGTCCCTGTTGACCCTCGCCAGCGTGCTGGCGCTGAGCGGATGCGGCGCCGATGGCCCCGCCGCGCAGGCGCTGTCGGCGGTGTCGTCCACCTTGACCGACCCAGCCAGCGGTGCCGACTGCGGCGGCAGGGATCTGCGCATTACCAAGGACAACGCCGACACGATCGTCAATGGCGAATGCGGCGCAGTAACGATCACCGCCTCGCATGGCGCGCTGAACGTCGAAAAGGCACGTGCCATCCGCGTGGAGGGCAGCAGTTTCACTGTCCTCAACCGACAGGTCGGCGAGTTGAGCATCATCGGCAACAACAACACGCTCAACCTGACCAACCTCGGCAGCGCAGACATCCAGGGCAACCAGAATCTGGTCCTGGTCCGCGAGGTGAAACAGGTGCGTTTTTCCGGTAACGACAACACCGTCAATCCCTCCAGCAAACCCACGCTGGACGACCGTGGCAGCGGCAACAAGCTGATGTAACGGCGGCGCGATCGCCATCGACCTGTCTGCCGTGCCGCTGGTGGATCCGTGACTCACAGACTCGACCACCTCGTGCGCCAGCGGCGCGTGGACCAAGCCCATCGCTGCGTTGTGTTGTTCCCGTTTTCAGGAGATTGACATGGCATTGCGCTCACTGCTGCCCCTCTCACTGCTCGCATTGGCGGCCTGCGGCGAGCAGCCCGCTGCTGATCCTGCTGCTGCCATCTCCCCGACGCCTCCAAGCGCATCCGCAGCATCGGTGGCGCCAGCTCAATCCGCTCCCCAGCCGGCGCAGCCGGCCCTGTCGCCAGCAAGCACCGACGCCGCACCGAAGGCCGACACTGGCGAGCGGCCGACGTTGCTGGTCACCTCGACCAGCGGCACGGTCAGTTGCGACGGGCATAACGTCGATCTGACCGGCGACCACGCCAATCTGCTTTTCAAGGGCGATTGCGGCGCCATCTCCGTGCTGGGCGAGCAGGCAATCGTGCAGATCGAGCGCGCCGAATCGGTCCGTATCGTTGGCGACGCTGCTCAGGTCACCCTGGCCGGCGATGCCAAAAGCGTCGAACTGTTCGGCCGCAAGTCCACGCTCAAGGCCGGTCGCGTCGACACCCTGCTGGTGCCCGGCGACGACAATCACGTGCAGGTGCAGACGATCGGTGAGGCCACGCTGCACGGTCGCGGCAACCGCATCAGCCAGCAGTCCGGGACTGCGAGGGTCGATGACTACGGCAGCGACAACCAGATCACGACCCGCTGACCCGCCGGCGCCCGCGCCGGCCAGCATCCGGCGCGACCAGCGCCTCCATGGGCAAGCCTTGCACTGAAACCTGACTGCAACACAGGCCGGCAAGGCATCGCGCAGCGGGCTGGGCGACAATAGGCCACTTCGCCGGCCGCGCAGCGCCGGCTTTTCCCAGTCGGACCCGTCACACCATGAAAAAGACCGCCGCAAAAAAGACCGTTGCCAGAAAGGGCGCCCCGCTGCCCTTCGAGATCCATGCCACCCGCGATCAGCCGTTGGGCATGCCGGTCGAGCGCTTCCTGCGCACCTACTGGCACAAGCATCCGCTGCTGATCCGCAACGCCTTTCCGGATTTCCAGTCGCCGCTGCAGCCCGAAGACCTGGCCGGCCTGGCCTGCGAAGACGGCGTGCTGGCGCGGCTGATCAGCCACGACCGCGCCACCGACGACTGGACCGTGCGCACTGGACCGTTCCAGGAAACCGACTTCCCCGGCCTGCCCGACCACGACTGGACCCTGCTGGTGCAGGACGTGGACAAGTGGGACGCCGACGTACGTGCGCTGCTGGAACAGTTCCGCTTCCTGCCGCGCTGGCGCATCGACGACATCATGATCAGCTTCGCCGCCACCGGCGGCTCGGTGGGCGCGCATGTCGACCATTACGACGTGTTCCTGCTGCAGGGCCTGGGCCATCGCCGCTGGCAGGTCGACGCACGCACCTCGCAGGGCCGCAAGCCCACGCCGATGGCGTTCCGCGACGATGTGGACATCAAGCTGCTGCGCGAATTCAAGCCCACCCACGACTGGGTGCTGGGCCCGGGCGACATGCTGTACCTGCCGCCGCTGGTGCCGCACCACGGCGTGGCCCAGGACGCTTGCCTGACCTTCTCCATCGGCACCCGCGCGCCCTCCTCGGCCGAGCTGATCGGTGACTACCTGGACACCTTGATCGCCGATGCCGACGAGGCCGTGCGCTATCACGACGAAGACCTCAAGGTGCCGGCTGATCCATACGAGATCGATGTCACCGCGATGAACCGCGTGGTCGCCGCACTCAACGCCCTGCGCATGAACGACCCGGACCGCCTGGGCGACTGGTTTGGCCGCTTCATGACCACCTACCGCGCCTCCGGCGACGTGGTGCCGGCACCGGAACCGATCCCGCGCGAGGCCGTGGAGCAGGCTCTGGACGAAGGCGTGCTGCTGCATCGCCACCCGTGGTCGCGGCTGGCCTGGCGGCGTGCCAAGCGCGGCGCCACCCTGTTCTGCAGCGGCCTGGAATTTGCGCTGTCGGTCAAGGACGCCAGCCGCCTGGCCGCCGCCGAGGAGATCGACGGCGCGCTGTACGGGCAGTTGTCCGTGCGTGGCCGCGAGGTGGTGCTGGAACTGCTGGCGCAGGGCCATTACCAGCGCGCGCATGAGGATCAGTACGAAGACCTCGACGACGACGATGCGCATACCCTGAGCCTGTCGGCCGACCACCTCGACAACGACGAAGACGCTGATCTGGATGCCGACACCGACGCCACGCAGATCGATGCGGACGCCGATGTGGAAGCAGTCGCAGACGAGGCTGACCAGCCGGATGCGCTCGAGGAAGCGCAAGACGAGGACAACACCGCCGACGCGGCCGCCGACACCGGCACGGCAAGCGACGCCTCTGCCACGCAGGAAGACGACGACGCCAACCCGGCCGACGACGACGCGTTGCACGACGACGAGGATCCGCAGCGCTCATGACCCCCGCCGGCCCGGCGCAGATCGTCACCCTGGACCCGGCCACGCAGGCCGGGACCTTGCGTGCGCTGCGTGCGGGCTGGGCGGCCAGCGCTACCGAGGACTCCTGGGATGCCCTCGACCCGCTCAGTCTGCATCTGGCCGCACGCGATGCGGAGGGCAAGCTGGTCGCCGCCGTCCGGCTCACGCCGGATCGGCGCATCGACCGCCTGGGCGTCCTGCCGGCCTGGCGCCGGCGTGGCCTGGCCGCTCGCCTGCTTGCCGCCGCCGTGGACAGCGCCCGCCAGCGCGGCTGGCCCACCGTGAGCACGCATGTCAGCGCAGAAGCCGCCGCCCTGTTCGGCCGGCTCGGTTTCCTGCCTGTGCCCCCACTGCGCTCTCGACAACCGCGGAGGAGGCGCCTGCAGGCCAGGCGCTGTATCGCCGCCTGGACGGCCCGATGGCGGTCGAAACCCTGGCAGCGGCACACACCGCCACCACCGCCCTGCTCGGCACCGCGCGCCGGCAGGTGTTGATCTACACGCGCGCCCTGGACGTGGCGTTGTTCGATGCCCCGGCCGTGCTCGAGGCGCTGCGTCGCTTTGCCACCGCTCGCCACGACAAGCGCGTGCACGTGCTGGTGCAGGAGCCCGCCGCGGCCGGCGCCAGCGGCAGCTCACTGCTGCGGCTGGCGCAACGCCTGCCCAGCGTGTTCCGGTTCCGTGCGATCAGCGATCCGGTCGATACCAGCTATGCATCGGCCTACGTGATCGGCGACGACGCCTACTACTTTCGTCCAACAGGGCACCGCTTCGACGACGGCGAAACCTGGCTGACCGGCGCGGCACGCAGCCGGCAGCTGGAGCGCGAATTCGCGCAGATATGGGAGCGCAGCGCACTTTGGAACGAGCCGCGCGCGCTTGGCATCTGACGCCGCAGCGCCCCTTGCGCGTAGGCGTCTGGCCAATTGGTCTACCCCGCCGGTCAGCTCGCAGATGCCCCCTCACAAGCGCAAGGGGGTATAATTTTTCGAGATTTGAGATCGACCGATAGGGCAACTCGCCCTGCCGCTTCCGCACAATCATCCCCACAGCAGACCCGACTTACCATCGTGGATAATCTCCTAAAGCAGTTCGCGCAGTCATCGCAGCTCGCCGGCGGCAATGCCGCCTATATCGAGGATCTGTACGAGCAGTACCTCGTCGCCCCCGACAGTGTCGATCCGAAGTGGAAGGCGTATTTCGACGGCTTCAACGGTCGCGATGCCGGTGATGTGCCGCACTCGGCGGCAATTGCCCACATTCTCAGCGCCTCCAAACAGGCTGCCAATGCCGGTACCGGCGTGGGCGCCAGCGACGAGCGCGAGCGCAATGTCGGTCGTCTGATCACCGCCTACCGTTCGCGCGGTCATCTCGGCGCGCAGCTCGACCCGCTGGGCCTGACCCCGCCGGTCAACCCGCCCGACCTGGACCTGCCGTTCCACAGCCTCTCGCAGGCTGACCTGGACAGCGAGTTCAGCACCGGCGGCGTCGGCGGCCAGCCGCGGATGAAGCTGAAGGATCTGCTGGAGCGCCTGAAGGCGACCTACGCCAGCACGATCGGCGCCGAATTCATGCATATCCCCGAATTCGACCAGCGCCAGTGGATCTACAAGCGCCTGGAAGATGCCGGCGGCAAGATCGCTGCCGATGCGGCCAGCCGCAAGCGCACGCTGGAGCGGCTCACCGCCGCCGAAGGTCTGGAGCGCTACCTGCACACCAAGTACGTCGGCCAGAAGCGCTTCTCGCTGGAAGGCGGTGACGCACTGATCCCGATGATGGACACCATCATTCGCCAGTCCGGCAATGACCAGGTCAAGGACATCGTGATCGGCATGGCCCACCGCGGTCGTCTCAACGTGCTGGTCAATACGCTGGGCAAGAACCCGCGCAAGCTGTTCGACGAGTTCGAGGGCAAGTTCGAGCACGCCCACGACGATCGCGCGCACACCGGCGACGTCAAGTACCACATGGGCTTCTCGGCGGACATCGCGGTCGGCGACGACAAGCAGGTCCACCTGGCGCTGGCGTTCAACCCCTCGCACCTGGAAATCGTCGACCCGGTCGTGGTCGGCAGCGTGCGGTCGCGGCAGGAGCGTTTCGGTGATGCGGATCGCAAGACCGTGCTGCCGATCCTGATCCATGGCGACGCCGCATTCGCCGGCCAGGGCGTGGTGATGGAGCTGTTCCAGATGTCGCAGGCGCGCGGTTTCGCGGTCGGCGGCACCGTGCATATTGTGGTGAACAACCAGATCGGCTTCACCACCAGCGCACGCGACGATGCCCGTTCCACGCTGTACTGCACCGACGTGGCCAAGATGATCGGCGCGCCGGTCTTCCACGTGAACGGCGACGACCCGGACGCGGTGATGTTCGTGTCCAAGCTGGCCTATGAGTTCCGCCAGCAGTTCAAGAAGGACGTGGTCATCGACCTGGTCTGCTACCGCCGTTGGGGCCATAACGAGGCCGACGAGCCGGCCGCCACCCAGCCGGTGATGTACCAGACCATCCGCAAGCACAAGACCACCCGCGAGCTCTACGCCACCAAGCTGGAAAGCGATGGCGTGCTGAGCGCCGACGAGGCCAAGGCGCTGGTGGATGGCTACCGCAACAAGCTGGATTCGGGCGAATACACCACCGAATTGGCCAAGCGCAAGCCGGACGAATTCGCCATCGACTGGTCCAAGTATCTGGTCGGCACTGCGGCCGATCCGGTCGATACGCGCGTCAAGCGCAATGAGCTGGACCGTCTGGCCAAGCTGATCACCACCATCCCGGCCGGTGTGGAACTGCACGCCCGCGTGGCGAAGATCTACGAAGACCGCGTCAAGATGGCCGCCGGCAATCAGGCCGGTGACTGGGGCTTTGCCGAGAATCTGGCCTACGCCACCTTGCTGGCCGAAGGCCACAAGCTGCGCCTGGTCGGCCAGGATGCGGGCCGCGGTACGTTCTTCCACCGTCACGCGATCCTGCATGACCAGAAGACCGACAGCTATTACCTGCCGCTGCGCCAGCTGGTGGAAAACCCCGAAGACGCCACCATCATCGACTCGCTGCTGAGCGAAGAAGCGGTGATGGGCTTCGAGTACGGCTACTCCACCACCGACCCGAACGCGCTGTGCGTGTGGGAAGCGCAGTTCGGCGACTTCGCCAACGGCGCGCAGGTGGTGATCGACCAGTTCATCGCTGCCGGCGAAGCCAAGTGGGGCCGCATCGCGGGCCTGTCGCTGTTCCTTCCGCACGGCTACGAAGGCCAGGGCCCGGAGCACAGCTCCGCGCGTCTGGAGCGCTTCCTGCAGCTGTGCGCGCTGGAGAACATGCTGGTGTGCGTGCCGACGACCCCGGCGCAGTGCTTCCACATGATCCGTCGCCAGATGCGCATGACCACCCGCAAGCCGCTGGTGGTGATGACGCCGAAGTCGTTGCTGCGCCACAAGCTGGCTGTGTCGACGCTGGAAGAACTGGCCGATGGGCAGTTCCAGCATCTGATCCCCGATGCCAAGGCCGACGCGAGCAAGGTCAAGCGCGTGGTGCTGTGCTCGGGCAAGGTCTATTACGACCTGCTCGAAGACCAGACCAAGCGTGGCCAGGACGACGTTGCCATCCTGCGTGTGGAGCAGCTGTACCCGTTCCCGCGTGCGCAACTGGCTGCAGAACTCAAGCGCTTCGGCAATGCCGCCGACGTGGTGTGGTGTCAGGAAGAGCCGCAGAACCAGGGTGCGTGGTATCAGATTCGCCATCACCTGAATTTCTGCCTGGCCAGCGGTCAGAGCCTGCACTACGCCGGCCGTGCCCGTTCGCCCTCGCCTGCTGCCGGCCACATGGCCGACCACATCGCCGAACAGCAGAAGCTGGTCGCCGATGCGCTGCTCAATCCGTTCAACGACCAAGTCGCTGAATAACTCCTCTTCCCCAAAGAACGAAAACCCTAGGACGCTCCCCGAATGGCCACCGAAGTCAAAGTTCCGGTACTGCCCGAATCCGTTTCCGACGCCACCATCGCCAGCTGGCACAAGAAGGCCGGTGAAGCGGTCAAGCGCGACGAGAATCTGGTCGATCTGGAAACCGACAAGGTCGTGTTGGAAGTTCCTTCGCCGGTCGACGGCGTACTGAAGGAAATCAAGTTCGAAGCCGGCAGCACCGTCACCAGCAACCAGATCCTGGCGATCATCGAAGAAGGCGCCGTGGCCGCGGCCGCACCGGCCGAAGAGAAGAAGGCCGATGCCCCGGCGGCGGCCGCTGCGCCTGCTGCTGCGCCGGCACCGGCTGCCGCTGCCGCTGCCGCGCCGGTTGCATCGAAGTCGTCTGCTGACAGCCTGCCGCCGGGTGCGCGTTTTTCCGCCATCACCCAGGGCGTGGATCCGTCGCAGGTCGACGGCACCGGCCGTCGTGGCGCGGTGACCAAGGAAGATATCGTCAACTTCGCCAAGGCCGGCGGCGTGGGCAAGGCGTCTGGCGCCCGTCCGGAAGAGCGCGTGGCGATGACCCGCGTGCGCAAGACGATCGCCAAGCGCCTGATGGAGTCCAAGAACTCCACCGCGATGCTGACCACCTTCAACGAGGTCAACCTCGCCAAGGTGTCGGCCGCGCGCAAGGAACTGCAGGACGAATTCCAGAAGGCGCACGGCATCAAGCTCGGTTTCATGAGCTTCTTCGTCAAGGCCGCGGCCAACGCACTGCAGCGCTTCCCACTGGTCAACGCCTCGATCGACGGCGACGACATCATCTATCACGGCTACAGCGACATCTCGATCGCCGTCTCCACCGAGAAGGGCCTGGTGACGCCGGTGCTGCGTAACGTCGAGCGCCAGTCGTTTGCCGAAGTCGAACAGGGCATCGCCGACTACGCCGCCAAGGCGCGCGCCGGCAAGCTGGGCCTGGACGACCTGCAGGGTGGCACCTTCACCATCACCAATGGCGGCACCTTCGGCTCGCTGTTGTCGACCCCGATCATCAACCCGCCGCAGAGCGCCATCCTGGGCATGCACGCGATCAAGGAACGTCCGATCGCCGAGAACGGCCAGGTCGTGATCGCGCCGATGATGTACCTGGCGCTGTCCTACGACCACCGCATCATCGACGGCAAGGATTCGGTGCAGTTCCTGGTCGACATCAAGAATCAGCTGGAAAACCCGGGCCGGATGCTGTTTGGCCTCTAAGAGCCGGGAATCGGGAATGGAGATTCGGGAATGGGACAAGCGCCCATCGACCGCTCCATTCCCGCCTGGACCTGGATGGGACGCGACAGGCGCGTGCGCTGTTGCGATTCCCCATTCCCTACTCCCCATTCCCGTGAGCAAATGAAATGAGCGAACAATTCGACGTCGTCGTCATCGGTGCCGGCCCGGCCGGTTATCACGCTGCGATTCGTGCAGCGCAGCTCGGCATGAAGGTCGCCTGCATCGACGCAGCCATCGGCAAGGACGGCAAGCCCGCCCTGGGCGGCACCTGCCTGCGCGTGGGCTGCATCCCGTCCAAGGCGCTGCTGGATTCCTCGCGCCAGTTCTGGAACATGGGCCACCTGTTCGGCGACCACGGCATCAGCTTCAACGACGCCAAGATGGACGTGCCCACCATGATCGGCCGCAAGGACAAGATCGTGAAGCAGTTCACCGGCGGCATCGCGATGCTGTTCAAGGCCAACAAGATCACCCCGTACTACGGCTTCGGCCAGTTGCAGCCGGGCAACATCGTCAAGGTGACTCAGCACGAAGGTGGCGAGATCGAGCTGAAGGGCACCAACGTGATCCTGGCGGCCGGTTCGGAATCGATCGAACTGCCGTTCGCCAAGTTCGACGGCGACACCATCGTCGATAACGTCGGCGGCCTGGACTTCACCGCAGTGCCCAAGCGCATGGCGGTGATCGGTGCCGGCGTCATCGGCCTGGAGCTGGGCAGCGTGTGGAAGCGTCTGGGCGCCGAGGTCACCATCCTCGAAGCGCTGCCGGATTTCCTGGCGCTGGCCGATGCCGAAGTGGCCAAGACCGCGCTGAAGGAATTCAAGAAGCAGGGCCTGGACATCAAGCTGGGCGCCAAGGTCAGCAAGACCGAGATCACCGGCAGCGGCGACGCCAAGCAGGTGGTGCTCAGCTACACCGACGCTGCCGGCGAGCAGACCCTGACCGTGGACAAGTTGCTGGTCGCCGTGGGCCGCAAGGCTGCGACCAAGAACCTGCTGGCCGATGGCACCGGCGTCAAGGTGACCGAGCGTGGCCAGATCGAGGTCGATGGCCATTGCCACACCGGCGTCGACGGCGTGTGGGCGATCGGCGACTGCGTGCGCGGCCCGATGCTGGCGCACAAGGGCTTCGAGGAAGGCATCGCAGTGGCCGAGCTGATCGCCGGCCTGCCCGGGCACGTCAACTTCGACACCATTCCGTGGGTCATCTACACCGAGCCGGAAATTGCCTGGGTCGGCAAGACCGAGCAGCAGCTCAAGGCCGAAGGCGTTGCCTACAAGGCCGGCAGCTTCCCGTTTGCGGCGATCGGCCGTGCGGTGGCCATGGGCGAGCCGGCCGGCTTCGTCAAGGTGATCGCCGATGCCGAAACCGACCGCGTGCTGGGGATGCACCTGGTGGGCGTGGGTGTCTCGGAGCTGGTGCACGAAGGTGTGCTGACGATGGAGTTCAGCGGCTCGGCGGACGATCTGGCACGCATCTGCCATGCGCACCCGACCCTGTCCGAAGCAATCCACGACGCCGCCATGGCGGTGAGCAAGCGCGCCATTCACAAGGCGAATTAAGCCGGGAATCGGGAGTGGGGAATTGGGAATCGCAAGAGCGTTCCCATCACTTCGCTCTTCATGCTGACGCCGGACCTATGTCCGGCGTCATGCGTTCCGGCTTTTGTTTCTGCTTTTACCCATTCCCAATTCCCTACTCCCGATTCTCATCCCATGAAAAGCATCTGCGTCTACTGTGGTTCCAATGCCGGCAACAAGCCTGCCTATGCCGAGCGCGCTATCGCCCTGGGTGACCTCATCGCCAAACAGGGGCTGCGCCTGGTGTATGGCGGTGGCAATGTCGGGCTGATGGGCACGGTGGCCAACGCGGTGCTGGCCGCAGGTGGCGAAGTGACCGGCGTGATTCCGCAGCAGCTCGCCGATTGGGAAGTGGCGCATCGCGGGCTGACCACACTGGAAATCGTCGGCTCCATGCATGAGCGCAAGATGCGCATGTTCGAGCTGTCGGATGCGTTCGTCGCCCTGCCCGGTGGCTTCGGCACTATGGAAGAGATCTTCGAGATGCTGACCTGGCGGCAGCTGGGCATCGGCAACAAGCCCTGCGCGTTCCTGGACATCGAAGGCTTCTACGCGCCGCTGATCGGCATGATCGATCGCATGGTCGAGGAACGCTTCCTGCATCCGGATCAGCGCAGCGACCTGTGGTACGGCGCCGACATCGAGCAGATGCTGGAGTGGATGCAGCACTACACGCCGGCACAGGCATCGAAGTGGATCGACGAGAAGCGCCGCTCCACCCTGGTGTGATCGTCACGGCGGCAGCAACAGTCGCTGCGGACCAGCGCAGCGGCTAGGAGTACGGCGCGAACCCCGCGCAGATGCTGTAGTGATCTAGCACCACGCTGGTCAGTGATCATGCGGATAGCGCGCCGCACATCCGAGCCACAATCTATCCACGCCCCCCGTCTGTCCGCACAGAGACGCACGCCCGGCCGCGCGCGACCAGCTCGCATAGAATGCACGCGATGCCAGACACCCTCGCCGCCGACGCGCACCACAGCCTGGAGATCAAGCACAGTCGCTTCGTCGCACAGGCCTGCGCGCTGGCATCGCCCGAGCAGGCACTGGAGCAGGTGCGGCGCTTTGCGGTCGTGGATGCCACGCACAATTGCTGGGCCTACCGCTATGGGCAGGAATACCGCTCTAGCGACGACGGCGAACCCAGCGGCACCGCTGGCCGGCCGATCCTGGCTGCGATCGATGGCCAGGGCTACGACCGCGTCGTGGTGGTGGTGACGCGCTGGTATGGCGGCATCAAGCTCGGCGCCGGCGGCCTGGTGCGCGCCTATGGCGGTACGGCCGCCGAATGCCTGCGGCTGGCCATGCGCCGGCCACTGGTGGCGATGTCGCTGCTGGCCCTGCGCTGCCCGTTCGACGACCTGGGCGTGGTCCATGCCGCGCTATCGACCTTCCACGCCGACAAGCTGGACGAGCAATTCGACACCGAGGGCGCCGCATTGCGCGTGCAAGTGGCCGCGGATCAGCTCGCCGGCTTGAAAACCCGCCTGTGCGACGCCACTCGCAACAGGGTCCATCTCTCAACACCGGAAGCCGCATGAGCCAGCCCCCCGCCAAGCCTGCCCCACTCCGCAAGCTTGGCAACCTGCGCACCCTGTGGCCCTTCGTGCAGCGCCAGCGCGGCCTGTTCGCGGCCTGGCTGGTCGCATTGGCGGTCTCCTCGGCGGCCACGCTGAGCCTGCCGGCTGCGGTCAAGCGCATGATCGACCACGGCTTCTCCGGCGGAACGCAGATCAACCAGGCCTTCGCGCTTCTATTCGCGGTGGCGGTGGTGCTGGCGCTGGCCACGGCGGCGCGCTTTTATTTCGTGGCGCTGCTGGGCGAAAAAGTGGTCGCCGATCTGCGCGGCCGCCTGTATGCCCATCTGATTGGCCTGGATGCCGGCTTCCACGATCGCAGCCGCAGTGGCGAGCTGGTGTCGCGCCTATCGGCCGACAGCGAACTGCTGCGCGGCGTGGTCGGCACCACCATGTCGGTGGCCTTGCGCAGTTCGGTCACGGTGATCGGCAGCCTGGTGATGCTGTTCGTCACCAGCCCGCGGCTGGCCGGCTTCACCTTGATCGGCATTCCGCTGGCGGTGCTGCCGATCGTGCTCGGCGCGCGACGCCTGCAGAAGATCTCGCGGGCCAGCCAGGACCGCGTGGCCGACGCCAACACGCTTGCCGCCGAAACGCTAGGGGCGGTGCGCACGGTGCAGGCACATGCGCGCGAGGGCTACGAGAGCAACCGCTTCAGCCAGGCCTTGCAGGCAGCCATCGGGACCGCGCGCGTACGCATCCGCACCCAGGCCACCGTCACCGCAGTGGCGATCATGCTGATCTTCGGGGCCATCGTCGCGGTGCTGTGGTTGGGCGCGCACGATGTCATCGCCGGGCAGATGACGCCGGGCACGCTGGGCCAGTTCGTGCTGTATGCACTGATTGGCGGTGGCTCGGTGGGCGCGCTGGCCGAAGTGTGGAACGAGCTGCAACGCGCTGCCGGTGGCATGGGGCGGATCGGCGAGTTGCTCGACGAGCAGTCGGCAATTGTCGCGCCCGCGACCCCGCAGCCGTTGCCCGTGCCGGTGCGTGGCGCGATCCATTTCGACCAGGTGGTCTTCCACTACCCGCAGCGCCCGGACATGCCGGCGCTGGATGGCTTCGACCTGCATGTGCAGCCGGGCGAAACCGTGGCGCTGGTCGGCCCCTCCGGCGCCGGCAAGAGCACGGTGCTGGCGATGCTGTTGCGTTTCCACGACCCGCTGAGCGGCAGTGTGCGGATCGATGACGTAGATCTGCGCCAGACCGATCCAGTGCTGCTGCGCGAGCAGATCGCACTGGTGCCGCAGCAGCCGACCTTGTTCGCCGCCAGTGCCGCCGACAACATCCGGTATGGCCGCCTGGATGCCAGCGACGCGCAGGTGGAAGCCGCCGCCACGGCTGCCGAGGCCGACATCTTCTTGCGCGCATTGCCGCAGGGCTATGCCAGCGAACTGGGCGAGCGCGGCACGCGCCTGTCCGGTGGCCAGCAGCAGCGCGTGGCGATTGCACGGGCGCTGCTCAAGGACGCCCCGATCCTGTTGCTGGACGAGGCCACCAGCGCGCTGGATGCACAAAGCGAGCGCGCGGTGCAGCAGGCGCTGGACCGCTTGATGCAGGGCCGCACCACGCTGGTCATCGCACATCGCCTGGCAACCGTGCTCAAGGCCGACCGTATCGTGGTGATGGACGCCGGCCGCATCGTGGCGCAGGGCACGCATGCGCAACTGCTGGCCGAAGGCGGGCTGTACGCGGAGTTGGCGAAGCTGCAGTTCATCGATCAGTGACCGCCACATGCTCGCTGATCGCTGCAATCACGCGGCACGCGCGTACGGCCACCTCGGCATGCACGCCTAAGCGCGCTGAGGCCAGGAGCTGACCCATGCCCCGCCCCAGGACCACCATCCGCCAACTCAGTTATTTCGTCGCGCTGGCAGACACCGGCAGCTTCACCCGTGCCGCCGAGCAGATGGGTGTTTCGCAACCCTCGCTGTCGCAGCAGATCCGGGGACTGGAAACCATCATCGGCGCGCCGTTGTTCGAACGCGGCGGGCCGGCGATCCTTACCCCATTGGGGCGCGAACTGCTGGCGCGTGCACGCAGCATCCTGCTCGATCTGGCCGACCTGGAAGACGTGCGCGCCACCTCGGCAGATTCGCTGATCGGCACCATCCGGCTCGGCGTGTCGCCCACGCTGGGCGCGTACCTGATGCCCAGCCTGGTGGCGCGGCTGCACCGGGAGCATCCGGCGCTGCGCGTGCATGTGCGCGAAGGATTGCCAACAGTGCTGGCCAGCGACCTGGCCACTGGCGTGCACGACGTGATCCTGGCGCAGTTGCCGGTGGCCGGGCGCGGCCTGCACAGCGAACGCCTGTTCCGCGAACCGTTGCACGTGACCATGGCCGCCGACCATCCGCTGCGGACCAAGGCCTGCATCACCCCCGCCGATTTGCGCGGCACCAGCTTGCTGACGCTGATGCCGGAATATCGCCTGGCCGAGCAGGTGGCCGCGATTGCGGCGGAAGTCGGCGCCAACGTGCTGCGCGATTACGAAGGGACCAGTCTGGATGCGATCCGGCAGATGGCCGGCATGGGCATGGGCCTGGCGCTGCTGCCGGATCTGTACGTGCGCCAGGAGATCCGCGAGGGCGACGATGTGGTGGTACGGCCGGTCAAGGGTGGGCGCTATTACCGCGACATCGGCCTGCTCTGGCGACAAGGTGCCGGCCGTGCGCCGGCGTTCGGGCTTATCGCCGAATTGCTGCGTGCCGCCGCCGCATAGGAAAATCCTATGCGGCAAATAAGCTCGCCGGCCTTGTTCGTAAGCACGAACTCGTCAATGCTGCACTGAACTCATCAGCGGAAGTGCAATGGCGGCGGGCAAACAGATCGGATGGCGGGAAGCGGCAAGCTGGCTGGCGGAGATCGTCGGGCCGGACATGCCCTATGTGCGTCTGGCCATCGTCTACGGCGTGGCGATCAGTCTGTTGTCGCTGGCCACGCCAATCTCGGTGCAGTTGCTGATCAACAGCGTGGCCAACACCGCGCTGCCCACGCCGCTATGGACCCTGTCGGGATTGTTGCTCGGCCTGTTGCTGCTGGTCGCCGGCCTGAGCGCGATGCGGGTGTGGGTCATGGCGCTGTTCGAACGCCGCCTGTTCGCACGCGTGGTGGCCGAGATCACGGTGCGCGCCGTGCATGCGCAAAACCCGTTCTTCGCCGACCAGAACCGCGGCGACATGTTCAACCGCTACTTCGATCTGGTGGTGGTGCAGAAGGCCGTGCCGAGTCTGTCCATCGGTGCGTTCACCATCGTGCTGCAGTCGGCAGTGGGGCTGATCGTCACCAGCTTCTACCACCCGTTTTTCCTTGGCTTCAACGCCTTGCTGCTGCTGGTGATCTTCAGCATCTGGATGCTCTGGTCGCGCGGGTCGATCCGCACCGCGGTGGATCTGAGCCATGCCAAGCACGAGGCCGCACGCTGGCTGGAAAGCGTCGGCGGCTCCAACGGGTTCTACAAGTCCAGCCGCCATCTCGATTTCGCGATGGATCGCTCCGAGGCGGTTACGGCCGCGTATATCGATCGGCATCGGCGCCACTTCAGCTACAGCTTCACCCAAACCGCCTCCTTCCTGCTGGTCTACGCGGTGGCCAGCGCCGCGTTGCTGGCACTGGGCGGCAACCTGATCCTGCGCGGTGAGTTGTCGATCGGCCAGCTGGTGGCGGCCGAGCTGATCCTGAGCGCGGTGTTCTACGGTATCTCCCAGCTAGGCACCTACCTGGATGCGCTCTACGACCTGGTCGCCAGCTCCGAGGAACTTTCGTTGCTGTTCGCGATTCCGCAGGAACGCGCCGTGGTGGCGCCGGGCAAGACCCCGGGCAACAGCGCGGTCCGCCTGGATGGGGTGGTGATCGATGGCGCGCGGTTCGACTTTTCGCTGGCCGCCGGCGAACAGCTGGTGACGCTGGCCGATGGCGGTGCCGAGCGGCTGCTGGCCATGGTGTTGAAACGGCACGTGGTGCCCGACCGCGGGCTGGTGATGGTGGGCGGTGCCGACATGGCCACCTTCGACATGTACCTGCTGCGTTCGGAAGTCACCGTGCTCGACCGCCCCACCATCGTGGAGGTCACCATTCGCGAATACCTGGCGTTGGCCTCCAGTAATGTGAGCTCCGAAGCGATGCTGGAAGCCATCGACGCGGTGGGCTTGCGCAGCCGCATTGCCTCGCTTCCCAAGGGGCTGGACACGCGCCTGGCTGCCTCCGGCTACCCGTTGTGGATCGGCGAGGTGATGGCGCTGAAGCTGGCCAACGCGCTGCTGGTGCAACCGCGTGTGCTGATGCTGTCGCAGCTGTACGACCTGATTCCGGCCGAACGCCTGACCAAGATCCTGCGTCGTTTGAAAGCCACCGGCACCACCGCCTTGTTGTGCACCGGCCGGCCGGAGGACATCACCCTGGACGGCTGGTTCCGCCTGCAACCCGAACAGCAGCAGCGCTACGCCACGCGCGATGCCCTGATCGCATCCATGCAGGAGGCAGACGATGCGCCAGGCCGCTGATCGCAACGCGCACTTCCCCACCCTGGCGGCGATGCGGCCGCCCAGCATCGCCAAGGCACTGGCCTGGATGCTGCTGATCGGCGTGGCCATTGCCGCGGCGATCCTGGCGCTGGCACCGTGGGTGCAGACCGCCAGCGGCAAGGGACAGGTGGTCTCGCTGGACCCGGGCGATCGCCAGCAGCAGGTCACCGCCTTCGTTCCCGGCCGTGTCGAGACGTGGTACGTGCACGACGGCCAGCATGTCTCGCGTGGCGACCCGATCGCGCGCGTCGGCGATCTGGACCCGGACCTGCTGACCCGCCTGGCCAGCGAACGGGCGCAGGTGCAGGCCGAGATCGCCGCCATCCAGCAATCACGCGCGGTGGCCGGCATCGATGTGGAGCGCAGCCGGCAATTGCTGGCCGAAGGCCTGGCCGGGCGCCGTGACTACGAGCTGACCCAGATCAAGGTGGCCGAAGCAGATGCCAAGCTGGCCGAGTCGCGCGCCAAGTTGACCCGGATCGACATCCAGTTGAATCGCCAGTCTGCGCAGTTGGTGCGTGCGCCGCGCGACGGCCGCGTGCAACAGCTCAACGCCGCCAGCGGCAGCGCGATGGTGTCGCCGGGCACGGTGCTCGCGGTGATCGCGCCCGAACGCGTGGAGCGTGCGGTCGAGCTGTATATCGACGGCCGCGACGTGCCATTGATCCGCCCCGGACGGCCGGTGCGGCTGGAGTTCGAAGGCTGGCCGGCAATCCAGTTCAGCGGCTGGCCGTCAGTGGCGCACGGCATGTTCGATGGCCGCGTGCGTGCCATCGACCCCAACGCCGCGCCCGACGGACTGTTCCGCATCCTGGTCGAACCCATGCCGGGCAAGCCGGCGTGGCCGGCGCAGGAATTCGCGCGCCAGGGCGGCAAGGTGCGCGGCTGGGTGCAGGGCGAAACCGTGCGGGTCGGCTACGAACTGTGGCGCCAACTCAACAACTTCCCGCTGGAATTCGACCGCCGCCCGACGGCCACGCAGCAGGATGACGGCAAGGCCAAGCCGGCGGCGTACAAGGCCGAAGACGACGCGACGGGCAAGAAATAATGCACCGTTTTGTTGCCCTGTTGATCGCACTCTGCCCCGGAGCGGCATTCGCCCAGACCGCTGCCCTGACCCTGGACGAGGTGTTGCAGTCCTCTGCCCGCTCGGCGCCGCAAATCGTCGAATCGCTGGCCAAGGTGCGCCAGGCCGAAGGCAAGGGGCTATCGGCCAATGGCGCGTTCGATACGGTGTTCGATATCGATGGCCGCTCGCGCGAGGCCGGCTATTACGACGGCAGTTCGATCGAGAGCACGGTCAAGCGGCCCTTCGAGGAAAACGGCGGCTACTACTACGGCGGGTACCGGTCCTCGCGCGGGTCGTTTCCGGTCTACGAAGAGAAGTCCTACACCGACCGCGGCGGCGAAGTGAAAGTCGGTGCGCTGTATGCGCTGCTGCGCGACCGCGTGGTGGATGAGCGCCGCACCCGTCGCAGCGTGGCCAGCGGCGACATCGACGTGGCGCAGTACGAAGCGGAGATGGTGGCGATTGGCGTGCAGCGCCGCGCGGTGGATGCCTACCAGAGCTGGGTCGCGGCCGGGCTGAAGCTGCGGGCCTACAAGGACCTGCTGGAGCTGGCCGAACGCCGCCGCAACGCCATTTCCCGGCAGGTGACGCTCGGCGCACGGCCAACCATTCTGTTGACCGAAAACGACCAGAACCTGGTGCGCCGCCGTGCGCTTGTGGTGCGCTCGGAACAGGACTTCGCCAATGCGGCCAATGCGTTGTCCTTGTATCTGCGCGACGACGCCGGCATGCCGCTGATCGTGTCCGCCGAGCGGCTGCCCGCCGACACCTCCGCGCTCGAAGGTCTGGCCGGCGCCAGCAAGATCACCGCGCCGGTGGAACGCCCCGATTACCGCGCCGTGCTGACCCGCATCGATCAGGCCACCGCCCGTCTGATGCTGGCGCAGAACGATCTGAAGCCGCGCCTGGACGTAAGTTTCGAGGTCAGCAAGGATCTGGGCGCGCCCGGCGTGGGTGGCCCAAACCGTTCGCCGACCGATGCGATCATCGGCTTCCGTTTCAGCGTGCCGCTGGAAAATCGTTCCGCCAAGGGCCGCGTGGCCGAGGCACGCGCGGAGATCGAGGCGCTGGATCAACGCAGTCGCTTCCTGCGCGACCAGATTTCGGTGGAAGTGGAATCCATCGTCATCTCGCTCAATGCCGCCCAGCGACTGGCCGGCATCGCAGATGAGGAGCGCAGCCTGGCAGACCGGCTCGCTGCGGCGGAGCGGCGCCGTTTTGAACTGGGCTCGGGCGACTTTTTTCTCGTCAATCAACGCGAAGAAACTGCCAACGATGCCCGCGTACGGCTGATCGATGCACAGGCGCGGATCGCCTCCGCACGTGCCGAGCTGGCTGCGGCCACTGCGGACCGTGATGCTTTGATGCTGCGCCAGTAGCGCACGCTGGCGCTGGCCGGATTTGTTCGTGCATCCAGCACAACAAGCCCGCCGCTGGGCAGTGTGCAATGCAACACTGCCTAGCCCTCGAAGTGTCGCGCTCGTAGCGCGAGAAGCTAAAAAGCAGCCACAACCGGCGCCGTCATTTCGCGCTTCATCGCTTGACGACGCATCGGTAACACGGCGCTGCGCATGCTCGCGACAACGGCCACGAGACCGGTCGCGCGATCGTTGACGGTCGCATTGCAACCTTGAAACTGAGGAGGTGCGAGATGTCTTTTCGGCAATTTCCGGCCGTCGGTGCAGACGGCGAGCCCTACGTGATCATCGAGTTCCGCGACGACCAGCCGCAGGGGCACGCGCAGACACACGCGACACCACGCTATGAGCTCCCCGACGGTCGCCATCTGCTGCGGCAGGGCCAACGCTTCGTCACCAGCGGCGGCGAACTGAGCCTGCAAGCGGCATAACGCCAGCTGGTCATTTTTTGACCATGGCAAACCCGGCCGCTGCGCGGCAAGGGCTGATGCGAGTTATCCACATGCTTGTCCAGGATTCATCCACACCCTGTGTGGATGAATCTGCCATGCGTCAGCGCCAGTGCTCGGGGCCGCTTTCACCCGTAGTTCGAATTGCGCGCAGCGGGCGAGTCCGCTTCGACTTGCCACTGCGTTGCTGTCGCAGATGTGTTGCGTCCAAAGGCCACTCGATTGACAGAAGCAAAGCGCCTTAAAGCCTGCCTACTCGCGATGCGGAACAGGCGTGGGCACGCGTCAGATACACGACTACATCGCTGCCGCTGATGAGTCAGGTCTTGCATACTCCGGTGCATGACGATGACTCGAAAAACTCAACGCTCCCGATCAACGCGCTCCAGCACCCGCCCGATCCGGTCGGCATCGATCTGCGCTGCGGCGCGGCCCAGTGCAGCGCGATCGCTCTCCGGCTCGAACCCCATCCGGAAGTGCAGCTCACCGCCGGGCGTGCGCGAGGAGTGGATCGAGGACAGGTTGACGCCGTGCTGCTCGAATACATGCAGCAACACGCGTAACGAGCCCGGCTGGTCTTCGGGCAAATACACGCTCAAGGTCAGCGGCTCGGTGAGGTCGGCCAGCAGGTAGCCCACCCGTTCATACGTGTAGTTGCCGGCCGCCAATGAGTCGCCTTGCAGGGCCTGCGCGTTGGCGTCGAGAAAGGCCTGCCGAAATCGCAGGCGCGCCGCATCATCGCCCTGCACCACCAGGCTGCGCAGTTCTTGCAGCTGCGCGAGCAAGCGGTCGAGCATTTCGGCAACGTAAGGATTGCCGAACTGGATGTCTTCGTAGATCGACGGGTTGAGCGAGAGAATGCGCGCGATCACCGCGGTATCCAGTTCGAACGAGGCCGAGCGGTATGGCATCAAGGTGCGCAACTCGCCGAGCAAGGGGGCGTAGTCGCGCAAGGTGCCGGCCTGCGCCAGATGGGTGGCATGCACCATGGCCTGCACGAGCGCCATCACGCGGTCGTGGTGTTCGGGCGTGGCGTAGACGCACTCGGCCTGCAACGCGCTGCACAGCGCATCCACCCAGCCGGACCAGCGCTGCACACGTGCGCGGCAGACCACCATCACCCGCCCCTTCAAGGTGGGCGACTTGGGCGGTGCGGTCATCGGGTGCAGGCCCACCACCTCGGCCTGCGACGCCAGCATCGCCGCGACTGGCGCCTGCTTGATCGAGGTGACATCCAGCCACAGTTGCTCCGCCGCACGCGCGCCGGCAAGAGCGGCATAACGTTCGATCAGCGCAGCGGTGTGGCGGATTGGTGCCGAAAAAATCAGCACATCGGCGCGCGCCACCAGCGTGGCGTCGTCCAGCCCGTCCGGTAACGCCGGATCCACGCCGATCACCTCCAGCCCCATGCGTGTGCGCAGGAACTGCGCCAGCCAGCGCCCGTAGGCGCCGGCGATCCCGACGATGCCAACGACCGGATGCGCGATCACGCCAGTCGCTCAACCGCAAAGCGCGGCGCGGTGCCAAGCGCGGCCGGCGCGGCAGCCAGCACATCGAATTCCTCAAAGCCGGCAGCCAGGGTGGCCTCCAGCGCCGCATGCACGCCGGTCAGTGCATGTCCCACCGCTTGCTCGAATGGCACATCGCGCAGCAGCAGGCCGATCAGCAACGCCATCAGCACATCACCGGTGCCGGCCACGTCCACCGGCAGGTGCGGGCTGGCCCAGCGATAGACTACCTCAGCGCTCACGGCCAGGGTCACCAGCTCGCCGGTGCCGCCGGCCACGCTATGTGCAAGCACCCATTGCGGGCCACGCGCAAGCAAGGCGCGCGCGGCGACGATGGCATCGTCCTGTTCCAGACTCGGCAGCCCGGTCAGGCGACCAAGCTCGAAGGCATTGGGCGTCACCAACCAGGCATGCGGCAACAGCCGCTCGGCAAACACGCGCTCCAACCCGGGCTCCACGTAAGGGCCGGTGTGGGTGTCGCCAATCACCGGGTCCAGGCAATAGCGCAACTGTGGCGCCTGCGGCAGGGTCTGCTCCAGCCAGTCCGCAAAGGCCTCGCCATTGGCCAGACTGCCGAAGTAACCGGAGACCAGCATGCGTGCACGCTGCGGCAGGCTGCGCTCGGTCGCGCCCAGCAACAGATCCGCCAGCCAGTCGGCCGGCAGGATGCGCCCGCGCAAGGTGGCATAGAACGGCGCATTGCTCAGCAAGGTGGTGGGCACTTCCACCACGCGCAAGCCCAGCGCGCGCAACGGCGGCACCGCCGCGCTGTTGCCGGCATGCCCGTAGACCAATTGCGATTGCACCGAGATCACATCGACCGGTACAGGACCATCCGGGCGCTGACGGCGGCCGTGGACGAGGTGGCTGTCGGTTGCGTCGCTCATGCAGGCACCATCTTCGAAAGAGATGTCCCATTATCCGCGCAAGCCAGCAAGCGTGCTGTCGAAACAGCAGGGATGGCACACCCGCGCAGACAACGCTGCGCCTGGTGACTGCTTGGTTATGCCGAGTTGGGCAGGCAATCCGCGCAGGCGATTCCATAAAAAAATCCGGCGTGCATCGCTGCACGCCGGACGTTGCTGGATCACATCACCTGGATCGGCGTCCCTGGATCAGGACGTCATCCGATCCCAGAAACCCTTCACCCCATCGATGAAGGTCGCCGACTTGGGCGAATGCTTGCGCGCGTCCTCACCGGTGAACGTGGCCTCGAACTGCTTGAGCAATTCGCGCTGATCGGCGGTGAGATTGACCGGCGTTTCCACCACCACGCGGCAGTACAGATCGCCCTCGCTGCGGCTGCGCACCGAGCGCACGCCCTTGCCGCGCAGCCGGAACAGCTTGCCGGTCTGCGTTTCGGCCGGGATGCGGATTTCCGCCTCGCCGCCCAGCGTGGCCACCCGCACGGTGTCGCCGAGCGCGGCCTGCGAAATGCGGATCGGCACCTCGCAATGCAGGTCGTCGCCATCGCGCTGGAAGATCGCATGCTCGCGCACGCGCACTTCCACATACAGATCGCCCGGTGGCGTACCGGCCGGGCCGGCTTCGCCCTCGCCTGCCAAGCGGATACGGTCGCCGGTGTCCACGCCTGCCGGCACCTTGATCGACAGCACTTTGTCCTCTTCCACGCGACCAGCGCCGTGGCAGGTCTTGCACGGGTTCTGGATCAGCGTGCCGCGGCCGTCGCAATGCGGGCAGCTCTGCTGCATGGCGAAGATGCCGCGCTGGATGCGGACCTGACCGCGCCCATGGCAAGTTGCGCAGACTTCCACCTTGCCGTCTTCCGAGCCGCTGCCGTGGCAGGGGTCGCACTCGATCAGCGTGGGGATCTCGATGCGCCGCTCGATACCGGCGACGGCTTCTTCCAGATCCAGTTCCAACACGTAGCCAACGTCGGCACCACGTCGCGCAGCGCGCGGACCGGCGGCGCCACCGCCAAAAATATTGCCGAAGATATCGCCAAAGATATCTCCCATGTCCGGACCACCAGGCCCACCACCGCCGCCGCCCATGCCGTGCTCGAACGCCGCATGGCCGTGTGCGTCGTAGGCACGGCGCTTGTTGCCGTCCGACAGCACTTCATAGGCTTCCTTGCATTCCTTGAACGTTGCCTCTGCAGCAGCGTCGCCAGGATTGCGGTCCGGGTGGTACTTCATGGCACAACGCCGATAAGCCTTCTTCAGCTCCTCGTCGCTGGCGCCACGGGCCACGCCCAGAACTTCGTAGTAATCGCGTTTGCTCATGACAGGGAATCGGGAATCGGGAGAAGGGAATCGTTCAAAGCGTACATCCTCACATCAGTAGGCATCCGGAAGGGTCAGAACAGCGAAGGAGCGATGCCGTAGCACCGCTCCTCCGATTCTCTATTCCCTATTCCCGACTCACGCCTTCTTGTCGTCCTTGACCTCGGTGAACTCGGCGTCCACCACGTCATCGGCGGCCTTGGAAGCCTGCGCATTGCCGCTGGCCGCATCGGCGTTGCCGCCCTGCTCTGCCGCGGCGGCCGCGGCGTACAGCGACTGGCCGGCTTCTTCCAGGGTCTTGCTGCGCGCTTCGATCTGCGCCTTGTCGTCGCCCTTCATGGCGGTTTCCAGGTCGGCCAGGGCCGCTTCCACCTTGCCGATCACATCGCCACCCACCTTGCTGCCATGCTCGGTGATCGCGGTGCGGGTGGCGTGGATCAAGCCATCGGCCTGGTTGCGGGTCTGCACCAGCTCCTGGAACTTCTTGTCTTCTTCGCGGTTGGCTTCCGCGTCGGCGACCATGCGCTGGATCTCTTCATCCGACAGGCCCGAACCGGCCTTGATCTCGACCTTCTGTTCCTTGTTGGTCTTCTTGTCCTTGGCCGACACGTGCAGGATGCCGTTGGCGTCGATGTCGAAGGACACTTCCACCTGCGGCATGCCACGCGGCGCCGGCTCGATGCCGGAGAGGTCGAACTTGGCCAGCGACTTGTTGAAGCGGGCCTGCTCGCGCTCACCCTGCAGCACGTGCACGGTCACGGCCGACTGGTTGTCTTCGGCAGTGGAGAAGGTCTGCGAGGCCTTGGTCGGGATGGTGGTGTTCTTTTCGATGATCTTGGTGAACACGCCGCCCATGGTTTCGATACCCAGCGACAGCGGGGTCACGTCCAGCAGCAGCACGTCCTTGACGTCGCCGGCCAGCACGCCGCCCTGGATCGCGGCGCCCACGGCCACGGCTTCGTCCGGGTTGACGTCCTTGCGCGGTTCCTTGCCGAAGAAATCGGCAACCGCCTGCTGCACCTTCGGCATGCGGGTCTGACCGCCGACCAGGATCACTTCGTTGATGTCGCTGGCGCGCAGGCCGGCGTCGTTCAACGCGGTGCGGCACGGCTCGATCGACTTCTTGACCAGGTCTTCCACCAGCGCTTCGAGCTTGGCACGGGTCAACTTGATGTTGAGGTGCTTCGGGCCCGAGGCATCGGCGGTGACGTACGGCAGGTTCACTTCGGTCTGCTGCGAGGTCGACAGCTCGATCTTGGCGCGCTCTGCGGCGTCCTTGAGGCGCTGCAGCGCCAACGGATCCTTGCGCAGATCGATGCCCTGATCCTTGTTGAATTCGTCGACCAGATACTCGATGACGCGGTTGTCGAAGTCTTCGCCGCCCAGGAAGGTGTCACCGTTGGTGGCCAGCACTTCGAACTGCTTCTCGCCATCGACTTCGGCGATTTCGATGATCGACACGTCGAAGGTGCCGCCGCCCAGGTCGTACACGGCAATCTTGCGGTCACCGCCGTTCTTGTCCAGGCCATAGGCCAGGGCAGCAGCCGTCGGCTCGTTGATGATGCGCTTGACGTCCAGACCGGCGATGCGGCCCGCGTCCTTGGTGGCCTGGCGCTGGCTGTCGTTGAAGTACGCCGGCACCGTGATCACCGCTTCGGTGACCTTTTCGCCCAGGAAGTCCTCGGCGGTCTTCTTCATCTTTTCCAGCACGCGTGCGGAAATTTCCTGCGGCGCCATGCGCTTGGAATCGCTGGTCTGCACCCAGGCATCGCCGTTGTCGTGCGCCAGAATGCCGTACGGCACGTGGGAGATGTCCTTCTGCACTTCGCCGTCAGTGAACTTGCGGCCGATCAGGCGCTTCACCGCGTAGAAGGTGTTCTTCGGGTTGGTCACCGCCTGGCGCTTGGCCGAGGCACCGACCAGCACTTCGCCGTCCTTGGTGTAGGCGACGATCGAGGGCGTGGTGCGATCGCCCTCGGAATTTTCGATGACGCGGGCCTTGCCGCCGTCCATGATCGCCACGCACGAGTTCGTGGTGCCGAGGTCAATACCAATGATCTTGCCCATGGATACGCTCCTGATGAGTCTTTAGCTGTGTCCGGCGACGCCGGGTCTGGCTGAGATGTGGGGGTGGTGCGCAGGTGTTCAAGCCACCTGTACGAATCTGCGTTCCGCGTCTGCGCCGGCCGGTTCAGCCGGCAGCAGTGCTCAGTCGTGCTTGGCCACGACCACCAGGGCCGGGCGCAGCAGGCGCTCGTTGAGCAGGTAACCCTTCTGGAACACCTGCACGACATGGCCCGGCGCGATGCCCTCGGCCTCGCCCTGGCTGATCGCCTGGTGCTGGTCGGGATTGAACGGCTGGCCGACCGGGTCGAGCAGGGTCAGGCCGTTGTCTGCAGCGACCTTGAGCAGCTGCTTGTAGGTCAGATCCAGGCCATCGCGCAGCGGGCTGGGTTCGGTGCCGGCGGCGGCGAGGCCCGCGTCCAGGCTGTCGAACACCGGCAGCAGTTCGCCGAGCAGCTTCTCGTTGGCGAACTTGCGCGCGTTCTCCACATCGCGGGCGATGCGCTTGCGCTGGTTCTCCAGGTCGGCGCGCTCGCGCAGGGCGTCGGCCTTGACCAGGGCGATCTCGCTGCGCAAGGACTCGATCTCGGCCTTGAGCGGATCGGTCTCGGGCGGGTTCTGGGACAGGTCTTCGGAGTCGAATTCGGGGTGGTCTTGGTTCATGTGCAGTTCCCGGGCAAGCGGAACGCCCGCCCCAACGTCACCCCGTATGTGGGCGCTCGCGCGCGTTTCAAGCAAATTCCATCGCTCCGATCGAGCGCGGTTATCGCGTGCCGGGCGGCTCCATGGCCGCGCCCAGCATCTGCGCGGCGGTCTGCACCAGCGGAATCACCCGGTCGTAGGCCATGCGTTTGGGCCCGATCACCCCCAACACGCCCAGCACCTGGCCGCCGGCGGTATACGGAGCGGTGACCAGCGAGACGTCGTCCAGCGACACCATGCCGGTTTCCTCGCCGATGAAGATGCGCACGCCCGGCGCCTGGATGGTGCGTTCGAGCAGCTGCAGGATCTCGCGCTTGCTGGCGAAGGCCTCGAACAGCTCGCGCAGCCGGTCCAGGTCCGACAGGTCCTGCACGCCCATCAGGCGGGTCTGCCCGGCCATCACCATGTCGTCGGCGTCGGCCGGCACCAGCGCTTCGCTGGCCAGGTCCACGCTGTGCGCCAGCAACTGCTCCATCTCATTCTTGGCCAGCCGCAGTTCGCGCAGCAGCGAGGCGCGGATGTCCGACAGCGCGCGCCCGGCGAACTGCGCGTTGAGGTAGTTGGCCACCCGTTCCAGCTCGGCCGGCTCGTAGGCGCGGCGCGGCTCGATCACCCGGTTCTGCACCTCGTTGTCGGCAAATACCAGGATCGCCAGCACCCGGCGCGCGTCCAGCGGCACGAAATCGATATGCCGGAACGCAAACTGCTCGCGGCGCGGCGCGCTCACCACGCCCACGAAGTGGCTCATCGCCGACAGCATCTGCGAAGCGCTACCCAGCAGCGACTGCGTCCCGTTGCTGCTGGCCAACTCGGCGCGCAGCCGGCGCACCTCCTCTTCGCCGGGCGGCTGCATCTGCACCAGGCTGTCGACGAACACCCGGTAGCCGTGCGCGGTGGGCACCCGCCCGGCCGAGGTGTGCGGAGAACTGAGCAGCCCGATGTCTTCCAGGTCGGCCAAAATATTCCGGATCGTCGCCGGGCTGACATCCAGGCCGGCATGCTGGGCCAGCGTCTTGGAGCCCACCGGTTCGCCATCGCGGATGTAACGTGCGATCAGCGTGCGCAGCAGGTGGCGTGCGCGGGGGTCGAGCATTGGGGACTGGGACGCGCGCATGGGATCATCCGGTGAGACTGGGCATAGATAATGTCTGGCTCCGGGGTTGGCAAGCATCCCATTCCCCCAGCGTCCCCATCGGCCCTAAGCTTCCCCAAAGCGTTCACACTCGATCCCATGCTCAGACACCTCTCAATCAAGGATTTCGCCGTTGTCCGCGCCACCGAACTTGAATTCGGGCCGGGCATGACCGTGGTCTCGGGCGAAACCGGCGCCGGCAAGTCGCTGATGGTGGATGCGCTGGGCTTTTTGTCCGGCCTGCGCGCCGACAGCGGCGTGGTCCGCCACGGGGCCGACCGCGCCGAGCTGTCGGCCGAATTCCAGCTGCCGGCCGAGCACCCCGGCCTGACCTGGCTGGCCGACAACGAGCTCGATGACGATGCCCAATGCCAGCTGCGCCGGATCATTCGCGCCGACGGCGGCTCCCGCGCCTGGATCAATGGCCGCCCGGTGACCTCCTCGCAGCTGTCCGACCTGGCCGCGCGGCTGGTGGAAATCCACGGCCAGCACGAGCACCAGGCGCTGATGGCCCGCAACAGCCAGCTGGCCCTGCTCGATGCCTACGCCCGCAACAGCGCCCAGCGTGAGCAGGTGCGCCAGGCCAGCCAGCGCTGGCAGGCGCTGCTGGACGAGCGCGATGCCCTGTCTGCGCAAGGCGATGTCTCCGACCGCATCGGCTTTCTGGAGCACCAACTGGCCGAATTGGAGCGCGAGGACCTGGACCCGGCGGCCATCGCCGCGCTGGACACCAACCATCGCCGCCAGGCACACGCCACTGCCTTGATCGGCGCCTGCGAGAGCGTGGTCCAGCAGCTCAATGGCGACGAGGGCCCTTCGGCGCTGGGCCTGCTGCAGGACAGCCGGCACGACCTGGCCCGGGTGGCCGAGCACGAGCCGCGGCTGGGCGAAGTGGATGCGCTGCTGGACAGCGCCGCGATCCAGATCGAAGAAGCGCTCGCCCTGCTCGACCGCGTGCGCGACGACCTGGATGCCGACCCCACCCAGTTCGAAGCCATGGAGCGCCGTCTCGGCCGCCTGCATGACCTGGCCCGCAAGCACCGCGTTTCGCCTGACGAGCTGGCCGCGCATCGTGACCATCTCACCGCAGAGGTTGAGAACCTGCGCGGCGCCGACGAACGCCTGCAGCAGCTGGACAAGCACATCGAGGCGGCCATCAGCGTCTGGCAAGGCGCCGCCAGCGTCCTCAGCGCCAGCCGCCAGAGCGCTGCGCAAGCGTTGTCCGCTGCCACCACCACGCTGATCGGTGAACTGGGCATGGGCGGCGGGCAATTTTTGATCCAGTTGCAGCCGCAAGAGACCCTGCGCCCGGATCCCAATGGCGCCGAGCGGGTGGAATTCCTGGTTGCCGCCAACGCCGGGCAGCCGCCGCGGGCCCTGCGCAAGGTGGCCTCCGGCGGCGAACTGTCGCGTATCTCGCTGGCGATCGAAGTGGCGGCGCTCGGCCTGGACAGCGTGCCGACCATGGTGTTCGACGAGGTCGATTCCGGCATCGGCGGCGCGGTGGCCGACATCGTCGGCCAGAAGCTGCGTGCCCTGGGCGAAGAACGCCAGGTGCTGTGCGTCACCCACTTGCCACAGGTCGCCGCCAAGGGCCACGCGCATTACCGCGTGAGCAAGGCGCCGGTGGATGGCATGACCCAGAGCGCGGTGGAACTGCTCGGCCCGCAGGCACGCCAGGAAGAACTGGCGCGCATGCTCGGCGGCGTGGAAGTCAGCAAGGAAGCCCGCGCGGCGGCGCGCAAGCTGCTGCAGAGCGCCTGAGTTGCAGGGCGGGCACATCGTGCTGCGGGCTCGCAGCGCGATGTGCCCGCCCGAGTTCGCACTGACTTTCCCTCCGCGCTTGCGGGGCTGGATATTGCTGCGATCGGTAGATCGGCATGCCTGTTGAGCTCCGACTCTCAGTGCGATTGGCCTGTTCGATAGCGCAGGCCTGGTGATTCGGTAAGCCGGCACCCGATGCAGTATTTACGGCGCATCGCGACAATGCGGCGCCAGTGTCTTACCTGAGACCAATTCCAGACTGAAGCTGGGGCGCTTGCTCCCGCCGAACGGCAGGCGTACATCGCGCTTGACCACGGACGTCTCGATTGCGGCGCGCGCTGCAATTGCTGCGCACGCGCACTGCACAACGCCCTAGCCACACGTGACATGCGCAATCCACGCATCACTGCAGACCTCCTGCATCGGCAGTTGAGTAGTGGGATGGCAGTACTCAATCGTCGCGTGCAGGCGCAGCGGCGGGCACGCGCTGTGCGGCGCACCAAAACGCACTTACGCGCCAGAACGCTGACCGCTGTTTCATCTAACGCCAAAACGGATAGCACGTCGCGCGCAGCAGATAGCAATGCGCTTCTCCCAAACATGCACAAGGCGGCCGAAGCCGCCTTGTCAGTGTTGCCTACAGCAACGTGGCGTCAGCGCGGGCGCTTCTTGCGCACGTACAGCACCAGCGAATGTTCTTCGAGCTCGTAGCCATGCTGCGCCGCGATCTGGCGCTGCAGCGCTTCGATTTCTTCGCTCTCGAACTCGATCACGTGGCCGGTGTCCACATCGACCATGTGGTCGTGATGGCCGCCGCGGTCCAGCTCGTACACGGCCTGGCCGCCTTCGAAATTGTGCTTCAACACCAGGCCAGCAGCCTCGAATTGGGTCAGCACGCGGTAAACCGTGGCCAGGCCGATTTCGTCGCCATGGTCCAGCAGCTGGCGATAGATGTCTTCTGCGCTGAGGTGGTGCTGGTTGCTCTTCTGTTCGAGCAGTTCCAGGATCCGCATACGCGGATGGGTCACCTTGAGCCCGACTTTGCGCAGGTCGTGGGTTTCCATACGTTCTCCGTTCATTGGCGATTTAGCGCCAGCTGCCTGAGACGGGTCGCGGCGACCGCCGGGAGTGTATCATCGGCGTGATTTCCTCAGCACTTAATCCCCGATGCGCAATCTCCTGCTGGTCGCCGCCGTTGCACTCTCCACCGCTGGCTGCGGCATCATCTACAAGCAGCCGATCTACCAGGGCAATCTGATCAAACAGACCGCCGTGGAGCAACTGCAGGTAGGCCAGAGCAAGCAGCAGGTCAGCGCGTTGCTGGGAACACCGTCCATCCCCGATCCGTTCCATGCCCAGCGTTGGGACTACACGTCCACGCAGCGTGTCGATCGTCTGGCGCGGACCGACGTCAAGAACTTCACCGTATTCTTCGAAAATGAGCAGGTCGTGCGTTGGGAAGGCGATTATTTCCCGGCCCAGGACGAGCAGCTGGCCAAGTCGGCGCCCAAGCAGTTCGGCCGCAACCTGGCCCGCGACAAGAAGAAGCAGCGCGGCCGCTGAGGACGCTAGCGCGGCGAGTGGATCACCGCTCGCTGCTGCTTGATCGGGGTATCGCTGGTCAACGGCCAGCCCTGCTTGTCTCGATGCCCCCACAGGATGCTGCGCCTGTTGCTGCCATGCACGTGCTCCGAGGCGCTGCCTCTTAGCGCCCTGCTCTTTTGAAGCCCGCCCCGTGCCTGGGGCCGATGGCAACTCATCTCTCCACGCGCATCAAACGCATCTTACGGCGAAGCATTGCGCTTCTTTCGCGTGCCCGGCGCCTGTTTGGCGGGCGCGGCACGACGCCGGCGCGCCTCCTTCGGGTCCAGTAGCAGCGGCCTGAGCAATTCGACGCGGTCGCCGTCGTGCAACACCTGGGCCGGCGTGGCAATCACGCCATGCACCGCCTGGGCGACCAGCGCCTGGTGACCGGCAAACCCGGAGGCGGCAACGGCCTCGGCCACGGTGGCGCCCTCGGCAAGTTCCAGCTGGACCGCGCAGTAGCGGTCCGGCCAGGCGACGATCACCTCCACCCGCATGACTAGACGTCGCCGCGATCGGCGACCCGCACGAAATCGTTGACCATGCGGTCGGCCAGGCCCTGGAAGCCCAGCGCCAGCGCCGGGCCCAGCAGCCGCGAGCTGGTTTCCACTTCAAGGGTCAGGCTCACCTTGCACGCGTTGTCACCCAGCGATTGAAATTCCCACAGGCCTTCCAGGCGCTTGAACGGCCCGTCGCGCAGATGCATCACGATGCGTTCGGGCCGCTCCAGGATGTTTTCGGTGGTGAACCAGGTGCGGAACGACCCCAGCCCCAGGTCCAGCCGCGCCACGATGTGGGCGTCGTCCTCTTCAAGCACATGCGCAGCGTCGCACCAGCCGAAGCGGCGCGGATAGGCGGCGACATCATTGACCAGATCGAACATGCGGGTGGCGCTGTGTTCGACAAGGGCGCTGCGACGGATGGTAGGCATTCTCTGACTTGTGAAAGACGGGCGATCGTTTGGCGACGCCGAATCGGCGACAATAGCGGCATGAGCAAGAAACCTGCCAAGGATAAAGCAAAGAGCGCGACGGCCACGAAAACCATCGCCCTGAACAAACGTGCACGCCACGAGTACCACCTCGAGGAGCGCTATGAAGCCGGTCTGGCCCTGCAGGGCTGGGAGGTCAAGGCCATCCGCGCCGGGCGCGCGAACATCGTCGACGGCTACGCCTACGTGCGGTCGGGCGAGATTTACCTGATCGGCGCGCAGATCACCCCGTTGATCCAGGCTTCCACCCACGTGATCCCGGTGGAACGCCGCGACCGCAAGCTGCTGCTGCACCGGGCCGAGATCGACAAGGTGCTGACCCGCGTGGAGCGCGAAGGCTACACATTGGTGCCCACCGCGCTGTACTGGAGCAGCAACAAGGTCAAGCTGGAGATCGCATTGGCCAAGGGCAAGCAGTCGCACGACAAGCGCGATGCCGCCAAGGAACGCGACTGGCAGCGCGACAAGCAGCGCGTGATGCGGCGGCATAATCGGGATGCGTGAGTAAGCCGGGAATCGGGATTGGGGAATCGGGAATCGTAAAGGCGGCATCGCCTGAGCTTGATGATGGCTGGCATCGCCAGCTAGGTGGCGGACATCCGGGCAGTGCGCTGACGAGGACTCCTGCCCGTTCTCGCGGCGCAACGCGTCGCTAGCCGAACTCGAGCTCATCACGCTGCGTGGTACCGGCTCTCATCGACCAACCTTCGCTTTTGCGATTCCCGATTCCCTACTCCCAACTCCCGCGCCATCACGTCTCTCCAAGCATCCGCATCAAATTCGGCACCCCCCTGCCCTGCACGTAGCGATCGCGCTGCAGGTCGGTGCAGGTGTCCAGCAGCAGTTGCTTGACCCGGTCCGGAAAGCCGATGAACTCGCGGCGTGCGGATAAAAACCCGGCCAGCACGCCGGACACATGCGGTGCGGCCATGCTGGTGCCGCTCATCTCGACCATCAGGCTGGACGGGTCGCGCGGGTCGAAGCCGTAGTACGCGGACAGGATCTTTTCGCCGGGGGCGACCACATCGGGTTTGGAGCGGCCATCGGCGGTCGGCCCGCGGGATGAAAAATACGACACGCCGTAGTTGTGTGGGCTGCTCTTGTGCACCGATCCCACCACGATCGCGTCCTCCAGATTGCCCGGATCGCTGATCGACAGATCCATGTTCGCCGGATAGGTGCCGCCGTCGTTCTGCATCAGCCAGGCCAGGCCTTCGTTGCCGGCCGCCACCACTACCAGCACGCCCTGCCGCCACAACCGCCGCAACTCGTTGCATAACGGCGTGAAGCCACAGCCGTAGCTTTCCGGGTCAAAGCACCCGCCCAGGCTGAGATTGACCCCGTGGATCACCAGCTCGCCGGCACGCTCGTTGAGGTCGGCCACGTGCTGCACCGCCTTGATCATCCACGAATCGCGCCCGTTGCCGGCGTCGTCCAGCACCTTGAAGCCATAGAGCTGCGTCTCTGGCGCCATGCCGGCAAATTCCAGCAGTTCGCCCGGCTTGCCACTGGCATCGGGCACCGTCGCCCGGCAACAGCCGGCGATGATGCCGGCGATGTGCGTGCCATGGCCGTGCCCGTCGAGTGCGGTGAACCGTTTGCCATCGGCCCGCGTCAGCCGCTTGGGCGCGCCGCGCCGCGTGCAATCCCACTGCGCCACCACATTGTCGCGCTCGCCCGGCACGAAGAAATGCGAATGCCCGGCCGCAATGCCGGTATCCAGGACCGCCCAGCCGATCTGCTGCCCACGTGCGCGATACGCCGTGCGTGCTGCATTCACATGCAGCACGTTGCCCGAGACGTGGATCAGCGCCCGCTTGCCGGCATCGCGCCAGACGCGCCGGAAACCCAGTGCGCGGTAGCGGCTTTGCAGCGTTTCGATCTCGAACCGCGTCAGCCGCGCCGAAATGAAGCGCTGCAGGCTGTCTTCGAGTTCGATCGCCTCATCCAATGCATCGCCGTCCAGGCCGGTGCTATGCCCGGCAATCTGGCGCATGTGGGTGAGCAAGTGCGCACGCACGCCGGCCGGGTCCGCACCCAGGACGCGACGGTCCAGTTCGATCAACACCTCATGCCGGTAGTCTGCGCCGTGCGCTTCGAGCTGCTCACTGAGGTCCTTGATCAGCACCGCATTGGAGACCGGTTGATCGAAGCCCACACCCACCGCCTGCCGCACCGCTGCACGCACCTGCGGAATTGCCAAATATCCCGAGCCCGAATGCGGGTTGTGCTCCCAGTCCGGGTTGAGCCGCGCGGCGGCGATGTTTTCGAACCGCCCCTTGGCATTGGCGATGTCGTCAGTCAGGTCTGGATCCAGCGCGATCGGATCGCGCGTTTCGGCCACGTTGACCCAGCGCCGTACGCAGTCGGGGAACGGCAGTTTGCGCGTCCCGGTCCAGCGCTTGAACATGCTGCGCACCTGCGGCAGGCCCAGCGGCGAGCCCAGGGTCAGAAACAGCGCCACCTCGCAGCCATCGGCCTGCAACTGCCGCAGCACGTCGTAGGCAATCATCGAGCCCTGGCTGTGCGCCACCACCACGAACGGCCCGCCACCGGCGCGCAACCGTTGCGCCAGGCTTTCGCGCATCTGCGCGGCCCGCTCCGGGACAAAGAACAGATCGTGCACATCCTGCAGCAGCGCCGCAGAAATCAGCCGCAGCAGCACGCGGTTGATCGCATCGATCGGCCCCTTCGCCTGCACGCCGCCGGCAAGCGGCGCGGCCTGCAGCTCGTCCAGCATCTGGTGCAGATCAGCACGCTCCTGCTCGCTCTGTGCCAGCGCATCGGCCAGCGCATGCAGGTCCTGCTCGCCCGGCACCAACCCCAGCGTGCTCAACGCCCGCTGCACGCTCTGGTTCAACGCCGGCCCCACATCGCGGCCATCGCAACTGCCGGGCTCCGGCACCGGGTAGCGCTCGCGGTTGACCCAGTACGCCAGCCGCGTGCGCTCACCCATCGGGCGGCCGAACAAGGCCTTGTCCCACTGGCAGCGCAACACCTCGGCCGGTGGCTTGTTGCCGATGCCATGGATGTAGATGACGGTGCGGGCCTTGCCCTGCACCCGCGTGCGATGGCCGTTTTCCTCTTGCGTTTCCGCCTTGGCGGCGGCCTGACGCCCCGAACGGCGCTTGGCCGGCGGGGCGGTCTTGGCGGCCTTCTTGGTTGCGGCGCGCGTCGTGCGCGGGCCGGTGGGGCGCTTGCCTGTGCTCATCCAGTAGCTCCTTCAGTTCCGGATAGTTCCGGCCTGTGCAACTGAAGCCACTGTAAGCGCTGCCTATCTCACTACTTGTGACCGGGCGCGCCGATCCCTACACTGGTCACGTCAGCGTTTTGATGCTTTCCCCGGGGGTGCACTGGTTTCGACGGGGGTCGCGAAGTCGCTTGGCGCATGCCGAGGGGGCAGCTTTCCTCGTTAATCCAGCAGCAAACTTTTAGTTGCCAACGACGACAACTACGGTTCGGACTTCGCTATCGCCGCTTAATTGGCTTTAGTTGTAGTTCTACAGCCGCCTAAGGCGAACCCCCGAAACTACTTGTGCCCGTGCTCGTAGATGTAGGGTCATTATCACGGAACCGCCGGTAGTGGCTGCCTGTCAGCTATCGGTTAGATCAAGCAGGCTGGTTTTCAGGTGCGCTTTGCCCGCCGTGCTGCCTGGGAACGAGATCTAACGGAGGGATAAGCATGTAGTGCTGGGGATGGAGTGCTTCCGGACGGCGGTTCGATTCCGCCCACCTCCACCATCTGAACGCGGAAGAGAGCAGTAAGTGCTTGATTCTGCGAAGGTTCGGCCCGGGGTTTGATGTTCAGTTTGAGCCTGCGTTAGGTATCAAACGAGGTATCACACCCCGTGCCGAGGCCTTATTTTCTGCGCCGCCCTGCTGGGCTCTACGTGCGCTTCTTCGTCCCGACCGACCTGCAAGCCATCATTGGCTCGCGCTACCTTGTCCGTCCCGTTCGCTTGTCCCTGGGTGATGCTGCCCGACTGGCCGTAGCTCGAACTGCTGTGGCACTCTCGGAAGCATTCGATCGGATGCGGCGGGGGGCAAGCAGCATGAAGGACGATTTGCTGAGCCAGGCTTTGGCCGCATTGCAAGGCAACGAAGCTCAGCCCTACACCATCAAGGTGGGTGGGATGGAACTGTCTGCTGACGGAGCCGAAGACCATACTCGGCTGCTCGAAGCGTTGAAAAATCTCCCGCTGCCCTCTTCCACCGAAGTGAGGAAGAAGGCCGGGTCGTTGTTTTCTGAACGCGCAGCCATCCATGTTCGTGAGATGAAACGGGTCGGCCGAAGTGCGACCAACATCTTTGACACCGAATACAGCTTGGGGCTGTTCGTCGCGTTGGTCGGTGACAAGCCTGTTGAAGACTACAAAGCCGATGATGTGCGGAGCTTCCTGGAAGCCATCGAGCACTACCCCAGCAACGCGAGCAAGAAGGCAGAGTTTGCGGGGCTGGCCC